>CAVERI010000013.1:0-44036 GCA_963618055.1 bacterium | reverse complement strand
TCTTTTCTGTTAAATTTTCGTGCGACTATGCAAAGCCAACTTGTGCAACAGCCCCTTTTTGGTCTTGCGCGCAGTGTGATATATGAATAAAATATATCAGACTTTGCGATTTAGTTTCATGCATTGCATAAATATTGCGTTTAAATCCCATTTTGCGGAAAAACTTGAAACCGGGGGCGAAATGCAATAGAATTAGGTATACGATATGGATTGAATAGGCTTCTGCCTTGGGGAGGAATACGGATGCAAAAGCGAGTGGGAATCCGCGCGTTCGCGCTGGTGCTGATGATGCTTTTCATCGCCGGTTCGGCGTTGGCCGAAACCGGAGCCATCCGCACGTATCTTACGTTCCGCATCACCACGCGCACGCAGAGCGCGGTCGTGAATGTGGGCGAGGATCTGCAAATTGAGGTGGGTGTGGACGGCGTGGAGCCGACCTCGTGGCAGTGGTACTTCAAGGGAGAGCCGATCACGCAGGACGGCGACCAGCGGATTTACAACCTGCTGAACGCGACCGAGGAGGACGCGGGTCTGTACTGCCTGAAGGCGTACAAGGATGACGCGCTTGTCGTTTCAGTGGATGTAAACGTGCGCGTGATTGACGCCGTGGTTATGCCCGCATCGGGCGACGGCTCGATGCCCGTCGCTTACGCGTTCGCGGCGCTGGCGATGGGACTGGCCGCGCTGATGCTTCTGGGCTATAAGCGCCGCCACGCGTAAGCGCGTTTAAAAGCAAGGCAATCGGGTGATCCGCGAAGCGGCGGATCACCTTTTTTGACGGGAGGATAGGACATTGGCAAAGCCCTTTGAGTTTGAGCTTCTGCATGTGTGCAAGCAGACCGGCGCGCGCCGCGGCCGCCTGCACACGCCGCACGGCGTGATTGAAACGCCGGTTTACATGCCTGTGGGCACGCAGGCGTCGGTAAAAACCGTGTCTCCGGAGGAGCTGAAGGATCTGAACGCGCAGATTATCCTGTCCAACACGTACCATCTGCATCTGCGTCCCGGCGAGCAGCTGGTGGCGGACGCGGGCGGGCTGCATAAATTTATGAACTGGGAACGCCCGATACTGACTGACAGCGGCGGATTTCAAGTGTTTTCGCTTGCCTCGCTTCGCAAGCTCACGGAGGAGGGTGTTACCTTCCGCTCCCATCTGGACGGAAGCAAGCATTTCTTCTCGCCGGAGGTTTCCATCGGCATTCAGGAGAAGCTGGGCAGCGACATCATGATGCAGTTCGACGAGTGCTCGCCGTATCCCTGCGATTACGACCGTGCGCAGAAGGCCATGAAGCGCACGCTTCGCTGGCTGCACCGCTGCATGGACGCGAAAACCCGCGACGATCAGGCGCTGTTCGGCATCGTTCAGGGCGCGTTCTATAAGGATTTGCGCGTTGAGTGCGCGAGGGAAATGGCGAAGCTCGACCTGCCGGGCTTCGGCATCGGCGGTCTTTCCGTGGGCGAGCCCAAGGAGATCATGTACGAGATGCTGGAGGCGATCAACCCGGTTATGCCGCAGGAGAAGCCGCGCTACCTGATGGGCGTCGGCTCGCCGGACTGCCTGATTGAGGGCGTGCTGCGCGGAGTGGATATGTTCGACTGCGTGCTCGCGACGCGCGTGGCGCGCAACGGCACGGTGTTCACGCGCAACGGCCGTCTCGTCATCCGCAACGCGAAATACGCGCATGACTTCGCGCCGCTGGACGATACATGCGATTGCTACGCCTGCCGCAATTTCTCCCGCGCCTACATTCGCCACCTTTTGAAGGCGGAGGAAATCTTCGGCCTGCGGCTGTGTTCGATTCACAACCTGCGCTTCCTCACGAGGATGATGGAGGAGATTCGCGCGGCCATCGAGCAGGACGCGCTGCGCGACTGGGCGGACGACTTCTATGCCACGCACGGCCGCGGCGGCTGGTGATTTTTGCGAAACTTTACGCAGTCGGCATGATTCATCGTTGTTTTAAGGCGGCAATCATGTTATAATGGAAAACGAAGAATTTAAATCAAAGGAGACCCGATACGATGAACACTCTGCTCTTCAACCTGCTCGAAAGCAGTGGAACCACCGCGCAGACTGGCGCGTCCAGCCTGATTTCCATGCTGGTTATGATCGTGCTGATGGTCGTTGTTTTCTACTTCTTCCTTATTCGTCCCCAGAAGAAGAAGGACAAGGCTGTGAAGGACATGCTCGACAACCTGAAGGTTGGCGACCGCATCTGCACCATCGGCGGCATTTACGGCACGGTGACCGGCCTTCGCGATGATCAGGTGATCATTGCCGTCGGCGCGCAGAAGACCACGATGCACATGGCGCGCTGGGCCGTGAAGTCCGTTGAGGATGCGCCGCTGGAGAGCGACAAGGAGCCCGAGGTGTAATTCAATTTTTGACAGCGCCTGGATGGGGGATTCGTCCCTTGTCCGGGCGTTTTTTTTGCGCTTCCGAATGCGATAACAAAAAGCGGCGCGAGCGGCGGCCAAGGGAGGAGGGCGACCGCGGTAAGCGGCCGCGCGTGTGGATGCCGCTTCAGGCGGAAAGAATCCCTCAAAAGGAAAAAAGCCGGCGGGCAGGAAAGCAATCCTGTCCGCCGACTGGAGATATACGGTTGTGTCAGGCCTCCGCGGGAGCAGGAGCCTCCGGCTTCGGGGCGTCGGGATGGAAGCGCAGCGCCTCGGCGCGCTCGGGATCGTAGGGACGCTCCTCCATGAAGGCCTCGAATTCCTCGCGGTTGATGTGCTCCTTCTCCATCAGCACGCCGACGATCGCGTCCAGCTTGGCGCGGTTCTCGGTTAAGATGGAGGTGGCGCGCTGCTCGCCCTCGTCGAGCAGCTTACGCACCTGCTGGTCGATCTGGCGATTCATTTCCTCGCTCAGCCCGGCGCTGGTCTGCTGGAAGTTCTTGCCTAAGAAGATTTCGTGCTCGCCGGAGAGGAAGATCGGGCCGAGCTCGCTCATGCCATACTCGGTAACCATCGAGCGGGCGGTGTTTGTGGCCTGCTTGATGTCGCCGGTGGAGCCGGTCGTAACGTCGCCGAACACGAGCTTCTCCGCGCACAGGCCGCCCATTGCGGAAGCGATGCGGGCGCGCAGGCGGGCGCTGGTGATGTAGCGCGTGCTCTCATCGGGCATATACTTGGTATAGCCGCCCGCCATGCCGCGCGGGATGGTGGTGATTTCCTGCACGCGCTCGCATTCGGGAATGACATAGGCGACGATGGCGTGCCCGGCCTCATGATAGGCCACGAGCTTCTTGTCGTTCGGGGGAATCACGTGGGATTTCTTCTGAAGACCCATCGATACGCGGTTGATGGCTTCCTCAATGGTGTCCATCGTGATTTCGGTCTGACCGGTGCGGGCAGTCAGAAGCGCAGCCTCGTTCATCACGTTGGCCAGATCCGCGCCGGTGAAGTACGGCGTGATCACGGCGATCAGGTGAAGGTCTACCTCCTTGGCCAGCGGCTTGCCGCGCGAGTGAACCTTCAGGATTTCCTCGCGTCCCTTTACGTCCGGGTAGTTCACGAGCACCTGACGGTCGAAGCGGCCGGGGCGGAGCAGGGCGGGGTCGAGGATGTCGCTGCGGTTGGTGGCGGCCATCACGATAACGCCCGCGTTCTGGGTGAAGCCGTCCATTTCGACGAGCAGCTGGTTGAGCGTCTGCTCGCGCTCGTCGTGACCTCCGCCAAGACCGGTGCCCCTCTGGCGGCCGATCGCGTCGATTTCGTCGATGAAGATGATCGAGGGCGCGTTGCGCTTGGCCTGATCAAACAGGTCGCGCACGCGGGACGCGCCGACACCGACGTACATTTCCATAAACTCGGAGCCGGAAATCGTGAAAAACGGCACGCCCGCTTCGCCGGCCACGGCCTTGGCGAGCAGCGTTTTGCCCGTGCCGGGCGGGCCGATCAGCAGAACGCCCTTCGGGATTCGCGCGCCGACCTTGGTGTACTTCTCCGGCGATTTCAGGAAGTCGACGACCTCCTTGAGCTCTTCCTTTTCCTCCTCCGCGCCCGCTACGTCGCCATAGCGAACCACGTTCTTGCTGGGGTCGGTGAGCTTCGTGCGGCCATGGATGAACGAGGCGGCGCCCTTGTTGGGGCCCGCGGACTGGGCGCGCATGACAAACAGCATCATGAGGGCGAACAGCACAACCATGACGACAATCGGAATCAGCTCCACCCACCAGCCGACGGATTCGGGATTCTGCGTGGCGAAGGTGAAGGTGTATTCGGTGGGGCTGACGGTTTCGCCGAGCACCTTTTCATACACGCTCTTCACATCGTCGTAGAAGCGCTCTTGGCTGGGCAGGGTGCAGCGAAAGTCGTAGTTCGAGGTGGAGAAGGCGGTGGCGGCGATTTTGGAATCGTTGCAAATGCCGACCAGCTCGTTGTTCACGATGATGATGCTCTGGATGGTGTGCGTTTCGCTGCCGCCGGAAAGGCCGCGGTCAACCTTCAGGTCGCTCTCCACCCAGTCGAGCAGCTCATTGTAGGTAAGGCGAATCGGATCGCTTTGTCTCGCGGGCGATCCAAGCATGTGAATCACCAGAAAAATTCCGGCGAGGATGACCGCGTAGATCACCACACTTTTCAGGATTCCGCGTTTTTTTTCTTCCAATCAGGGTTTCCTCACTTTCCGTGAAATCGTGCGTTTGACAACTGTTACACATTCTCCGATATTATAACATTAAAATCGGAGCTTTTCAAACGCTGCTTGGCGCAATCTCTTGCCCGCAGGATGAATTCTCTGTTAATCAGCCGCTTTTTCGTATTTTTCCGGCTTCAGAACGCCGATGTCGGGGAAATTGCGGTACATCTGGTCGAAGTCCAGACCGTAGCCCACCACAAATTCATCCGGGATTGTGAAGCCGACGTAGTCGGCCTCCACATCGCTCACGCGGCGATTCGGCTTGTCCAGAAGCGCGCAGACGCGCAGGGACTTCACGCCCTTTTTGAGCATATCGGCCTTGATATAGGCGATGGTGCGGCCGCTGTCGATGATGTCCTCCACAAGGATTACGTGGCGTCCGAGGATTTTCTCGTCCAGATCGCTTTTGATTTTTACCTCGCCCGACGAAACCGTGGCGCTGCCGTAGCTGGAGGCCGTCATAAACTCAAGCTGCACCGGCAGGTCGATGGCGCGGATCAGATCGGCGAAGAAGACGACGGAGCCCTTGAGAATGCAAACGAGCAGCGGGGTTTCGCCGCGGTACTCTTCGGTGATCTGTCGACCCAGTTCCTTCACGCGTCCGGCAATTTCCACGCGGTCAAGGAGAATGTCTCTCATGTCTTCACGCATTGTCATTGTTTCCTCCGTTTTCTTTATAAATCGTGATCGTAAGCCGCTTTGCGGCGCGATTTTCAAACACGCGTGCGTGCTCCGATATGCCCATGCCCGCCGCCCAAAGGATTTCCGATCCTCTGGCAATGACCGGCACACGGTCGCGCAGCGGATAGGGGAGCTTGCGGTCGGTAAGGTAGTCGGACAGGGACTTGCTTCGCCCGCCCATGCCGAGGGGCGCGATAAAGTCGCCCGCCCGCCGGGTGCGCAGAACGGCGCTTTTCAGCGCTTCCGCGTCCAGCACCTGCGCAAGGCCGCCGTCCCGAATGGGAACCGACGGGGCATTCTCGATCGCCAGAAGGCACACGCCCGGGAGTGCGACCCTGCCCTCGTCCGGCAAGGGCACGTCCGGCGGCGGGGAGAACGTGCGGCTTACGTAGAGGTCGGCGTCCGTCCGATACGCCGTCAGCCCGCCCGGCAGCTGGAGGCTGCCTTCGCTCGTGCAGACGCGCTCGACGGTATCGAAGTCCGCTTCGTCCAGCGCGCGTCTCAGCGTGCGGCGCTTCAGGGCAGGGGAGAGGCTGGAAAAATTTTTCACAATGCGCACGCCGGCGTATTCGCGCGCGCGCTCCCGCCATACTGTTTCCGCGATTTCGCCGATGAATGCATCCTCGTCGGCGGAAATCGCTGCAAACCGGGCGAGCGCGTCCGCCGCGCCGGGATAGAAATCGCGGATGCGCGGCAGAATTTCGTTGCGCAGCGCGTTTCGCGGCGTGTCGGAAACGCGGTTGGTTTCGTCCTCGCGCCAAGGCTGGCCAATTTCGTTCAGATACTCGATCAGCTCGGCGTGTGAGAACGGCAAAAGCGGACGCAGGAACGTTCCGTCGTCCGCGCGCATGCCCGACGCGCCCGTGAGACCGCCGCCGCGCAGAAGGTGCATCAGCACCGTTTCGGCCTGATCGTCCTTATGGTGCGCCAGCGCGATTCGGCTCGCGCCCGCGTCGGCTGCGGCGTTTTTCAGAAACGCGCGGCGCAGGCGGCGGGCGCAGGTTTCCAGTCCCTCACCCGCGCGGGCGGCTTCCGCGGGAACGGACGCTTGTCCGACGGCGAGCGGCACATCCAGCGAAGCGCACAGCGCGCGCACGAAATCGCGGTCATCCAGCGAGGCCTGTCCGCGAATGCCGTGCTCGAAATGCGCGGCGTGAAGGCGCAGCAGACCCTCGCTTCGCAGGGAGATGAGCAGGCGAAGAAGCGCCACCGAATCCGCGCCGCCGGACACGGCGCACAGCACATTCGCGCCCGTCAGGCATGGCCTGAGCGCGCCGAGGATTCGCGCCTCCTGCGTCACGGAACCATCTCCCCTTGCTCTTTTCACGTGCGTTCGTTTTATCATTATACCACAAGCTGGCCGCGAGACAAACGGCCGGGGCTTGAATCATATGTGAAATTTCCGGTTTTTCAGGCTTTGGAGGGATTCCCTCAAGGGCCCGGCGGCGAAGAGAGATTGCGTTTGCCGCGGCTCCGCGCAAAACGCCAAAACGAAGAAGCTCACCTGCTGCTTGCACAATCAGGTGAGCTTCTTCACATACACCTTCAGGGGCTCGAACCCTGGACACCCTGATTAAGAGTCAGGTGCTCTACCAACTGAGCTAAAGGTGCTTGCCGCGTCCGCTTGGCTTTCCTTGACGACGTGAAATAGTATACACCGAAGCGGACGAGATGTCAACACATTTATTTGTTAAATGGTTGAAAAACCAAGGACGTGCCGAATCCGGTCTATCAGGACGCATTGCGTTGCCCGCCGCTGCTTTCCCGCAGAATCAGCTGGCAGGGCACATGCTCCTCTGTTTGCAGCGATTCGTCCAGCAGCATCTGCACCGCGCGGCGGCCGATATAGGTCTGGTGCGTATCGATGGTTGTAAGCGACGGGTGCATATACGCGCCGAAAAACAGGTTGTCGCAGCCGACGATGGCCATATCCTCCGGCACGCGCAGGCCGCGCGCTTCCGCAGCACAGATCGCGCCCATGGCCGTAAGGTCGTTGGCGGCCACGACGGCGGTCGGCCACTGGGACGGAATCAGCCTTTCCAGCAGGCCGTTCAGCGCCGTCTGGCCGCCCTCCGGCGTACAGTCGCCGTACACCCGGTAGTCGCTCACGAACGGCAGTTTCGCGCGCTTCAGCGCCTCGTGATAGCCCGCGTCGCGCTTGCTCTCGGTCTGCATGTCGCGCAGGCCGCCAAGGAGCGCGATTCTCTCGTGCCCCAGCGACGCCAGATGCTCCACCATCAGGCTCACGCATTCCTTCAGATCGATCGTCACGGAGGGATACTCCTTCGTGGGCAGGTTGTGGCCAATCAGCACAACCGGCATGTACTGCCGGATCGCGTGCAGGGCGTTCAGCTCGTTGGAGGCGTTCTCGCCGCTCGCGTAGTCCGTATAGATCGCCACGCCGTCCAGCCGCCGCTCCACCAGCATCCCGGCGGGATCCCAGTTCGCGTCCTTCATCGTTTCCCATGAAAATACCAGAAGCGTGTACCCGGCCTTGAGCGCCTCGTCATACGCGCCCTTATAGAAAAGCGAATAATGCGGATTGTCCAATCTCGGCAGCGCAATGCCCAGCGTCTTTGAATGGCGCTGCGTAAGCCCGCGCGCAATGGCGCTGGGCTGATAGTTCAGGCGAAGAATCACGTCCTGCACGCGCTTCCTCGTTTTCTCCGTTACGGTGTTTTCGCCTCGCAATACGCGGGATACCGTCGCAATCGATACGCCCGCCTCGGCGGCAATATCATAAATCGTGTTCTTTTTACCGTTCATTTGGTTTCTTCCTTCATTTTCTTTTCGGCATTGATTCTTTTTTCGCCATTATAATCGTTAGAATGCGCAAAAGCCACCGCTGGCGCGGTGCCTTGATGTAAAATTTCAGAATCGGCGGGCGCGCAGAATCTTCATATTCGTGAAATAGAAACACTAAGAATCTGTGCTTGACGAATCTTCACCGAATGCGTATGCTTATCGTGGTTGCGTTTTCAAACGTATACCCATATCAAAACGGGAGGTGACAGGCCATGGAAGACGGCGGAAGATGTATGTCCGGTGACGGCGTGCCTCGATCGTGTGCAGCCGCGGTTTTCCGCTGCCTGTACTGATTTTCCCGGTACGCCTTCATGAAGTATGCATTGACACCGTCACGGCGGCACTTTGCCTTGCGCATTTGTGTCGGTTTTTGTGTTGTGCTTATCAAATGAAAGGCGGTGAATTCCCTTGGATCAGCAGATTATTACCCAGCGGCTGAACACCCTTCTGGCCTCCGGCCGCATGAGCGAGATGCGCGGCGCGCTTCTGATGCTCAACCCTGTGGATATTGCTCAGTATCTTTCCAGCCTTGAGACGGAGAACCTGCTCAGGGTCTTTCGCATCCTGCCCGGCGACTGCTCCGCGGACGTATTCAGCTATATGGACGACGAGCAGCGCGAAAAGCTCGTTTCCTCCATCGGCGATAAGGAAGCCGGTCATCTGGTGGAAGGCATGTTCGTGGACGACGCAGTGGACTTCCTTGAGGAAATGCCCGCAGAGCTGGTTCGGCGCGTGCTTTCCAACGTAAATGAGGAGCAGCGCCACATCATCAACCGATTCCTCAGCTATCCGGACGGCAGCGCCGGTTCCATCATGACAATCGAATACTGCCGCCTTCCGCTGGGAACCACGGTCGCCGAGGCCATGGACGACATTCGCGCCAACGGCGTGGACAAGGAAACCATCAACACGCTGTACATCGTGGACGGAAACGGCGTGCTGCGCGGCACGCTTCCGCTTCGCAAGCTGATTACCGCGGAGGACGATGTGCGGGTAGACGACCTGATGGACGTGAACTTCGTGTCTGTTCAGACCCATGACGACCGCGAAAAGGCCGCCGAGCTGGTGCGCAAATACGACCTTCTCTCCCTGCCCGTGGTCGATAAAGCCGAGCGTTTGGTGGGCATTGTCACGGTAGACGACATCATGGACGTCATTCAGGAGGAGACCACCGAGGACATCGAGATCATGAACGCGCTGACGCCCTCGGAGGATACCTATATCAAAACCAGCGTGTGGCAGCTGGCCGGAAACCGTCTGCCGTGGCTGGCGCTGATGCTGCTCGGCTCTATTCTTACCGGGCTGATCATCACGCACTATGAAGGGCTGCTTCTGAGCGTGCCTGCGCTGGGCGTGGCGCTGACCGCCTGCATTCCGATGCTGATGGACTCCGGCGGAAACTGCGGCCAGCAGACCTCCACGCTGGTCATCCGCGCGCTGGCTGTGGGTGAGATGCACCCATCCGACACGCCGCGCGTGCTTTTGAAGGAATTTCGCGTATCGCTGATGGTGGGCGCGGTGCTATCGATCGTGAACTATGTGCTTCAGGTGCTGGTGTTCGGCCGTTCGTGGCTGGTGGCGCTGACCGTATCCATCGCCATGATGGCGACCGTCGTACTTTCCAAGGTGATCGGCTGCCTGCTGCCGCTGGGCGCGAAGGCGCTTAAGCTCGACCCCGCGCTGACCGCCACGCCGCTGATTACCACCGTCGTGGACACCTGCTCGCTGATTCTTCTGTTTGAAGTCGCATCCATCATGCTGAAGGGAGTGGTCTGACGTGAACTGGGAAAAGAACAAAGCCACGCTGGATTCCCTTCTGACCGCCGGAAAAAGCAGCGAGCTGCGCGGCGCGCTGCTGATGCTGAACGTAGTGGACATCGCCGAATATATGGCTGCGCTGGAAACGGACAAGATGCTGCGCCTGTACCGGCTTCTGCCCAAGGACATTTCCGCCGACGTGTTCGCCTATATGGACGACGAGCAGCGCAAAAAGCTGATTGAATCCATCGGCGACAAGGAGGTGGGCGCGCTGGTGGACGACATGTTCGTCGACGACGCGGTCGATTTCCTTGAGGAAATGCCCGCGGGACTGGTGCGGCGTGTGCTGGCGAACGTGAGCGAGGATCAGCGCAAGGTTATCAACCGCATTCTCAGCTACCCGGACAACAGCGCCGGCTCCATCATGACCACGGAATACTGCGAGTTCCACGAGGGCATCACCGCCCGCGAGGCCATGAAGGAGCTCAAGCGTACCGGCATCGACAAGGAAACCATCTACACGCTGTACGTGCTCGACGCGCAGCGCAAGCTGATCGGCATTCTGCCTCTGCGCAAGGTGATTCTTGCTGATCCGGATACGCCGATTGAGCGGCTGATGGATCCGAGCTTCGAATGCGTCGGCACGCTGGACGATCAGGAGGCTGTCGCTCAGGTCGTTCGCAAATACGACCTTATGAGCGTGCCCGTCGTCGATAAGGAGGGCCGCATGGTCGGCATCATCACCGCCGACGACATCATGGACGTCATTCAGGACGAGGCCACCGAGGACATCGAAAAGATGGCCGCCCTTTTGCCGTCGGAAGATGAATACATGAAGACGAACGTGGTTACGCTGGCGAAGAACCGCCTGCCGTGGCTTCTGTTCCTGATGGTCAGCGGCATTTTTACCGGCCTGATCATTCAGCACTTCGAGGACACGCTCAAAAATTTAAAGGAAATCGGCG
Source organism: bacterium (assembly GCA_963618055.1). GTDB lineage: Bacteria > Bacillota > Clostridia > Christensenellales > Aristaeellaceae > SFHK01. The sequence continues at coordinate 33,185 of CAVERI010000013.1, read as the reverse complement.
TAATGCTCACTGCCTGCATCCCGATGCTGATGGGCACAGGCGGCAACTGCGGCTCGCAGTCCTCCACGCTGGTCATTCGCGGTCTCGCCGTGGGCGAAATTTCCCCTGTGGACACGCTGAAGATTCTGTGGAAGGAATGCTGCGTGTCCATCATCGTCAGCGTGGTTCTGGGGATAATGACACTGGTGATGCAGCTTTTCCTGTTCCAGCGGCCGTTCGACGTGTCGCTTACCGTATCGCTGGCGATGATCGGCACGGTGATTATTTCCAAGGCCATCGGATGCGTGCTGCCGATGCTGGCCAAAAAGCTGAAGCTCGACCCCGCGCTGATGGCCGCGCCGCTGATCACCACGATTGTGGACACCTGCTCGCTGCTGATTCTGTTTCTTCTGGCCACCGCGATTATCAAATAAGAAAAGGAAGCTTCTCCCATGAAAGAGGTTCTCGGCTGCATTCGCCGCTGTGACAAGGACTTCGGCCTCATTCAGGCCGGCGACACGGTATGCGTCGGCGTGTCCGGCGGAAAGGACAGCCTGCTGCTTCTGTATGCCATGGCGCTGTATCGCCGCTTCTGCCCCAACAAATACAAGCTCGTCGCCGCCACGCTGCATATGGGGCGCGAGCCCTTCGACCTTGCGCCCGTTCAGGCGCTGTGCGACCGGCTGGAGGTTCCCTATGTCATCAAGCGCACGCAGATCGCGCAGATCATCTTTGAAGAGCGCAAGGAGTCGAATCCCTGCTCGCTGTGCGCCAAGATGCGCCGCGGCGCGCTGATCGACCTGTGCGGGGAGCTGGGCGCGAATAAGCTGGCACTGGGGCATCACCGCGACGACGCGCTGGAAACGCTTCTGCTTTCCATGCTCTATGAAGGCCGCATTCATACCTTCCACCCCAAGACCTTCCTGTCGCGCAGCGGAATCACGCAGATTCGCCCCATGGCCTACCTTCCGGAGAAGCACATCATCCACATGGCGGCGGAGCTCAAGCTGCCCGTGGTCAAGTCTCCCTGCCCGGCCAACGGCTTCACCCGCCGGGAAACAATGAAGGAGCTGCTCGACCACATCTGCAAAACCGTTCCAAACGCCCGCGAGCTGATGCTGTCCGCGCTTCAGAACGAAGCCCAGTACGGCCTGTGGAACCACGACAAGTAAATCAAATTATATCCGCGAAACGCAATTTGGAGGAGACAGGCTGTCTCCTCCGAATTTTTCTCTACGCCGCCTGCGCCTGCGCCGCCTCGCGCATTCGCTCGATGCCAACGGCGTATCCGCGCGTGGGGTCGTCCACCAGCACGTGCGTCACCGCTCCGATCAGCCTGCCGTTCTGAATCACGGGACTGCCGCTCATACCCTGTACAATGCCGCCTGTGATTTCCAGAAGCGCCTCGTCCGTCACGCGAATTTGAAACGTTCGCGTATCGGCGCTCGCGTCTACGCGCAGAATATCGATATCGAACAGCTTGGGGCCGTTTTCGTCCACCGTCGCAAGCAGCTGCGCGCGCCCCGTCTTCACGCGATTGGCCGACTCCGTCTCAATACCGTCCGGGAAGAGCGCGCTGCCCGCCGCCGCGCGCACGAACACGCCGCCAATGCCCGTGTCGTCGTTCCACTCAATGGTTCCAAGCGGCGCCTCTTCGACGATTTCTCCCTCCAGCGCGCCGGGAACGCCGCGCCGCCCGCGCACGACGCCCGTCAGTTCGCCCTCGTACAGCGCGCCCTCACGCACGGGGAAGGTCGTGCCCGAATCGGAATCGGTAATCGGATGCCCGAGCGCGCCGTATACGCCCGTTTCCGGGTCAACATACGTCAGCGTGCCGATGCCCGCCGCGCCCTCGCGCACCCACGCGCCAATGCGGTACGCGCCGTCGCGCTCGTCCTTCTGCGGCTGCACGTCAAACGTAAGCTCCTGCTCCCCGCGCCGAACGCCAAGCTTTACCGCCTTGCCCGCCGCCAGTCGTTCGCTCAAAGACTGCGTGTCCGATACCGGCTGCCCGTCCACGGTTCGAATGATGTCGCCGCTCTTCAGCCCCGCCAGCCGCGCCGGGCTGGGCAGCTTCTTTAGATCTGTCGCGCCCACGTACAAAAGACCGTCGCTCCTGACCGCCACGCCGATTAGCTGCCCGCCGGGAATCAGCCGTTCAGCGTTCGCCGCGCCGCTCAGCGCCAGCAAAAGCGCCGCGGCGAACGCGGCTCGCCTCATGAACCCTCGAATTCTTCCCATGCCGATCGCCCTCCTTTTCGCCTCGTCCACGGGCTATTCTGCCTCGGCACGGCGGCGCGGTATGCTGGCAGTTCGCGGCGGGCAAAGCGCGGAAAACGGCTTTTTCCAACGCATTTTTTCCAAATATGCCCAGAAACGGGCTTACTTGGGCGCGATTTCGATTGTGCGCGCGCCGAGGGCTTCACAGGTGCGGTGGGAGATGGAGAGCACGGTTCGGCCGACGGAGGCGCGGCGCAGGGCGGCCAGAACGCGAGCCTCCGTTTCCGCGTCAAGGTTGGCGGTGATTTCGTCCAGAAGCAGGATGGCCGGGTCGGCGGCGGCGGCGCGCGCAATGGAGAGCAGCTGCCATTCGCCCTGCGAGAACATGCCGTCCGAGCAGAGGGTATCGTAGCCGCGGGGGAGGGCGCGAATGGCGGCGTCGAGCCCGGCAAGCCGCGCGGCATTTTGCGCCATTTCGCGGGTAACGCGCGGGTCGCCAAGGGTGATCTGATCCAGAACGGTTCCAGGCACGCGAGCAAAATGCTGTTCTACGCAGCCAATGCAGCCTCGGCGCGCGCGGTCGGGAATCCGCGAAGCGTCGGCATTCCCGATGGTGATCGAGCCCGCTTCCGGCTGATAGAGACCCAGCAGCAGGCGAAAGACCGTGCTCTTGCCCGCGCCCGTCCGGCCAATCAGCGTTGCCTGCTCGCCGGCCTTTACGGTGAAGGAGAGATCGGAAAGCACGGGATGGCCATCATAGCCGAACGTCACATGCGAGAAAACGACGTCTCCGCGGCGGCTCATGGAAGGATAACCGTCGGCGGAAATCGCACGCTCGGGCTGGGCGAGAAACGCGTCGATGCGCTTTACCCCGGCCATCGCGGACTGGATTGTCTGAATTTCCATGCCGAGGCTCTCGATGGGGGAGAAGACGCGCGAGATATAGTTGATAACGGCGACGGATGTGCCGACGGACATGCCGAACAGCGTCAGTACCCTCGCGTTCCCGGAGGCGGACAGAAGCATGACGACGCCGACGACTGCCGCGTTCAGAACCAGCACCACGGGCGAATAGATCGCGTCGCAGAAATTCGTCCTTTCCACGGCGGCGTAGCTTTCGCCGATGCGGCGATCGTAGCGGCGTTCCATGTAGGATTCAAGGCCCAGCGCGTGAATGGTGCGGATGTTGTTCAGCGTCTCCGGCACCTGTCCGGAGATGGCGGCGACGGCGCGGCGGTTCTCCAGCTGCGCTGAGAGCATCCGCCGCTGCACGCGGCGCGTAAAAACGGCCAGAACCGGCATAACCAGCAGAAGAAGCACGGCAAGGCCGGGGTTCTTTACGGCAATGACCGCGAAGATGGATAGGATGCGGCAGGCGTCCGCCGCCATGGAGATAACGCCGGAGGTGAACAGCGCCTCGACGGTGTCCACGTCGCCGGAAAAGCGCGCGGCGACCTCACCGGGGTTCTGCGGGGAAAGCGTCGCCGCAGACAGGCGGGTGAGCTTGCGGGACATTTCGGAGCGCAGCGCGTGGGTCATCTTCTGACCGAACATTTCCAGCAGGGTTTCCTGCGCGGAGGAAAGCGCGCCCTCCAGCGCGAGGCTGCCGAAATACAGAAGCGCCGCGGTGAAGGGGAGCGGCAGGCCGCCTGTCAGCGCGTCGATGACGCGCGCCAGCAGAAGCGGCGGCAGCAGGGACGCGAGTACGCCCGCGATCGCGCACAGAATGGCTCCTGCGCTCAGAAGCCGATGCGTCGCGGCCGCTTCGCGGATGGCGGAAAACACGTCGGTTTTGCGGTTACGCTTCATGGTCTGCGCCTCCCGTCTGGCTTTCATAGAGCGCGCGATACGCGGGAATGGCCGCGCACAGCGCCTCGTGCGTGCCCGTGGTCGCCTTGCCGTCCTCCATGTAGACGATCTGGTTCATTTCTGGGAAATGGTAGAGCCGGTGCGAGATCAGAAGCACGATTCGGTTTTGCGCGCAGGCCTTGAGGTTTTTAAACACGACGTCCTCGGTCGCGCGGTCGAGCGCGGAGAAGGGATCGTCCAGAATGAGGACGGGCCGCGGATGCGCCAGTGTTCGCGCCAGCGCCAGCCGCTGCGCCTGACCGCCGGAGAGCCGCACACCGCCGCTGCCTACCACGGTTTCCGCGCCGTCCTCCATGGCGCGCACCTCGCCGTCCAGCGCGGTCATGGAAAGGTATTTCCACGCGTCGCCCTCGTCTCCGCACAGGACGTTCGCGGTCACGGTGTCGTTCCACAGCTCGGGGTCGTGACCCAGATAGCCGATCGTCGAGGAAAGCTCCCTCGGCGTGAGGGTGGAAAGCTCTTTTCCGCCGAAGCGAATGGAGCCTCCGTAGGGCTGCTCGCACAGGAACGCGCGCCCCAGCGTGGATTTTCCGCAGGCGACGGGGCCGGTCACGCCAATCATGTCGCCCGGCTTGGCGGTAAACGACAGGTTTTCAAACACCGGCGCGGAACCCTCGCAGCCGAAGGAAAGCCGCGATACGTCGAGCGTCCGCGCTTCTGGAATTTCCAGCGGAGCCAGCGCCTCCGGCGCTTTCATCAGGGGACGGATGCGCTTCCACGAAACCTCCGCGCGCTGCACGGCGTTGAACAGCTTGGCTGCCTTGGAGGATTTGACGGACATTTTCACAAAGCAGGACAGGAACGTGGTGAACGCGGCAATGTCCCACGCGCGCCAGCCCGTGCCCAGCACGTTTTTCGCGCCGAGAAACAGGATGAACAGAACGCTTAGATTTGATACCACCATGTACAGCGGCGGCAGCGCCGACTGCCACACGTTCGCGCGCACGGCGGTTTTCTCGTAGCCGTCCAGCGCTTCCTCATAGCGCTCCTCGCGCACGTCCTCGCAGCCGTAGATTCGGTAGGTAACGGCGTTCTGCGCGCGGTCGAGCGTCGCGGCGCTGAGCGCGGAGGCCGCTTTTTTGTAGGCCGCGCCCGCGCGCTGCACCGGCTTTTTCATCAGCTCCGCGCAAATGTAGGAGATTGGCGGGAAGATCAGGCACAGAAGCGTCAGCCGCCAGTCGTATATAAGCAGCATGACCGCATAGCCCGCCAGCGCCACACCGGTATCGAAGATCTCCGTGGTGAATTTGCGCATGCCCTCTGCGCAGTCGTCCACGTCCGAAATGGCCTTCGTCATCAATTCGCCCGCACCCTCGTGCGCCAGCGCACTTCGGCTTTGACGAATGAGATTCGCGTACAGCACGCCCTTCATGCGGCGGTTGATGTTGTTGGCGAATCGGCGGACGTAGAAGCGCTTGACGAACCGCGCCGCCTGCACCAGCAGCGTGACGACGATATAGGCAAGTGCCAGCTTGATCATGTGCGCGGATGTGTCGCTCCCGCCGAGAATGTCGGCGAGACATTGCGCCAGCCGCCCCTCAAACCACGGCCCCGCCAGCAGCCCGCCGTTATATATCAGGCCGGAAACGGTGATGAGGGCAAGCGTCACCCATTCCGCGCGGAAATACGTCAAAATGCGATCTGGGCGGTTATTCCTCGGCTTCATGCGTCTGCGCCTCCAGCTGTTGCCTGATGTGCGGGAAGCCGGCGCGGCTTTCCTCCTTGGAGCGGCGGTAGAGCGCGTCCAGCGCGGACAGGAAGGCCGCGCGGCTTTCCTCGGTTAGCCCGGCAAGAAGGTAATCGTAAAAGGCGCTCTCCGCGTCCGCCTTTGCGTCGCGCAGACCCTCAGCCAGCGCCGTCGGGAACAGAAGCTGACTGCGGCCGTCCTCGGGATTGGGCTCGCGCCGAAGATAGCCCTTGCGCTCAAGGCTCGCCGTGCGGCGGGCGATTGCGGGCTTGTCGCTGTTCAGCGCGTCGGCAAGCTCCGTCTGGGTGATGCCCGGGTGATGCCGCACCGCATGAACGCAGTCGATCTCCGCCGTGCCGATGCCGCTGCCGCGCATGGCCAGCAGCACAAACCGCTCCGCCTCGCGGGCAATTTTGGTGATTTTTCTCGCGGAATGCTCCATGTCCGTCGCCTCAATTTCCATGTAATTGCATGTACAACCAAGTAATTGCACATACAACCGAATTTTGCGGACAGTATAGCACGCGTCACGGGAAAGTTCAAGTGGGAAGCCGCCCGTCTGTATGTTATTTTCTGTTTTCGCGGGATAAAAAAACGCCGCGGAACCGGGTTTTCCGATTCCGCGGATGCGGGGGAAGGGTGAGATCAGCCGCCGAGATAGGCCTTCTGAACCTCGTCGTTGTGGAGCAAAGCGTCCGCGCTGTCGGAGAGCTTGACGCGCCCGGTTTCAAGCACGTAGGCGCGGTCGGCAATGCGAAGCGCCATGCGGGCGTTCTGCTCGACCAGCAGGATGGTCACGCCGGTATCCTTCAGCTCGCGAATGATGGAGAAAATCTGGCTTACGAGCAGCGGAGCTAAACCCATGGACGGCTCGTCGAGCATGATCAGCCGGGGCTTGGACATCAGCGCGCGGCCGATGGCGAGCATCTGCTGCTCGCCGCCGGAGAGCGTTCCGGCTACCTGCCTGCGGCGCTCCTTCAGGCGGGGGAAGCGCTGGTACACGTCGTTCATGGTCGTTTCGATTTCCGCGCGCTCGCGGGTGTAGCCGCCGATGAACAGGTTTTCCTCAACGGTCAGCTTCTGGAAGATCTTGCGTCCCTCGGGAACCTGCACGAGCCCCTTGCGGGCGATTTTGTACGAGTCGAGGCGAGAAATGTTCTCGTTCATGAAGGAAATGGAGCCGGTGCGGGTGCGAAGCTGACCGGACACGGTTTTCAGCGTAGTGGATTTTCCGGCGCCGTTCGCGCCGATCAGCGTGACGATTTCGCCTTGATGCACCTCGAACGATATGCCCTGAATGGCATGAATCGCGCCGTAATAGACGTTGATGTTTTCTACCTTCAGCATATCATTCACCTCTCTGCTGTCCGAGGTATGCCTCGATGACCATGGGATTGCTGCGAATTTCCTCTGGCGTGCCCTCGGCGATAATCAGGCCGTAGTTCAGAACGATGATGCGCTCGCAGATGTTCATGACCAGACTCATGTCGTGCTCAATCAGGATGATCGCCACGCCAAAGCGGTCGCGAATCTCGCGCAGCGTCGGCAAAAGCTCGGCCGTTTCCGATGGGTTCATGCCTGCGGCGGGCTCGTCCAGCAGAAGCACGCGGGGATTTGTGGCCAGCGCGCGCAGAATCTCCAATCGGCGCTGCGCACCGTAGGGGAGAGAGCCGGCCGGCGCGTCCGCGAGGTCTTCCATGTGGAACACGCTCAGAAGCTGCATGGCCTTTTCGCGCGCCTGCTTTTCTTCCTTCCAGTAGCGCGGCAGGCGAAGCATGGCCTCCAGCCACGAATAGCTCATGCCCTCGCCGGTGCTCAGGCGGAAGAAGCCGAACTTGCGCAAAAGCGTCTCCAGCCAGCCGACGTTGGCGGGCTTGTTGAGCGCGATCAGGATGTTATCGATGACCGGCAGATCCTTGAACAGGCGAATGTTCTGAAACGTGCGCGCAATGCCGCTGCGGGCGGTTTCATGCACGGACAGGCCGGAGGTGTCGTGCTCCTTCAGCGTGATGGAGCCGCGCGTGGGGCGGTATACGTTGGTCAGAAGGTTGAAAACCGTGGTCTTACCCGCGCCGTTCGGGCCGATCAGACCGACGATTTCGCCGTCCTTCACCTGAATGTTGAACTCGTCCAGCGCCTGCAAACCGGCGAAGTTGATGCCTAAGGCATGTACGTCCAATACCGTGGAGGGCATCAGTTTTCGCCTCCTTTCGAGGGCTTCCCGCCGCGCTTGTCAAGGCGGAGAAGGCGGCGAACGCCGCGGAACGCGCGATCCAGCTCCCTGCCCAGCGAGAAATCATAGCGGCCAAACAGGCCGGAGGGCTTGAAGATCATCACCAGCACCAGAATCAGCGCGTAGATGATCATGCGGTTCTCAATCACCTTGCCGACCCACGCGGGCAGCGCGGTGAAGAAGGGAAGCGCGGCCAAGTCGCGCAGCCACTCGGGCAGAAGGGTAAGTATGGTGGCGGCGAAGACCGAGCCGATGATCGAGCCCATGCCGCCCAGCACCACCATGACCAGAATCTCGGCGGACTTCATGAAATCGAAGTAGGCGGGATCGAGGATGCGCATATAGTGCGCGTACAGCGCGCCCGCCACGCCCGCGAAGGCGGCGGAAAGCGCGAAGGTCATTACCTTGTAGTACGTAGTGGAGATGCCGGAGGCCTCGGCGGCGATTTCATCCTCGCGGATGGAAAGGATGGCGCGGCCGTGGCGCGACTTGATCAGCGTGCAGATCAGAAACAGGGTAACGACGACCCAGAAGATCGTCCAGCCCACGGTGGTGTACTTGGGAATCTTGCGAAGTCCCGCCGCGCCGCCGGTGAAGTCCAGATTCTGAATGATCACGCGGATAATCTCGCTGAAGCCCAGCGTGATAATCGCCAGATAGTCGCCCTTCAGGCGCAGCGCCGGAAGGCCGATCAGGATGCCGAACAGGAAGGCGACGAACGCGCCGACCAGCACGCCCAGCGGAAACGCGACGGACTGCGGCAGGTTCACGCCCTTGGTGAACAGCGCCGCGGCATACGCGCCGACGGACATGAAGCCCGCGTGCCCCAGCGGCAGCTGGCCGAGGAAGCCGGCGGACAGGTTCAGGGAAACGGCCAGAATGATGTTGAAGCCGATCTGAATCAGAAGACCCTGATTGTACTTGTTGATCTGCTTCGTGTCAACAAGCACCATGAGCACGGTGATCAGCGCCGCCGTCGCCAAGGTATTCAGCAGGTAGCGCGACCATGTGGTTTTGAAAATTCGCTTTTCCACGCGCGTCACCTACACTTTCTCCTTGATTTTTACGCCCAGCAGGCCGGACGGACGGATGATCAGAACGATGATCAGAATGCCGAAAACGATGGCGTCGGCGAAGGACGAGGAAATGTACGCCTTTGTCAGCGTCTCGCAGATGCCGATGAGGATGCCGCCCAGCATCGCGCCCGGAATGGAGCCGATGCCGCCCAGCACCGCGGCGACGAAGGCCTTCAGACCCAGCATGCCGCCCATCGTCGGGGAAATCTGCGTGTAGGCGCAGGAATACAGAATCGCCGCCACGGCCGCCAGCGCCGAGCCGAGCGCGAAGGCGAAGGAAATGGTGGTGTTCACATTGATGCCCATCAAAGCCGCGGTGCCTTCATCCTCGGACACGGCGCGCATGGCGCGTCCCATGCGGGTCTTGTTCACCAGCAGCACCAGCGCAATCATCAGAACGATGGACACGCAAATGATAATCACCGACACGCGCGACACGGTCAGCGCGCCCAGCGATACGTTGCCGGGGAAGAGGTTTTCAAACATGACCGGATCCGCGCCGAAGATCAGCTGCGCGGCATTTTGCAGGAAAAAGCTGATGCCGATGGCGGTGATCAGAAGCGAGATGCGCGCCGAATGTCTGAGCGGCTTATACGCCAGTTTTTCAATGGCGACGCCGAGAAGCGAGGTAAAGGCGACGCAGATGAGAATGCTCAGCCAGACGGGCACGTTCAGCCGCGCGATCAGATACCACACGACGAAGGAGGCGACCATGATAATGTCGCCGTGCGCGAAATTGATCAGGCGGATGATGCCATAGACCATGCTGTAGCCCAGCGCAACCAGCGCGTAGATTGCGCCGAGCTGAAGGCCGTAAATCAGGTGGGAGAGAAATGCCATATGCTTCGCCACGCTTCCGTGATTTTTATGGGTTTCCTTCGGGTTTCCATAGATACGCCCTGCTGCCGCGAAACGCACAGGCGCGAATCGCGGCAGCCGGAAAAACCGTTTGAAAGAGACGGCCGGGGAAAAATCAGTAGTTCATGTAGAAGTGATACGCGCCGTCCTTGATCTGGATGATGGACAGGGTCTTGACGGGGTTGTTGTTCTCGTCGAAGGTGATGTGGCCGGTCACGCCGTCCAGATCGGTGGCGCGAAGCGCTTCGATGATCGCCTCATAGGAGCTTTCGCCGTCGATCGTCACACCGTCGTTGTACACGCGCTCAAGCGCGTCGCAGACGATCATCGCGCCGTCGTAGCCCAGCGCGGCCAGCGCGTTCGGGGTCGCGCCGTAGCGCTCCTTGTACTCCTTGATGAAGGCCTGCGTGAGCGGGTTGTCGGAGTCGACGGAGTAGTGGTTGGCGAAGAACAGACCGTCAAACACGGACACATCCGCGCCCTCGATGGAGAGTACGCCGTCGGTGCCGTCCACGCCCAAGAAGGTGCCGGTGTAGCCCAGCTCGCGCGCCTGAGAGCAGATCATGTAGGTCACGTTGTAGTAGTAGGGGATGAAGAGCACGTCCGGGTTGGTCTTGATGATGTTGGTCAGCTGCGCGCGGAAGTCGATGTCGGACGCGCCGTAGGCCTCGGTGGTGGTCACGGTCAGGCCAATCTCGGAAGCCGTCTCCATGAACGCGTCGCGCAGGCCGATGGAGTAGGTATCCGCGTTGTTGTAGATGATCGCTGCGGTCGTGGCCTTGAGCTCGCTCGCGGCGAACTTTGCCATCGAGCCGCCCTGGAACGGATCCTCAAAGCAGGCGCGGAAGAAGTTGTCGCCGTAGGTGGTTACGTCCGGGTGCGTCGCGGTCGGCGTCAGCGCCGGGATGCCGTCATCCACGGAGGCCTCGGCCACGCCGAAGGTGGGGGAGGAGGTGACCGGGCCGATCAGCACGGCAATGTCATCCTGATAGACCAGCTTGTTGTAGGCGTTCATGGCCTCGGTGGGGTCGCCCTTATCGTCATAGATGATCAGGTTGATGTCGAAGGGATGATCCGCGGCATTAAAGTCGTCAATATAAAGCTGTACGGCTTCCTTGACGGCATTGCCGTACACCGCGACATCGCCGGTCAGCGGCGAAATCAGGCCTACCTTGACGCTCTCCGCGGACGCGGCAGCGCCGAACGCGAGCATAAGGGCAAGAAAGAGACAGGCAAAACGTTTCTTCATGGGGATCACTCACTTTCCTTTTTGAGTTGGTCTAATTATACTTATGCATTCCCCGTCTGTCAACGCGTGACACGAAATTTAGCATAGATGATTATGCATTTTTACACGGAAAACGGCAGAAAAAGAACGGTGCTTGCCACTGCTTCGTGCGCGCGGTTGCAAAAACGCCTTCCCGAAGAAGGAATGGGAAGGCGTTTTGAGGGAAAATGGCCGATTACCACGCGGGCTCGAATGAACCTTTATACAGCGTTTCGAATACGTTGGCGACCTCGTCGCACTGATAGGCCTCGGCAATGCGCAGGTAAACGGGGTTTTCGGCGTCGGCCTCGCGGGCGGCGATGATGTTCACGATGCCGCGCTGGTCGGCGTTGTCGGGGTCAAAGGCCTCGATGGCAATGGCGCTCTCGTGGGCGTAGCCCGCCTGCGTGGCGTACTGGCCGTTCATGAAGCCGGCGGCAACGGAGCCATCGCTCATCTGGGAGCCGATCATGGAAGCGTCCATTTCGTAGATGTTCAGCTCGAGGGGATTTTCAACGATGTCGACGACGGTGGCGTAGCTGGTGAGGTTGTCGGCAAGCTTGATCAGGTTCAGGCTGGCCAGCATCTGAAGCGCGCGCGCCTCGTTGGTGGGGTCATTCATCACGAGGATGGTGTCGCCCTTCTGGAACTGATCCACGGAGGTATACTTATTGGAATACAGGGACAGGGGCGCGATCAGCGTTTCGCCGATGGCGACGAGCTTCACACCGTAGGTTTCGGAATTTTCGCTGTTCCAGCTGTTGAGGAAGTTATAGTGCTGGAAGGCGTTCAGGTCGATGTCGCCGGAAGCCAGCGCGATATTGGGCATTACGTAGTCGGAGAAAGCGACGAGCTCAATTTCGATGCCCTCCTCGGCGAGCTTGGGAACGAGAACGTCGGTCCACTGCTCGTTGGTGGAGCCTACGATGCCGACCTTGACGTGCGTCGTCTCCGCGCTCGCAAAGAACGCGAGGGAGAGTACCAGAACCAGTGCGAGGGACAGAACCTTTTTCATGACAGATGGCCTCCTTTGAAAGTGATGCGGTTTCTATGCTAAACCCCCGGCCGGGATGGTTTAGTGAGTGGTGACGCGCTCGAGGAATGTGCCGAGCGTCTGGATGAGGGTTACCATCAGCAGGATGACGATAATCGTAACCACGGTCACGTCGGTCATTACGCGCTGATAGCCGTAGCGGATGGCGTAGTCGCCCAGTCCGCCGGAGCCGACGGTGCCCGCCATGGCGGTGAGGGCGATGATGTTTACGATGGTGATCGTCGCCCCGCGAATCATTCCGGGCAGCCCCTCGCGCAGGTACACGCGCAGGATGATGGAGGCGGGGCTGAGCCCCATTGCGCGGGCGGCCTCCACCATGCCGCCGTCCACCTCGCACAGCGCCGCGTGAATCTGCCTTGAAAAGAACGGCACCGTGGCCACGACCAAGGGGAAGATCGCGCCCTTCACGCCGATGGAGGTGCCGACCAGCTTGCGCGTGGTGGGAATCAAAAGCGCGACTAATATAATGAAAGGAATCGAACGGAAGAAGTTGATCAGCTTGTCCAGCAGCTGGAAAACCGGCTGGCTTTCCAGTATGCCGCCCTTCTGCGTGACGATCAGGATGACGCCGAAGAACACGCCGAAGCCCGCCGAGAACAGCGAGGAATAGCCGACCATCTGCAGCGTCTGCTTCAGGCTCTTCCAGAATTCCTTGCGCGTTCGAACCACGTTGGGCATCAGGTTGTTCAGGTATTCCGAAACCGTGCCCGCGCCGCTGGCCGCGCGAATCAGCACCACGAGGAAGTATATGGCGATGGCGGCGACCACGGCAAGAACAAAAATCAGGCTGAGCAGGGAGCCGATGGAACGCGTTTTCCCCTTGTTATTCTGCATGGTGAAGCACCTCCGCACGCACGTGTTCGCCGTCAATGTGGGCGAGCGCGGCGTCAATGTCGCCAGGATTGCCGCGGAATACCGTGATCAGCTTGCCCAGCGGCTTGCCGTCCAGCATTTCAACGTTGCCGTAAATAATCGAAATATCAATGCCGTAGGTGCGCGACAGGTAGCTGACGAGCGCCTGCCCCGCGCTGGAGCCATGGAAGGAGAACTGAACCACCAGATCGCCGTGCTTCAGACCCAAAGGCGCGATCAATTCGCTCAGCTGCTCCTTCACCCGCGCCACGCCGTCGGTCGTGGCGATAAAGCGGCGGGTGATGGGCATCTGCGGGTTGGAGAAGACGCGGAAGATTTCGCCCTCCTCCACCACGCGGCCGTCCTCCATCACGGCGACGCGGCTGCAGATTTGCTTGACGACGGCCATTTCGTGCGTGATTACGACCACGGTAATGCCCAGCTCGCGGTTGAGCTTTTGAAGGAGGCACAGAATGTCCTGCGTCGTCTGCGGGTCAAGCGCACTGGTGGCCTCGTCGCACAGGAGCACCTTCGGGTTGCTGGCCAGCGCGCGGGCAATGGCCACGCGCTGCTTCTGTCCGCCGGAGAGCATGCCCGGATAGGCGTTCATGCGGTTCTCAAGGCCGACGATGCGCAGAAGCTCCGTCACCTTTTTGTGCTTCTCCGCGCGGGACAGGTGCATGCCGCGCAGCGGGAAGGCCACGTTGTCATACACCGTTCGCGAGCGCATCAGGTTGAACAGCTGGAAGATCATGCCGATCGACTTGCGCGCCTGCCGGAGGCGGCCTGCGCTCAGGCTGGTCAGCTCCTGTCCCGCGACGAACACGCTGCCGCCGGTAGGACGCTCCAGAAGGTTGATGCAGCGAACGAGCGTGGACTTGCCCGCGCCGGAAAAGCCGATGATGCCGAAAATATCGCCGGGCATCACGTCCAGATTTACGTCCACCAGCGCCTTCACGCCGTCCTTGCCGTCCGTGAAGGTTTTGGAAACGTGCGTCAGGCGGATCATTGGCTCCTGCGTCCCGCGGGCGAGGTTGACGGGATTCTCCATGCGTACCAGTCTCCGATCGTTGTAAAATAAAAATCAGGCAAGCCTTTGCGGCCTGCCTGACGGAACTCAAATGCTTTGAGATCGCTTTCGGGAAGGACTGCTTCAGCGGATGACAGCGGCAAAAGACATGTACATGACGCACATGTCGATTCGCATCATCATGGCCGAAACACGGTTGCACATACGCGCGATCTCCTTTTTTCTGAAGTTGATGGCATTATACGGGACAGCATGCGCGTTTGTCAATACATTTTTGCGCCCGTCCCTGAAATTAACACGGGAAAGGCAGGATTTGACGGATGGGGAAGCGAAATCATCAATTACAAACGCCAATGGAGGCTCAAGAATGAATTTTTTGAAGGAAGCCCTTGCGGAGGAAGCATATACCACGGAAATGTACCGGCGGTTTCACCGGTTCCCGGAGCCGTCGAGGCACGAGGTAAAAACCCATCAGATGATTCGGCAGGCGCTGGACGCGGAGAACATTTCGTATCTCGCGCCCGCCGAGAACATCACAATCGCCGTCGTGCGCGGCGCGAAGCCCGGCCGGGTGGCTGGCATTCGGGCGGATACGGACGCCTTGCAGGTGACGGAGGAAACGGAGCTCCCCTATAAATCCGAGAATCCCGGTCTGATGCATGCCTGCGGGCACGACGCGCATATCGCCATCGGCCTGACCTGCGCAAGACTTTTAAGCCGCGCGGCGGCGGAGCTGTGCGGCACGGTGAAGGTGATCTTCCAGCCCGCGGAGGAGGGCGAGTTTGGCGCGCAGGCCGTGCTGGAAACGGGGCTGGTGAACGACGTGAACGCGTTCTTCGGCGTGCACGTGTGGAGCCCGTACCGCTCGGGCGAGCTGCGCGTGTCCGAGCACGGCGTGGCCGCGTCAACGGATATGTTTACCATCACGATTCACGGCCTTGGCGGCCACGGCGCAATGCCGGAGCTATGCGTGGATGCGGTCGTGTGCGCCAGCGAGCTTGTGTGCGCGCTTCAGACGATCGCGTCGCGCCTCACGTCGCCGTTTGATCCCGTCGTCGTCACGGTGGGCAGCCTGCACGCGGGCACGCGGTGCAACATCATCGCCGGAGAGGCGGTGCTGGAGGGCACCATCCGCACGTTCGATCCCCGCGTGTATAAGCACGTGCACGAGCGGTTTGACCGCATTGTGCGCGACGTGTGCGACGCGCACGGCTGCACCTATGAGGTGGACATGCGCGCCGCCTGCGGCGTGACGTGGAACGACGAGGCGCTTGTGCGGCTCGCGCGCGCGAACGCGGAGAAAATCGCGCCCGGCGAGACGGGGGACGATCTGCCCTCCATGCTCGGCGACGATTTCGGCGAATACCGCGCCGTCGCGCCGGTTTGCTATATGAAGGTGGGCATTCGAAACGAGGCGCTGCAGGCGACCTACGCGCACCACAATCCGCGCTTTCGGGTGGATCCCGCCGCGCTGCCCAGAGCCGTGGCGTGGCTGGCGATGAACGCGCAGAGCTTCCTAAGCGAGCCCAACTGCGGTGAGGGAGAAATGTGAGCTTCATCATCAGAATTTAACCAAAACCGGGCATGTCTTTATGCCCGGTTCATGATATACTTACCATATCATTTGAGGTAAGCGAGGCGCAAGCATGACATTGGAGTGCGTTCGAAGCAGCCGGCTGGGCCGGCGCTATATCGGCGACCGCGCGTTTTACGCGCTGGTGCTCGGCCTGTTGGTTCCGATTGTCATTCAGAACATCATTTCAAACTTTGTAAGCCTTTTGGACAACATCATGGTGGGCGCCGTCAGCACGGAGGAAATGAACGGCGTGTCCATCAGCAACCAGCTGATTTTCGTTTTTAACCTGTGCGTGTTCGGCGGCATGTCGGGCGCGACGATCTTCGCGGCACAGTTTTACGGCGCGAGGAATGAAGGCGGCGTACGCGATTCATTCCGCTACACGATTCTTCTGGCCGTCGGCCTCAGCGCGATTGCGATTGTGGTGCTGGCGGGGTTCAGCCGTGAGCTGATTGGCTGCTATATCAACGATGTGGAGGCCGTCGGCGGCGCGGAGGCTACGCTGGAGGCGGGCATGAGCTACGTACGCGTAATGCTGTTTGGCCTGCTTCCCTTCGCCGTCTCGCAGGCGTATGCGGGCACGCTGCGCGTAACGGGCGAAACGAAGCTGCCTATGGCGGCCTCCATCACCAGCGTGCTGGTGAACCTTGCGGGCAATTACATACTGATTTTCGGCCACATGGGCGCGCCGGCGCTGGGCGCGTGCGGCGCGGCGATTGCCACGGTGATTTCCCGCTATGTCGAGATGCTGATCATCGTCGTGGCCGCGCACAGGCGCAACCGGCAGAAGGGAGAATACGGCTTCCTTACGGGCGTGTATTCCAATTTCCGCATTCCGGGCTGGCTGGCCAAGCGCATCACGGTCAAGGGCATGCCGCTTCTGGTGAACGAGCTTCTGTGGTCGGTCGCCGTGGCGCTTCTGGCGCAGCTGTATTCGCTGCGCGGGCTGAATGTCGTCGCCGCCAACACGATTACCTCCACCATTACGAACCTGTTCAACGTGTTCTTTCTGTCGATGGGCACGGCGGCCTCGGTGCTGGTGGGGCGCAGGCTGGGCGAAAGCAACGACGAAGCCTCCCGCGCCTGCGCCCGGCAGATTATCGCCTTTGATATTGTGATCTGCGTGCTTGTCGCCGCGGTCATGTTCGCCGTCGCGCCGCTGCTTCCGCAGATTTACCGCAAGGCGACGGTGGACGCGCGAAGGCTGGCGGTGGCCATGATTCGTATCTGCGCGTGCTCCGCGCCGCTGTCGGCGTTTGCCAACTGCTCCTATTTCATCCTGCGTTCGGGCGGGCGCACGGGCATCACCTTCCTGTTTGACAGCGGCTACAGCTGGATTATCCAGATTCCGCTGGTCTATTCGCTGGTGCATCTTACAGACCTTGGCATCCTCTATGTATTCGGCGCGTGTCACGCCGCAGAGCTCATCAAGGACATCTTCGGCTACATCCTGATGAAGAAGGGCGTGTGGATTCGCAATATCGTTTCCGAACCGGAACCGGAGGTCGCATATGAGAAAGCTGAAGCTGAATGATCTTCGCTCCCTTGATCTTCGCCGCGCGGCGCGGCGGCTTCGCGACAGCGCGCTGGAGGGCTGGTACCAAAAGGGCGATCCGTCCAGTCAGGACAGAAAACGGCTTGTGATGTGCAACTACACGTCCAACGTGATCGCCAACTTTGTCGGCGGCACGTTCTGGACGGGATTGCTTCTGCACCTGAACGCGGGGGACGGCTTTATCGGCACGATGAGCATGTTCTCGCTGGCGGCGAACATGCTTCAGTGCTTTTCGCCGCTGCTTTTGGAGCAGTTTCCCAAGCGGCGCACGATGCTGACGGTGCTTCGCGCCATTTTGTATTTCATCAACGTCGTTCTCATCGGCCTGATTCCGCTGTTCCCGGTGGACAGGCAGATTCGGCTGTATATGACCGGTGCGGGCGTTCTGATTGTGAACATCATCAACGCGTTTATTTCGCCGGGCATTTCCATCTGGCATATTCAGAACCTGCCGAACGAGGCGCGCAAAAGCTATTTCTCCCTGATCACCATGACGGTGGGCGCAGTCGTGGCTGTGTGCAACCTGCTGGGCGGCTGGATTGTGGACGTCTTTGCCGCGCACGACATGAGCTACTATGGTCTTTTGACGCTGCGCGCCATTGCGGCGGTGCTTTGCGCGGTGGAAATCTACCTGTACTTCCATATCCGCGAGTATCCTTACGAATCCTCCGGCGAGCGGTTTACCGTGCGCGAGCTGTTCTCCCGCCCGCTGCACGAGAAGAAGTATCTGTACACCATCGCGGTGGTCTCCGTGTGGAACATCACGGCGAATGTGCCCGGCTCCTATTACACGGTGTACCTGCTTAAAAACGTGGAAATGGCGTATTCGACGATTACGCTCATCAATATGCTGAACGTGCCGATTGTGCTGTTTCTCACGCCGGTCTGGCGAAGGGTGCTGGGAAAATACGGCTGGTTCCGCACGCTGTCGTTTTCCATGTCGATCTACGCGCTGCACTACTTCCTGCTGGCCGCGGTGACGAAGGATGCGCCGTGGTTCTACGCGCTGGCGCTGATTGTGGGCTTCACGTTTGCCATCGGCATCAATCTGTCGTTCACCGGCATTCCCTACGTCAACATGCCGCGCGAGAACCAGACGGTGTTTATCGGCTTCTATTCTACCTGTGCCAACCTTTCGGCGCTGGTGGGCGTGACGGTTGGAAAGTACTTTATTCTTTCCACGCAGGAGGCCAGCGTGTCACTGGGTGCGTTTGTGCTGACCAACAAGCAGCTGATCGTGGTGCTGACCGGCATTCTGGTGAGCCTTGCGGCGATCTGTATTCGCCTGATCAGCCGCAGGGTGGGCGACGACGGTTGAGTATCGGCGGAAAATGTGTTATAATGGCTGCATGTGAGGATAGGGAGTGAATACGGTTGAAGAAATTTCTGTGCGGCTTGCTTTGCATGCTTCTGATTGCGTCGGCTGCGCTTGGCGAGTCGATTCCGCGCGCGGACGATGGGATTAACGTGGACGCGCTCACGCGCTATGACAGCTGGACGGAGGAGCGGAATGGGGATTTCACCGTGTCCGGCGACGAAGCGTCGCTGCTGGAGCGCGCGTATCGCGAGCGCGCGGACAAAAACGGCCTGTCGGACGCGCCGATGTTCGAAATGGTGCTGGAGGGCAACACGCAGACCGGCGTATCTTATCCTGTTCTGAAGGCGCTGTACACCGGCCGGACGGCGGCGAACCCGCGCGCGCTGCTGATTACATTGGACGATACCACCTGCGTGTTCCCGCTGAACGCGGAAGCCCGCTCGGGCACGCGTGTGGAAACGGGCGTGTGCTATCTGACCGGCGAGGCGCTTTCGTTCCTTTCCCGACTGTATGAGTCACGGGAGGCTTCCGTGTGTCTGCTGGGCGACGGGCAGCTGATCGTCGAGGCGAAGAAGCGCGACGGCTACTATCCCTCGGCCGCGGCGGAGTTTGCGGCGGAGTCCCTCCGCGCGCTCAGCCTTCCGGGCGGCGCGCCCGATTTCACGGCCTACGGCTTGGAGGATCTGGCGCGGCAGGCGTTTGCCGCCCGTCACGGAAACGCGCGCATGCCGGAGCTTCGGCAGAAGGGCGCGAGCGGCAGCGTGACGACGGACGCGGTGTTCGGCCTGATCGGCGCGGGCGCGGCGCAGAACGCGATTCGAGACACGCAGGCGCTGCTCGCGGCGCGGGGCTTTCTAAAAAACGGCACGGGCAAGGTGATTAACGACGATATGCGCGCCGCGGTGCTGCGCGCGCAGAAGCGCTATGGCCTTCTGGAAACCGGCTATGCCGACGCGAGGCTTCTGGACATTCTCTCCGGCGCTGCGGCTGAGCCCGTGGACGCGGATGCGGCGGAGGCGTATGCGTATACGCAGACTTCAGAGAAAGCGCGCTTCGCGCTGAATCGCTGGTGGACGGCGAGCGGCGTGGACACCACGCAGACCGGCAGTCTCAAGACTGCGGCGGATGCGGATAACGTGCTGATTCTGGCAGACGGCGTGATTCAGAACCGAAGCGCCGAGGCGCTGTCCCTGTCGTGGGACGTGAGCGCGACCTGCGCCTATGAGGGGCAGTGGTCGTTCCCGGCCAACGTGTACTGCGAGAAAAACGGCGGCGAGTCCTTCGCGGGAACGCTTGGCATTCTGGCGCGGGCGAGGCTGGTCGTGGCGTGCGAGGTGCCTGCGTACCTGCTTGAGGAGGGCGGCGCGTGGACGCTGACGCTGAATCTGGGCAAGGAATCGTTCGCCTACGAGCTTCTTCCATAAATACGGACAACTCCATCCTACCCGCGGCATAGGCTTGGGCGGAGGGGATGGAATTGAAATATGGGCTGGCTTTGGGAATGTGCGCCTGCCTTATGCTGTTTCCGGCGCGCTGCGCCGAGCAGGCGCGGTCGGCGATGGCGCTTTGGGCGCACGCCATCGCGCCGTCGCTGTTTCCGTTTCTGGCGCTTTTGCCCGTGCTGACCAGCGAGGAGGCGCGGGACGGCTATGAGCGCCTGTTCGCCCGACCAATGCGCGCGTTCCGACTGCCGGGCCGCGCGGCCTCAGCGGCGGTCGTGGGCTTGATGGCGGGAACGCCCGCGGGCGCGACGGCGGCGGGACGGTGCGCGAGCGCGCTTTCTCCGCGCCAGCGGTTCACGCTGGGCGTTCTGGTTTCCGGTTTAGGGCCGGTATTTCTGGTCTGCTCCGTGGGAACGGGCATGTTCGCGGACGCCGCCGTGGGCGCGCGTCTGTGGGGAAGCATGGCGCTGTCGCTTATTCTGGGTGCGCTTCTGTGCGCGCGGCTGCCGGAAACGTGGTTTCGCGAACGCACGGCGGCAGACGCGGCGGCACGCGGCGAAAGCGCGATGACGTCCGCGATCATGGGCGTTTTGTCCGTGTGTGGCTGGATGACGCTTACGAGCGTGCTCGGCGGGCTGCTGCCCGAGGGCGCGCAGCCCTATATCGAGGTTTCGAGGGGATGCTTTCTCGCCGCGCAGGCGCGAAACGCGACCCTTGCGGCCTTTCTGTGCGGCTTTGGCGGAATCTGCGCGGGGCTTCAGAACCGCGCGCGGCTAAAGTCTTCGGGCGTGGATACAAGATGGTTTTTTCCTGTCAAGGCGATTTGCGGCGGGCTGTGCATGGGTATATACAGGCTGACGGAGCGTTTGCGGCTTCCGGCCGTACCGGGAACGCTCGCGGCCTACCGGACGGCGTGCGTATGCGCGGCGGCGCTGGCGGTGCTGGCGCTGCTTGTGGGAATTGGCAAATTTACGGGGCATTGGAGAGGAACGGCGCAGGATGAATCTGAGACGAAGTGAAATCGATCTTACGCAGGGAAGCGTGTGGAAGCAGATTGCGCGATTCGCGTGGCCGCTTCTGATCGGAAACATTTTCCAGCAGATGTACAACACGGTGGACAGCATCGTGCTCGGGCAGTATGTCAGCAAGGAGGCGCTGGCGGCGGTCGGCTCGGTCGGCAGCTCGATTAACGCGATTATCGGCTTCTTCATCGGCATCGCGACCGGCGCGGGCGTGGTCATTGCGCAGTACTGCGGCGCGAAGGATGATCGAAAGCTGTCCGACGCGGTGCAGACGACCATGGTCGTGGCGCTGGCGGCGTGCGTCATATGCACGTTCTTAGGCAACTTGGCGGTGCCGCTGTTTCTGAAGATCATGAAAATGGACAAGACTCCAGAGGTGTACGATATGGCGGATCGCTACCTGCGCATCTACTTCTGGGGTGTTTCAGGCATGCTTCTGTACAACGTCGGCGCGGGCATCCTGCGCGCCGTGGGCGATTCGCTCCGGCCGCTGATCTTTCTGATTATTACGACGATCGTCAACACCGTGCTGGACATTCTGTTTGTGACGAGGTATGACTGGGCCATTGAGGGCGTCGCCTACGCGACGGTGATCGCGCAGTTCATTTCGGCGTTTATGGTGTTGTATGTGCTGACGAGCTCTCACATGGCCTACCGCGTGGACTGGCTGCACCTGCGCGTTGATCGGTCGATTCTGGTCGCGATTTTCAAAATCGGGCTTCCGTCGGCTATTCAGTCGTTCATCACCAGCTTCTCAAACGTGTTCGTGCAGGGCTACATCAACGTGTTCGGCGCGGACTGCATGGCGGGCTGGACGGCGTATGGCAAGATTGACCAGTTCGCGCTCCTGCCGATCAGCTCCATCAGCCTTGCGGCGACGACGTTCACCGGCCAGAATCTCGGCGCGGGCAAGCGGGAGAGGGCGAAGGAGGGACTGAAGGTCACGATGCGCATGGCCGCGCTTGTATGCGTGGGTCTGTGCATACCGATGATCCTGTTCCGCCGCAGTCTGGTTTCCATTTTCAATACCGAGCCGGACGTGCTGTATTACGGCTCCATCTTCCTGATGATGATGAGTCCGTTCTACATCATGTGCGCCATCAACAACATTTACGCGGGCGTTCTGCGCGGCGCGGGCTGCTCGCTGCCGCCGATGATCATCATGCTGTCGTCGTTTGTGGCGTTCAGGCAGATTTACCTGTATGTGTTTTCGCATCTGACAAATTCCTTCTATGTGGTGGCGCTGGCGTACCCGATGGGATGGATTCTGTGCTCCACACTGCTGCTGATTTACTACTATCGCGGCGGCTGGGAGAAGAAATCGACGATTCTTACGCAAATGAAGAAGGAAGCCTGAGACGGCTTCGAAGGGAGGAACAAACCCATGGCATTGATTCATACCGACTTTTTCTCGGACGTGCTGGGCATGTGCGTGGAAATGGACGTGATTCTGCCCGAGGAAACAAAGGGGCAGATCGGCATGGAGGGCAGGGATGGGAAGGGCGGCTGGAAGACGCTGTACCTTCTGCACGGCATGAGCGACGACCACACGATCTGGCAGCGGCGCACGAGCATTGAGCGCTATGCGTCCGAAAAGGGCATTGCGGTCGTGATGCCGTCCACGCAGCTGGGCTGGTATACCGACATGCACTGCGGCTATAAGTGGTTCACCTATATTTCGGAGGAGCTGCCGCGCGTGTGCCGCGCGTTCTTCCCGCGCATGAGCCGCCGGCGCGAGGACACGTTTGCCTGCGGTCTGTCGATGGGCGGCTATGGCGCGCTGAAGCTGGCACTGCGCGCGCCGGAGACGTTCTCCTGCGCCGCGTCGCTGTCCGGCGGCGTGGACATTGCGGACATCTGCGAGACGACCGCGTTTGCGGACAAGCGCTACTGGGAAGACATTTTCGGCCCCGCAGAGACGGTACGCGGCTCGTTTAACGACCTGTTCGCCGCCGCGGAGGAGCTGAAGGCGAGCGGGAAGCCGCTTCCCAAGCTGTATATGTGGTGCGGCAAGGAGGATTTCCTGTACGGCGAGAACGTGCGCATGCGCGACCATCTGAACGCGCTGGGCTACGACCTCACCTACGAGGAATCCCCGGGCGACCACCAGTGGAAATACTGGGATCAGAAGGTGCAGACGGTTCTGAACTGGCTGCCGCTGGGAAAGGAGGACTGCTGATATGGCGCTGATGCATGTGAACTTCTTCTCGAACGCGCTGGGCATGTGCGTGGCGTGCGACGTGATTCTGCCGCAGAAGACCGCGCCGGAGCACGGCTTTAAAACGCTGTGGCTGCTGCACGGCATGAGCGACAACCATACCGTGTGGGGACGGCGCACGAGCGTGGAACGCTACGTGGACAAGTACGACCTTGCCGTCGTGATGCCGAACGGCCACCTTTCCGGCTATGCGAACATGGCGCACGGCGGAAAGTATTTTACCTATATCGCCGACGAGCTGCCGAAGATCATGCGCGGCTTCTTCCCGCTGAGCGCGCGGCGCGAGGACAACTTCATTTCCGGCCTGTCGATGGGCGGCGCGGGCTGCCTGAAAATCGGTCTGGCGCGGCCGGAGAACTATGCCGCCATCGGCAGCTATTCCGCCGGCGCGTACAACCGCAAGCCGGGCGCGGAGCTGTCGCCCCGGGACGCGGCGCGCAGACACATGCTGCACGGCGACCGCGACCTGACCGGAACCGAGGAGGACGTGCTCGGCAGCGCGCGGCGCATCGTGGAGGCGGGCGGCCCCTGCCCGAGAATCTATCATGCCTGCGGCGATAAGGATTTCCTTTTAGAGCGCGCGCATGAGACGCGGGATTTCTTCCAGTCCGTCCCCGGCAATCCCTTCGGCTATGTCTACGATGAGGATCCCGGCGCGCACACGTGGGAGTTCTGGGACGAGCATTTGAAGCGTTTTCTCGCCTTTCTGCATGATGATGCTCTGATTTGACGAGAAATACGCGAATCATTAGCAGAGACACCGTATAAATCCGTCGATGATTGGATATAATATATATCGACGGATTTTTATATGTACAGGAGGAAAAAATATGAAAGCGATGTCGTTGGGCAGTGCGGTCGCGCGCGTCAGCTATCCGGGCTGCGGCATGATTGCCGGTAAAAGCGCGGATGGAAGCAGCGCGGTGCTTACATATTTTATCATGGGCAGGAGCGCGTTGAGCAAGAATCGCGTGTTCGTGGAGGATGGCGGCGGCGTGCGCATCGAGCCGTTTATCGCCTCCGCCATGCGAAATGAGGCGCTTTTGGTTTATTCCCCGGTCTTGGCCTTTGAAAACAAGCTTTTAATCGGCAACGGCAGCCATGTGGAAACCATGTATGACGCGCTGACCGCCGGAAAGTCGTTTGAGGAAACCGTGGCCGCGCAGGGCTTCCTGCCGGACGCGCCGCATTTCACACCGCGCCTGAGCGCCATAGCGACGATGAATGGCGAGGATTTCCGCCTGAAGATGAGCGTGGTCAAGGCGATGGACGCCGTGGGCGCGAGCACGGGTCGGTATGTGTTCGGCTATGAGAACGTTCCCGCGGGCACGGGATACTTTATGCATTCCTACGAATACGACGCGAACCCGCTGCCGTCCTTCAGCGGCGAGCCGGTGCAGGTTACGCTGAACGGCTCGATCTTCGACATCGTGGCCGACATTTGGGAAAACCTGAACGCCGAAAACAAGGTCTCGCTGTGGGTGCGCACGATCGATCTGACCAGCCACAAGGGCATGAGCCGAATTATCAACAAAAACCGCTGATTCCATGGAAAACGCGCGGCAGACGAGAAAGCGATCGTCTGCCGCGCGTTTTACAGGATGAAGCGCAGAAGCTGATAGGCGGCTGTCGATACGAACGCGGCGAAGATCGTTTCCATGGCAAGCATGGAAAGCAGGAGCCTGCGCGATTTTAATTCGCGTGCGCTGGCGGAAATCGCCGATACGCACGGCGGGCTGATGAGTATGAAAGCGAGAAACGCATATGCGCCCGCCGCGCCGTCAAAGGCCGCAGGCAGCGCACGCGTGAGCGCCGCCGCGCCCGGCGCGTGGAACAGCACCTGCATGGCCGAGAGAATGCCCTCCTTGGCGATAAGGCCGGAGAGCAGGCTGGAAACCGCCTGCCAGCTGCCGAAGCCCATCGGCCGAAACAGCGGCGCGAGTCCGCGGCCGACGCTGGCCATGATGGAATCGTCCATGCGCGCGGTCAGCTTCAGCGCGGGCGTGAACGCCTGAAGGAACCAGCATACGGCGCTTAAAAGCACGATCAGCGTGCCGGCGCGGCGCACAAAATCGCGCGCGCGTTCGTATAGCCGCCGCCCGACGCTGCGCCATACCGGCAGACGATAGGCAGGAAGCTCCATCAGGAACGGCGTTTCACCCTCGCGGAACACGAACCGCCGAAGAAACGCGCCCATGACCGCCAGCATGATCCCGCCCAGCAGGTACAGGCTCAGCACGACCGCGGCTTCGTGACCGGGAAAGAAGGCGCGCGCCATGAGCGCGTATGCCGGCAGCTTCGCGCCGCAGGACATGCAGGGCGTGAGCATCACCGTCATGCGCCGGTCGCGCTCGTTTTCCACGCCCCGCGCCGCCGCGGCGGCCGTCGTCGTGCAGCCGAGCCCCATCAGCATCGGTATTACGCTGCGCCCGGACAGGCCGAGTCGCCGGAGAAGCCGGTCGGTGATGAACGCCGCGCGCGCCATATAGCCCGTGTCCTCGATGACCGCCATCAGCAGGTACAAGATCAGAATCTGCGGCAGGAAGCCGAGCACGCTGCCCGCTCCGGCCAGAATGCCGTCGGCGATCAGCGAGGATACCCACGCGGGCTGCCTGCGCAGCAGCCAGAGCGTCAGTGCGCGCAGTCGGTCGACCGCGTTTCCCACAAGCCCGGTCAGATACGCGCCGGGCGCGCCGAAGGCGAGAAAAAACATGAAAAGCAGAACCGCCAGCAGAATCGGAAAGGCGGTGTATCGCCCGGTCAGAACCTGGTCGAGCGCTTCGGTGCGGTCACCTTTGCCGCCGCTCCGCTTTTCATAGCCCGCCGTCCGCAGAAGCGCGGAGACGCGCCGGTAAATGGCTTCCTCGTCCTCGTTTGCGGCGGGCGCGGCGGGAGATTCGGCGGGATGCGCGATTTTCTCATACAGCGCCGAAAACAGCTCGTCGAAGCCGGTTTTGCGCCGGGCGCTGAGGGCGACTACGGGACAGCTTAGCGCGTTCGAAAGCGCCGCTATGTCGATTTTTCCGCCCTCCCGCGCCAGCTCGTCCATCATGTTGACGGCGACGATGACTGGCAGGCGGCGGTTCAGCATTTGAAGCGTCAGAAGCAGGCTGCGCTCCAGATGCATTGCGTCCACGATGTTGATAATTGCGCCCGCTTCCCTGCTGCTCAGATATTCCGCCGTCACGCGCTCCTCGATGGAATAGGGCGTGAGGGAATACGCGCCGGGCAGGTCGATCAGCGTGACCTGCGCGTCGTTTACGTCAAAAATGGCCTCACGCTTTTCAACGGTTACGCCCGGCCAGTTTCCCACATACTGGTGGGAGCCGGTGAGCGCGTTGAACAGCGTGGTTTTTCCGCAGTTTGGATTGCCGGCCAGCGCGGCGACGCCGTTCATGACGGAAGCTCCGCGCGCGCGTCTTCCGCGGGCGTAGGAACCTCCGTGCGCACGAGAATGCGCGCCGCCAGCTCCCGCCGCAGGGCAATTTGCGTATCCAGCGCCCGCACGGCCACTGGATCGCCCAGCGGCGCGACGCCGACGAGCTCCACCGTGCCGCCGCGAAGCACGCCAAGCTCGCGAAGCCGGCGGCCGATTTTCACGTTCGTATCCACCTTTTCCACCACGGCGGACTGCCCGGCGGGCAGCTGGTTCAGCGTGATGACCATGCCTCATCCCTCCCCGAAAACGTCCCTCTCATCCTATGCGCCGCGCGCGGGCACGAAAACAGAAACGAGAATTTGCTTGATCATTTCGGCATTTGGTGCTATACTTGGAACGTTTTATGGCTTTCTATTCCAAGCAAACGAGGGATGATACATGAGCGTTATTACGATTGTCGGCGCCGGACAGATGGGCTCGGCCATGAGCTTCCCGGCGCGCACGAACGGTCACGAGGTGCGCATTGTCGGCACGCCGCTCGACCGCGAAATCATTGAGCGCCTGAAGGTGGACAGGTATCACCTGAACCTGAAGCGCACGCTTCCGGAGGGCATTACATTTTATCCGTTCGAGGAAATGGGCGAGGCGCTGAAGGGCGCGGATCTGATGATCGGCGGCGTGAGCAGCTTTGGCGTGGACTGGTTCTCGGAGAA
The DNA here is from genome assembly GCA_963618055.1 of bacterium. GTDB lineage: Bacteria > Bacillota > Clostridia > Christensenellales > Aristaeellaceae > SFHK01. The sequence continues at coordinate 5,837 of CAVERI010000013.1, read as the reverse complement.
CGTGCTGCCGGTGATTCCGGAAACGCTGCCGGTGCTCAGCATCACCAAGGGCTTGGTGAACCTGCCCGACGGCACGCTGATTTCCTACCCGGAGCTTTACCGCAGGCGACTGCCGAACCGGAGCCTGTCGCTGAACGCTGTGGGCGGCCCGTGCACGGCCTATGAGCTGGCGGATCTGGATCCCACCACGGTGTGCTTCTGCGGCGACGATATGGAGCTTCTCAGAAGGCTGCGCGAGATGTTCCGCACGGATTACTATCATATCAGCATTTCGACAGACGTGATGGGGCTGGAATGCGCGGTTGCGCTGAAAAACGCCTACGCGCTGGGCGTGACGCTGGCCGTCGGCATGGCGGAGAGGCGCGAGGGCGTGGAGGGCAAGCTGCACTATAATTCGCAGGCGGCGCTGTTCGGACAGGGCGTGAAGGAGATGCGGCGCATTCTGAAGGCGGTCGGCGTTTCGGACGACAACATCATCTTCGGCGCGGGCGACCTGTATGTGACCGTGTACGGCGGCCGCACGCGCATGATGGGCACGCTGCTTGGGCGCGGCATGACGTTTGAGGCAGCTAAGGAAGCGCTGAAGGGTGTGACGCTGGAGTCGATCGTAATCGCGTCGCGCGCGGCGCAGGCGATTCGCACGCGCATTGAAAAGGGCGAGCTGAACGCCGCGGATTATCCGCTGCTTCTGCATTGCGACGACGTGATCAACCATGGCAAGCCCGCCGCGGAGATTCCGTGGCAGGCGTTCGAAGAGGAATATACAAAATAAGCAAACGGCAGCGGGAGTCGAAATGGGCTTCCGCTGTTCTTTTATTCATACGCGCGTATTCACCTACAGAAACAGGTTGAGCGCAATCAGCAAAAGAGCGCCGGGGATGCCGAGGAAGCCGACGGCCAGCGCCGTGAACGGGTTCACGTGCACGGACAGGTGCGTGAGCGGCGACAGCAGGTTGAAGGCGGCGAGAATCAGCGCACCGGCGACGCCGCTGAGAAGAAGCCGCCAGAAAAAGCGGCCGGGGACGATCAGAAGACGTCCGACCAGCGCAATCAGCAGCAGTCCTAATAGAAAACAAACGACAAGCGCCCACGGTATCGGCATGCGCACGCCCTCCTTTTCGCAGAACAATGGTATGAGGGATGGGCGGGCGCATATGCCTGCCGCGGGCACACGGCTTCGGTTCGCGCTTGAACAGCGGATGAATCAAGCGCGATTTGTGCGGGGAGAAATCGGAGAGCTTTCGGAGGCTATGGGAAGGCCGCCCGCGAGGGAAACGGCGGGCGGCCTTTGAGGTTGGTTATATGGTCAGAAAATCAGAAAACCTCGGTGAGAGCGTTGATCAGCGGCCAGTTTTCCTCGGCCAGCGCCTTTTCGGTGATCTCCTCCAGCAGGGAGCGGCTCATCAGCGGCGCGAAGACCTCGACAGCGTGGTAGGCTTTCGCGCGGCAGGCTTCGTCCGCCTCGGCGGCACGGCGGATGATCAGGTCGGCGATGGCTTCGTCGGCGACAGGCTTTAGCTGGGCGACGGTATCCCATGCGTTCGCGTCAAGAACGGCGCGGAAGAGAGCCTCCTGCTGCGCGGAATCGAGCAGGAGCGCGGCGCGGCCTATCAGATCGGAATGATCCTCGGGCTGCTTCACTGCCTGCGCAGCGATTTCAAGCACCAGCGAACGGTCGCCGATTGCGTCCAGATTGGCGCTCAGCCAATCCCAGTTTCCGGCGCTTAGCGCCGTGCGGGCGACCCGGTCGCGCATTTCACTGGGCGCTTTGGCTGTCTGGCGCGGCTTCGGGGCTTCGGCGGATTTCGGCGTTTCGGCTGAAGCCGGAGCGGCGGCCTTCTGCCGGAACGGCTCGCTGGCGCGCTTGCCGTAGTCGATCAGGTCTCCGGCAATGCTGCCAAGGTTGCAGGCAACCTGCTGGATGGTCTCGGTAAGGCCGGGCGCGCTCTTTTCGGGCTTGCTTTCATAGGTTGGCTTCGTTCCGGTGGTCAGGTAGGCCATCAGCGAATCGACCATGCCGCGCTTGAGGAACGGCGCCACGCGCTTCATCAGCTCCCAGTCCAGACAATCCAGATTGTTGAGCAGCAGTCGGTATAGCTGATCGTTGCCCAAGAACGGCGCGAGCGCCGCAATGTTCTTCTTGTTGGCAGGGGAGAGCAGCAGCCCCTCGGCGATGCGGTTGAGCGTGTCGCGGGAGAGGAAGGGCGCAAGGCGCATCACCTGATTGAAGGTGGCGTTATCCTTCAGAAGCGCGGAGGCGATTTCGTCCAGTTTGGCGCGCGTCATGAACGGCGCCATCTGAATCACCTGATCGATCGTCAGGTTGTTCAGGCCATTGCTCGTGTCGGAAGCGTTCTTCCGCGCTTCGTCCGCCGGAGCGCCGTTATCATCATTGCCGTCGTTATCGTCGTCATCGTCATCTTCGTCGGTTTCTTCGTCGTCCTCTTCAAGCTCCTCCAGTTCCTCTTCCAGCTGATCGAGCTCGTCCTCCATCTCATCGAGGTGCGCTTCCTCCTGATCCAGCTCGGCCTCCATCTCGTCCAAATGGGCTTCCGCGTCCTCGGAAAGGTCGTCTTCATGCGCGTCGCGGAGCGCTTCCAGCGCGTCCTGCTTCTGCTCAAAGGTCTCGCGGCGCGCTTCAAAGGCCTGACGTTTGGCTTCCAGCTCCCCGCGCTTGCGCTCAATGTCGCTGGCGGCCGCGTCGTCGTTCTTCGCGGTCTTCTGCGCGGAACGGTTGATTGCGTCGGAAATCTGGTTTCCAAGGTTCTCGCCAAAGTCAGCCACGGCGCGGTAGGCGCTGCTTGCGGCCTTCTGGATGTCCGGAATCGCGCCGCGAATCCACTTTTCAATGGAGGACGGCTCCTCCGCCTTGGAAACGGGCTCGCCGTACAGCGGCTCCTCTTCCTCGGCTTCCTCTGTAACAGTTTCCTCCGGCTCGTCGCTGCCCGGAATGTCACCGCTCAGAAGCTGCTCCATCGTTACGCCGAACATCTGCGTGAGGGTCAGAAGCGTCTGAATATCGGGAAGCGCCGCGCCTTTCTCCCATTTTGATACGGCCTGATGGGAAACGTTCAGTCCGGCGGCCAGCTGCTGCTGGGTCATGCCTGCGCGCATGCGCAGCTCCGTGATGGCGGCTCCTACAATGCGATTGTCAATACCCATATGAAAAACCTCCTTCGTGGTCGTTGTCGCAGGCTCATCATAGCATAAAATACGATAGGTTGCAAGCAACTGCAGGTTGCATTCTACTAAATTAACGCAGGATTCAAAAAAGCCGCCGCAAATTCCTGCGACGGCGGTAATTTCAGTCCACCTGAACGAGAAGCGTGCCGGGCGAACCGGCGAGACGGTCGGTTTGAATGCCGCCGCTGCGGAAATAGGCAGCGGCTCCGACGGCGCGGCTTTCGGCGTTCGGGTCGGCACAGTATGGATTCACAAACAGCACATTCCGGCCGCACAGCGCCGCCTGCGCGGCGTATTCGTGACGGGCGCTGTCGTTCCATTCGTCGGCGGTATAATCGCACCACACCGGCCACAGGACGACGTCGGCGTTCAGCGCGTTCATTTCCTCTGGACGCCCCTCCGTCCACAGGTCGCCGCACAGGGCGGTGGCGAAGGTCTTTCTGGCGTAGCGGAAGGCCCTAAAGGCGGAACCTTCCCGGTAATGCGCGTCCGTCTTCGTGTATTCCTTCCAGCCAACGCTGACGCGGCGGAAGCAGTCGACGATTTCGCCGTCCGCGCCGATGAAAAGCTGGCTGCTGTACAGCGCGTCGCGGAGCGCTTCCAGCGCGTCCTGCTTCTGCTCAAAGACCTCGCGGCGTCACAAAGTCGAAATATAATGCCGGGTTTGTTTTCCATTCGTCATGCTTTACCAAACGGTATTCCAGTCCGATCATGCCGCATACTCTTGCAAGAAAGGATTCATTATCGGTGCATACAGACACGCAGTCGTTGAATTTTTGGTTATCACCATAACACATGACAAAATCATCTCCAGATATTCCGGCGAAAAAGTCGTAGGTATATAGAGCTATGTCTCCGCCAAGGCACTCCATCAACTTTGCCATACACGCATTGAAAGGGTAATTCTGTCCCCAGTCCCAGTGGATGAACTGACCAAGATTCAGTTTGTTTACACTCATTTTCTGTCCTCCTCATTTCAACTTCTTCCGCATGACGGCTTTTCCGTTTACGCAGGCTGTCATCTCAAACCCGCATTTTTCATACAGTTTTCTGGGTCCACGAAAATCGTCAATGGTGCTGATGAAATTTTCATGCACGTAGGCTTCTACATAATCAAAGCCTTCTTTGGCAGCATCCGCACAGATGCGCTGTAGCAGTCGGGTAGCCACACCCATCCGCTGATAGTCTGGATGAATCACAAAACAGAAGATCGGCTTTACCTTGACTTCCGACTGTTCCTGACCGATAGGATATTCGCCGCGCAGATAGTCCACACCCATTCTGCAATGTTCATTGGTATTGCACCAGCCAATAATTTCATCGCCGCAGTATGCAAGATACCCCCGGATACAGCCGCTTTTTACATATTCGATGGCACGGGATCGCCGTTCTTCCCGGGTATCAAACCAGTGACCGGCATCAGCATAGGTTTCGTCACTGCGCCATGTAATGCAGTAGCATTTCATCTCATCATGGTTGACGTCATGGGGAGTTACATCGAAAAAGTGAGCGTACTTTTCTGCAAAATCCGGTGTTAAGCGCTGGATGGTTATATTCTTCATTTGCTTCTGCCCCCCCAATCAAGGTGGAAAACTGTCCCAGTTCAAGTTTATGTGCACTCATTTTGTGTCCTCCTCGCCTTGCTTGCTCGTTATAAAATAACTGTAATCAAGAATTATATTTCCGTTTTCATCGGGTGTGGTATAACGGGGACACAAGCAATTTTCAAATGACCAAACTGCACCATTTTCATCTTGCCATATTTCCATACCGACTTCAGCAAGTTTCTGTTTGCAAGCACTTGTATCGTGAACTTCATTCTCTTTTCCGTAGATCCAACAAGTACCCAAGCCCAAATCTTTGAAATCAATGCTGACAAATCCGTCAGGAACGGGCGTGTTTTCAGGAGTGAGCATACCTATGTAATATTCAAACGGTTCTCCTTCAGCTCGTCTTTCGACACCGATATAACCCCCACCCTTTTCCCATTTCGATACGGCCTGATGGGAAACGTTCAGCCCAGCGGCCAGCTGCTGCTGAGTCATGCCTGCGCGCATGCGCAGCTCCGTGATGGCGGCCCCTACAACGCGATTATCAATACCCATATGAAAACCTCCTTCATGATTGGAAAAGCTTCGTCTGTTGGTCAGTTCCTGTGACGTGAGCTCATCATAGCATGAAACATGCGTGGTTGCAAGCAACTGTAGGTTGCATTCTACTTAATTAACGAAGGGTTTAAAAGCCGCCGCAAATTTCTGCGACGGCGGCGATTTTAGTCCACCTGAACGAGCAGCGCGCCGGGCGAACCGGCGAGACGGTCGCTTTGAATGCGTCCGTTCCGGAAATGGGCGGCGGCTCCGGCGGCGCGGCCTTCGGTGTTGGGGTCGGCACAGTACGGATTCACGAGCAGCACATTCCGGCCGCACAGCGCCGCCCGCGCGGCGTATTCATGCCGGGCGCTGGCGTTCCATTCGTCGGCGGAATAGTCGCACCATACCGGCCACAGGACGATGCCGGCGTTCAGCGCGTTCATTTCCTCGGGTCGTCCCTCCGTCCAGAGGTCGCCGCACAGGGCGGTGGCGAAGGTCTTTCCGGCGTAGCGGAAAGCCTTAAAGGCGGTTCCTTCCCGGTAATGCGCGTCCGTTTTCGTGTAT
>CAVERI010000012.1:0-47881 GCA_963618055.1 bacterium | reverse complement strand
GTATAATATAACAGTGCTATATAGCGGTGTTATATTTCTGGAGCGGAGGAAGAGCATGTCGGTCAAGGCGGATCATACCAGAGAAAACCTATTGAGCACGGCGGAAAGGCATTTCCTTAGAGATGGACTTGACGGCGCCTCCCTGAGGAGCATTGTAAAGGACGCGGGGCTTACCACGGGCGCTTTCTATAAGTATTTTCCGACAAAGGAGAGCCTGTTCGACGCGCTGATAGACCCGTATGTGGAGCGCATTTATGAAATCTATGACGATGTGCTGGCGGATTTCGAGGCGCTTTCGGCGCAGGAGCAGACCGACCACATGGCGGCGGCCTCGGAGGACGGGATAGACCGGATTGTCGATTATGTTTATGACAATTACGACAGCTTCCGTCTGCTTTTAAAATGCGGAGACAGCGGGAAGTATGCGGACTTTATCCACAACATGGTGAACCGCGAGACGCAGTCTACCCTGCGCTATATGGATACCCTGCGAAGGGCAGGCGCAGAGCTTCCCAAGGTGGGGAAAGCGCTTCTGCACATGATCAGTACGGGGTTTTTCTCGGCTGTCTTTCAGATTATTGAGCATGACATAGAGAAGGAAACCGCAAAGGTGAATATTGCTCAGCTGAAGGAATTTCAGACCGGCGGCTGGGAGAGACTGCTGGGCGTCAGGTTCCCGCAAAAGTCCGGGTGAGGCGGAGGCGAACCGAAAAAAGCATGTGGCTGACGGGCCGCTTGTTTTTTGAGCTATGGTTAGTTGTCTCTAACTTAAATCCTCAATTTCATCAAAGGAGGCTGCACGTATGGAAAAGAAGAAAAAATCGTGGGTAAGCTGGCTGCTCGAGTGGTCAACCCCGCAAAGGCCGCTTTATCTCAGGAGCGTAGGGCTTGCCATAGGCAATGTCGTTTTAAAGCTTCTTCCGTATTTTCTGATTGCGGAGGTTGTGCGGATGCTTCTGAACGGCGAAAAAGAGCTTTCGCGGTATCTGACGAAGGCCGCGCTGATCGCCTTGTCGTTTATCGGCGCGGAGATGCTTCATTCCGTGTCTACAACCCTGTCGCACAAGGCAACCTTTGCCGTTCTCTCCGATATTCGCAAAAGGTGCTGCGACAAGCTGGCGAGGGTTTCCCTCGGCTATGTCAAGGATACGCCGTCCGGCACCTTTAAAAACATCATCGTGGAGCGCATCGACAGCATCGAGACGACGCTTGCGCACATCGTGCCGGAGTTTACATCGAATCTTCTGGCTCCGATCATGATTCTCATTTACTTTTTTGCGATTGACTGGCGGCTGGCGCTGTGGTCGCTGCTTCCCGTGATCGTCGGGTTTGCGTCCTATGCCGGAATGATGATCGACTTTAAGCCGAGCTTTGAAAGAACCGTAAAGGCCACAAAGGCGCTGAACGACGCCGCGGTCGAATATATTGACGGCATCGAGGTCATAAAGGCCTTCGGCCGGACGGAGAGCTCCTATGCCAAGTTTACAAAGGCGGCAAGGGAATACGCAAATTCCTTCATCAGCTGGATGCGGCGCTGCTCCATTTTTCACGGGCTGATGATGACCGTAACGCCGTACACCCTGCTTACGGTGCTGCCCCTTGGCGCGCTCTATGTCTCGAATGGGACGCTTGCGCTTTCCGATTTTCTAATTTGTGTGATTCTGTCTCTGGGCATCGTCGGGCCGCTGATCACCGTGGGCTCCTATACGGATGATCTGGGCAAAATCGATGTGATCGTCGGCGAGGTGGCAGAGATACTCGGTCAGCCGGAGCTGGCGCGCCCGCGGGAAAGCGCCGCGGCTCCGGCGGACAATTCCGTTGCGCTTGAGAATGTGCGCTTTGCCTATCACGACAAGGAGGTGCTGCACGGCGTTTGCATGGAGATGAAGGCAGGCAGCGTAAACGCGATTGTCGGCCCCTCCGGCAGCGGCAAATCGACCATTGCCAAGCTGATCGCGTCCTTCTGGGACGTGACCTCCGGCAGCATAAGGATTGGCGGCGCGGACATCCGGCAGCTGTCCTTGGAGGAATACAACCGTAAAATTGCCTATGTGGCGCAGGATAACTACCTGTTTAACGAGACTGTCATGGAAAACATCCGGCACGGCAAGCCCTCCGCCACGGACGAGGAGGTCGTCGAGGTGGCGAAGAAAAGCGGCTGCTGCGATTTTATCATGCAGCTGGAAAACGGCTTCGACACGCTCGTCGGCGGCGCGGGCGGACACCTGTCCGGCGGCGAGCGGCAGAGAATCTCGATTGCGAGAGCCATGCTGAAGGACGCGCCCATTGTGATTCTCGACGAGGCCACGGCCTATACCGATCCCGAAAACGAGGCCATTTTGCAAACATCCATTGCAAAGCTCGTGGCGGGGAAAACGCTGATCGTGATTGCGCACAGGCTTTCCACCGTAAAGGACAGCGACCGCATTTTCGTGGTGGAGGGCGGGCAGATCAAGGGCTGCGGAACGCATGAGGCGCTTTTGGCATCCTGCCCGCTTTACCGTCAGATGTGGGAAGCGCATATTTCCGCGAAGGACACGGCACAGGAGGGTGAGGAGAATGTTTGAGGTGTTGGCAAAGTTCTTCCGCTTCTGCGGAAGGGAAAACGGCAGAAAGTTCAAGCTGTCCATGGTGCTCGGGCTTGTGGAGGCGCTTGCCTCCGCCATGAAAATTCCCGCCATCATGTATATTCTGATCGGCCTGATGAAGGGAGAAGCCATGGGCTCCTATATCCGCGGCGCGCTCATCATCATGGCCGCCGCCGTCGCGGCCGCTGTGCTCTGCAAAAGATTTTCAACGGTGCTTCAGACGGAGGGTGGATACAACGCCGCCGCCTTTGCGAGAATTCGGATTGCGGAGCGCCTGCGCTATCTGCCGATGGGCTATTTTAACGCCAACAGCATCGGCGAAATTTCCTCCGTCACGACCAACACCATGGAGGCGCTCGGCGACGTTGCGACCCGAGTGGTCATGCTGACGACGCAGGGAATTTTGGAAACCTCGATGATCGTTCTCATGATCCTGTGCTTTGATTGGAGAATCGGCGTAATCTCCGCCGCCGGCGTGCTTGCTTTCTTTCTTATCAATTCCAGAATGCAGAGGGCGGGCAGGGCGATTTCGGAGGACAAGGTCGCGTGCGACACGGAGCTTGTCAATCAAATCATGGAATACATTCAGGGCATCGCGGAGGTGAAATCCTATAACCTCCTCGGCGCGCAGGCGAAAAAGCTCAACGACGCAAACGACGCATGCGCAAGGGTCAACACAGGGATGGAGCTGACCTTTATCCCCTATCATTTTTTCCAGACGGCCATCACCAAAATCACCGGCGCCGTCATGGTGGCGTGCAGCGCGTATTTCTTCATAAACGGCACGATGAGCGCGGTTAACGCCATCGGCATGACGATTGCGGCGTTTATGCTGTACGCAAGCCTTGAAAGCGCGGGAAGCTATTCCTCGCTTCTGCATACCGTCAGCGTGTGCGTGGACAAGGCCGACGCCATTTTGGCGCTCGATACAATGGACATCGACGGCAGGGACATTGTGCCCGAAAGCCACGATCTCGCGCTTTCGCACGTTTCATTTTCCTATGACAAGCGAAGGATCATCGACGATGTGTCCCTTTCCATTCCGCAGAGGACGACCACCGCCATCGTCGGCCCGTCCGGCGGCGGCAAATCCACCCTTTGCAATCTGATCGCGCGGTTCTGGGACGTGGACTCCGGCGAAATCACGCTCGGCGGCGTGAACGTAAAGGCCTACAGCATGAACAGCCTTATGAGCAGCTTTGCGTTTGTGTTTCAGTCCGTCTATCTTTTCGCCGATACGATTGAGAACAACATCCGGTTCGGCTGTCCGGACGCAAGCCGCGAGGCGGTCGTCGAGGCGGCGAAAAAGGCCTGCTGTCATGATTTTATCAGCGCGCTTCCGGACGGCTACAACACCGTAATCGGCGAGGGCGGGGCGAGCCTTTCGGGCGGAGAGAAGCAGCGCATCTCCATCGCCCGAGCCATCATGAAGGACGCGCCGATCATCATTCTGGACGAGGCGACCGCAAACGTAGACCCGGAAAACGAAAAGGAGCTGGTGGAGGCCGTAGAGGCGCTCACGAGGGAGAAAACGATTATCATGATTGCCCACCGCCTGAAAACGGTGCGGCACGCAGACCAGATCGCGGTTGTTGACAAGGGTCATATCGCGCAGCTTGGAACGCACGAGCAGCTTATGGCGCAGGAGGGCATTTACAAACGCTTTGTAGAAGCCCGAACGCGGGCCGTCAGCTGGAAGCTGTGACTTTGAGAAAACAGGAAACTGTGACTTTGAGAAAACAGGGGGTTTACATAGGGAGAGTTTTTTGGTACAATAGGGCGGAATACTTACAAACGGAGAAATGACAGATGGTCTTTTCCAGTCTTACGTTTCTGACCTGCTTTTTCCCGATCGTATTGGCGCTTTATTTTGCGAAGGGGAGCATTCGGTGGCGCAACGGGGTGCTGCTGGCGGCGTCGCTGGTGTTTTACGCGTGGGGCGAGCCGATATGGATTGTGGCGATGCTGGCTTCGACGCTGGTCAACTGGGTATGCGCGGGGATGATTTCCACGAGCAGGGGAAACGCGGCGAAGCGGGGATGGATGATCGCGGGCGTGGCGTTTGCGGGGGCGCTTTTATTTGTGTTCAAGTATACGGCGTTCTTCGCAAACTCGTTCCTTTCGCTTTTCGGGTCGGAGACGCGCGTGACGGGGCTGAGGCTGCCCGTGGGCATTTCGTTTTACACCTTTCAGATCATTTCCTACACGGTGGACGTATACCGCGGGGAGACGCCGGCGCAAAGGTCGTTCGCGCGCCTGCTTTTGTACGTCAGCTGCTTCCCCCAGCTGATCGCGGGGCCGATTGTGCAATATTCGGACGTGGCGAAGCAGATTGGCAGCCGGAGGACGACCGCGAAGGATTTCACGCGCGGCATGCAGCGGTTCGTGGTGGGCTTGGGCAAGAAGGTCGTCTTCGCGAACGTCTGCGGGCTGATTCTGCGCGATCTGCCCTTGGCGGATGCCGGGGCCATGAGCTTTGCCGGCGCGTGGTACGCGGGGTTCGTGTACATGCTTCAGGTGTATTTTGATTTTTCGGGCTACTCGGACATGGCCATCGGCCTTGGACGGGTGCTGGGCTTTACCTACAAGGAGAACTTTGATTATCCGTTTATCGCGAAGGACATAAGCGAGTACTGGCATCGCTGGCACATCTCGCTGAGCACGTGGTTCCGCGATTATCTGCTGTACCCCATTCTGCGCAGCCGGGGCATGCGGCGGCTTTCGATGAAGAAGAGCGCGCGGCACGGGCGCATGTATTACCGAAATCTCGCCACGATGATCGCGACGACGTGCGTGTGGGCGTTTACGGGGCTCTGGCACGGCGCGAGCTGGAACTTCATCGTGTGGGGACTGTATTTCTGCGTGCTTCAGCTGCTGGAAAGGTTCGCGCTGGGAAAGGCGCGCGAGAGGCTGCCCGCGATTGCGCGCTGGGCGATCAACCTGATTCTGATCGTCGTGAGCTTTGTGATTTTCTACTACACCGACATGGGGCTGGTCGGGCGGCACATTTCCGCGATGCTGGGCGTGGGCAGCACGGGCTTTCTGGACGTGCAGTCGCGGATTGTGATTCGCACGTATTCGTTCTTCCCGATTCTGGCGTTTCTTTGCTCGATGCCCATCGCGCCGATGCTGAACCGGCTGGGGCGCGGGCTGCTGGGGGCGAAGCTGTTCGAAATCGCGAAGAGCGTGGTTCTGAGCGCGTGCATCGTGCTGGCCGTGCTGTTCTTAGTCGGGCAGTCGTACAATCCCTTTATTTACTTCCAGTTCTGAGGAGACCGTTATGAAAAACAAGTTTTCCTTTCTGACGGCGCTGTGGTGGGTTCTGCTGCTGGCCGTGCTGGGCTTTTTCCTTCTGACAGCCACGGACAAGCACAGCCGCGAATCCGAGGACGAAAACCGCATGCTGGCGGCGTTTCCCACACTGAGCGGGAAAACGCTGGCGGACGCGTCGTTTATGAGCGGATTTGAGGACTTTCTTTCGGACGCGTTCTTCGGCCGCGAGAAGGTGACGAAGCTCACCGACCGGCTGATGGACAAATTCTCCGTGCTTTCCGCGGAGGAGGAGGCCATTCAGAACGCCGAGGAGATGGACAAGCGCCTGCAGGCCGAGGGGGCGGCGGACGGGGACGCTCCCGCGCCGGAGACGGCTGCGGCGGCGCCCGCGGAGACGGCGGCGCCCGCGGACGCGAGCGCGCCGGCTGAACCGGTGGACGCGGCGGAGCCGGACGAGCCGCAGGAGGCGCAGGCCGAGGACGCGGCGGACGAGCCGGACGAAAATCTGGACGACGACCCGCTGCTTGAGGGCGACGAGATCATCAGCGAGAACACGAGCTATCTGTGGCTGAAGCAGACGGACGGCGGCGCGAAGAAAATTTATTCCTACACCCGCAAGAATCTGGAAACCTACGCCGAAACGCTGCGCATCATGCTTACCTACCTGCCGGAGGACGGGCAGATTCTGTTCACGCAGGCGCCGCTGGCGTCCATCGGCAACCGCTGGACGGATCAGCCGAAAATCTATTGCGGCTGGGGTTCGAGCATGGAAACGATGCTCAGGGAGTCCATTGGAGACGAAGCGCGCATTCACGTGTTCAACAGCATGGCGATTCTGGAGCCGCACATGGCCGCGGGCGAGAAGATGTTCTACCAGACCGACCACCACTGGACGGCCGAGGGCGCGTACATCGTGGCTTCGGAAATGATGAAGGAGCAGGGGCTGCCCGTGGTTCCCTATGAGGAATACGACTACAAGGCGATTCGCTCCAAGGCGCAGACGAAAAAGGGCGTTCACGACACCTTCAACGCGCTGTATCCGCTTCTGCCCACGCGCAGTCTGGTTGTGACGAACCGCACCACGGAGACCGAGCTTTCGCTGATGAACTACTCCGTTCCCACCTACCGCACGTTCATGAACAACACGCGCACGCCGTGGCGGCGGGTCATCACCGGGTTTAATACCGGCCGCAAGGCGCTGGTGATCTGCGATTCGTTCGGAAACGCGTTCGCGCCGTATCTTTTGCCGTATTACGACGAGGTGCATATGACGGACTTCCGCAAGGGCGATTTTGACAAGAAGCTGGCGGGCGGCTCGATGGGCGAGCTGATGCAATACTTCGGCATCGACGACGTGTACATCGTAACCTCCACCGCCAACGGCCTTCGCAAGAACAATTCCCTGATTTATCTTCGGGAATACCTTGTGAACTGAAGGAGGCGCAGCGCATGAAAAACAGTCATTCCTCCCGCCCGTCGGCGGGAAAGGGCGCGCCTGCCGCGAGGAAGCGCGCCGGCGCGCGCCCGGCGGTTTCAAAGAAAAGAAGAAAAAGGAAGGCGGCGTTCCGTCCGATTTCGCAGCTGCACGGCTGGCTGAACGGCTGCCGCACCACGCCGGCTCGCACGATGGTGGTCAACTCGCTGGAGGCGATGGTGGTTCTGATCATCCTGATTGCCATTTTGGGCGCGTGCTGGCCGAGCATCCGCATGGCGCGGCTTGAGAAGCTGGTCGCGGGCGGCGAAATCAACGCCGCGGTGGAGGAGCTGAACAGCGTCGAAAAGGACGGCGCGGACGAGGCCACCGTGCAGGCGCTCCGGCAAAGGCTGGCCGCCCGCATGGTGGAGGGCGGCCGCGGCGACGACGCGCTTTCGCTGCTTGCGCTGACGGCGGCGGACGACGCGGAGACCGTGCGCCTGACCGCCGAGGCGCGCAGGCTGAAGGCCGAGGAACTGTACGCCGAGGGAAACTATGAGGAGGCGTCGAGACTGTTCTACCGCCTGTCCGGCGTGGGCGACGGCGCGTCGCGCTATGTGGACTGCGTGTGCGCGCTGGCCATCGAGGCGTATCTGGACGGCGACACGCCCGGCGCGCATCGGCTTCTGACGAGCGTGGACGGCGCGGAGGAGCACATTCACCGCGCGGCGCTGGACGTGACCGGCTCCGAGAACGAGGCGAACGCGCTGCTTTCCGGCGACGTGTTCAACCCCGAGAGCATCCGGCAGCTGAAGAGGGATTCGCAGGCCGTTCTGGACGCGCAAAAGAGCCTGCCGGGCGGTCGAATCGCCGCGGGCGGCCGCCATACCGTGGGTCTGCAATCCGACGGCACGGTCGTCGCGGCCGGCGACAATACCTATGGGCAGACGAACGTCTCCTCGTGGTCGGGCGTGATTCAGGTGGCCGCGGGCGCGCGGCATACCGTGGGGCTGAAGTCCGACGGCACGGTTTTCGCGGCCGGCGACAATTCGCAGGGACAGCTGAACGTGTCCGACTGGACGGACATAAAGATGGTCGCCTGCTCGGACTACGACACGCTGGGTCTGAAAAACGACGGAACCGTCGTAACCACCGGCATGCACGGCTATTCGGACGTCGCCGACTGGCACGACGTGACCGCGATTTCCGGCGGCTCGTATTCCGCCGCCTGCCTGTACGGGCAGGGCATGATGCTTAGCACCCATAAGGGCGCGCAGATGAAGACGGGCGTTTTGCTTTCGCAGCTGTCCGTGTGCGGCCCCTACGCGGCGGGCGTGCAGCCGGACGGAACGCTGGTCTGCTCGTGGGACGGCGCGCCCGCGTGGACGGAAATCGCGCACGTGGTGGCCTCCACGACCGGCATTCTGGCCATCACGAACGCCGGAGAGCTTCGAACCTGCTTCTTCCGCGCGTCGGACGACCCCGGCATCCAACTGAACGGCAAGGCCGCCGAGGTCGCGTCCAGCGGCACGCACCACGTAATCCTTCTGGAGGACGGCCGCGTGCAGGCCTTCGGCCTGAACGACGCCGGACAGCTGAACGTGAGCGACTGGCAGCTGTAATCAAGAAAGCGCGCGCGGGATTGTATGGCGCGGCATACCCGAAAGGGGTCGTCTCAAAACGAGACGACCCCTTTTGGATCGGGAATCGAGGGCTATTTCCCCATGGGCGGCCGGCGCTCGAAGGGGGTGGAGAGGGTTATCCATTGGCCGGCTTCGGCGCTGCGGTCGAAGGCGGTGATGGCGTCGAGGACGTGGAAGGTCTGGTGGTAGTCGGCGCGGGCGGGGCGGCCGGTGCGCAGGGCGTCGGCGAAGTCATCCAGACCGAGGCCGCGGCTGTTTTCGGCGTAGCCGTACATCAGCGGAATCTCGCGAACCTCCTTATCCTCCGGGCGGTACAGCTTCACGGGGCCGCCGAAGGTGTTGGGGTCGGGCACGAAGAGGGTGCCCTCGCTGCCGTAGATCTCAAAGCGCGCCTGCCCGGGATAGTACGCGTCGAAGGTGGTGAACAGGGTGCCGATCGCGCCGGAGGCGTATTTCACGGTTCCGGCGACGTAGGTATTCACGTGCACGTCGATGGGCGTGCCATTCAGGGGCTGGCTGGTGATCACGCGGCGCGGGAAGGTGATTTTCGAGGCGCTCATCACGCTTTCGATGCCGCCCGCAAGGTTGATCATGGCCGTCAGGTAGTACGGCCCCATGTCCATCATCGGGCCGCCGCCGTACTGGTAGTAGAAGTCCGGGTCGGGATGCCACGTCTCGTGTCCGCGGCAGATCATGAACGCCGCCGTGCCGACGACGTTTCCAATGAAGCCCGCGTCGATCAGCCTGCGCGCCGTCTGGATGCCCGCGCCCATAAAGGTGTCCGGCGCGCCGCCCAGCATCAGACCCTTTTCCTCGGCGATGCGCACGAGCTCCCTGCCCTCCTCCAAGGACGCGCCCAGCGGCTTTTCGCTGTATACGTGCTTTCCGGCAAGCAGCGCGGCCTTGGAGACCTCGAAATGCTCGTAGGGGCGGGTAAGGTTCAGAACGATTTCGACCTCCGGGTCGCGGAACGCGTCGTGCATGGTTTCGTAGATTTTGGGAATGTGGTAGTCGCGCTGCGCGTTCTCGGCGCGCTCGCGCACAAGGTCGCATACGCCGATCAGCTCGACGTTTTTAAACAGCGTCGTAAGGTTTTTCAGGTATATGCCGCTGATGCAGCCCACGCCGATCATGGCAACCTTCACGGGTTTCATGCGCATTCCGCCTCCCTCAGTACATCTTCGCGGTGTTTTCGAATCTTTCGGTCGTCAGGCCGTGCTCTGCGGCGTAGGCCTTGCCCGCGCCTGCCCACACAAGGCCGCGCTCCATCAGCGTTTCGGCGGAGGGGGACTTGTCGAACACGTCGTCATGGTGCCCCAGCGAGCAATAGAACACGCGGCCGTTGCCCCAGAACTTCGTCCACGCCACGGGCATGTCCACGGGCTTGTTGGAGATGTGGTAATAGGGAACCACCGGGAAGCGCGTGGTGGCAAGCACCTCGATGGCGGGGTCGACGTGCAGGTAGTAGTGCTCGCTCTTCACCTCGAAGTCCTCAAGCCCCTCGACAATGGGCGAGGAGCCCTTGCGGATGTTCACGGTGTAGGGAATGCCGTCTCCGCCGGGGTGGGACACCCACTGCCCGCCGGTGATGAACTGCCACTGGGTATCCTGCCGGAAGCTGTCGCACATGCCGCCGTGGCAGCCCGCGAGTCCCACGCCCGCGCCGACCGCGAGGGACACGTTTTGCGTGTACTCGGACGGAATCGAGCCCATCGTCCAGCAGGCGACGATGAGATCCAGCGCCTTCAGCGCCTCAAGGTCGGCCATGGGCTCCAGCGTGCCGAAGATTTCCGCCCTGTATCCGTTTCTTTCGAGCAGGCGCTGAAAGCGCTTGCTTACGAGCGCGGGCTCGTGGCCGTCCCAGCCGCCCTGAAAAATCCATGCCGTTTTCATTGCGCGCCTTCTCCCTTCCTAAATTCGCGTGTGGATGACGCGATCCTCCTCGGCGGAGAGATTCAGCGCCTCCATCAGCTTCATCACGCGCATCATCTGCGCGTGCGTGACCAGCTGCTTTTCCTCGCCGCGCACGGCTCTGATGATGTTGCGGTAGTAATCGCGCACGTCGGACGTAACCTCCGGAAGCGCCTCCTCGCGGATGGTCTCATCCGTGCGGGGCGCCATGGTCTTGGTCAGACCCGCGGCGGTGACGACGGGCACGGCGTCGCGCTTCTCCCAGTCGAACACCTTCACGATTTTGCCGCTCAAATCCCAGTCGTTGATGATCGCCGTGCCGTTTTCGCCCTGCATGTACCAGCGCGGCAGGTTGATGAAGTTGCTGGTGCCCACCTCGACCTGCGCGGTAACGCCGTTTCCGAAGGTGATGAGGGCCTTGAAGCCGTCGTCCACCTCGTCGTTCGTTACGTGCGACACGGTGCAGAATGTGGACACGACCGGCTGATCCACCATCAGAAGCAGCTGATCGAGCATATGCACGCCCCAGTCCAGAATCATTCCGCCGCCTTGGAGCCTGCGGTTGCGCCAGTCGCCCGGCACGCCGCGCGAGCCGTGCACGCGGGACTCGATGTTGAACACGCGCCCGAGGCGGTTCTCGTCGTAAATGCGCTTCATCACGAGGAAATCCTCGTCCCAGCGGCGGTTCTGGTGCACGGAGAAAACGCGGCCGCATTCGCGCGACGCGTCGATCATCGCCTGAAGCTCGCTTGAGGACAGCGCGACGGGCTTCTCCGAAATGACGTTCTTGCCCGCCTTCATTGCCTGAATGGCGATGGGCTTATGAAAATCGTTGGGCGTGGCGATCGTGACCAGCTCCACGTCCTTATCCGCCAGCAGCGCATCGAGGGATTCATAGGCGTGAAGTCCCTTTTCCTCCGCCTCCCGGCGGCGCTCCGGTAAAATGTCGTAAATGCCCGCGATTTCAATTTCGCTCATGGTGCGAAGCTGGCTCACATGCCAGTGTCCCATTCCGCCGTAGCCGATCAGTGCCCATTTCATAGCTGTACTCTCCCTATTCATCCTTTTTTGCCTTTTACGGCTGTCAATGGCATTATTTCATAGAACGCGGGGTTTGTCAATGAAAGAAACGCGCGCTTTTTTGCAACAATATGCCGGAAGTCGCGCCGGATGAGACAGAAGACACAAAAAACAATGGATACGCGGTAGATCGTTAACACAGCTTCTGCTACTATGCCATGGTACTTTGCGAAGAAGGAAGAAAAGCTCTATGAACACGCTTTTGTCTGTTGCGTTTGCCGTGCTGGCGGGGTTGATGATGACCCGCGTGGTGAAAAGGCTGGGTCTGCCGGACGTGACCGCCTATCTGATCGCGGGCGTTCTGATCGGCCCCTACGCCCTCGGCCGGCTGAACCTGCCCGTGGGCTTCCACACGCTGGAGGCCGTTGAAAGCCTGAACCTGATGTCCGACGTGGCGCTGGGCTTTATCGCCTTCGCCATCGGCAACGAATTTCGCCTTTCCGCGCTGAAGGAAACCGGGCGGCAGGCCACGATTGTGGGCGTGGTGCAGGGTCTGGTGGCCGCGCTGTTTGTGGACGCGGCGCTGATCGGCCTTCACTTCATTCTCGGCGACAAGCTGCCCATTTCCTCCGCCATCACGCTGGGCGCGATTGCCACCGCCACGGCCCCGGCCGCGACGCTGATGGTCGTGCGCCAGTATAAGGCGAAGGGCAAGCTGACCGACATCCTGCTGCCCGTCGTCGCGCTGGACGACGCGGTGGGTCTGGTGGTGTTCGCCGTGTCGTTCGGCGTGGCGCGCGCGCTGGGCAGCGGCACGATTGACCTGATTTCCGTGCTGGTCAATCCCGCGCTGGAGATCGTGCTTTCGCTTCTGCTGGGCGCGGTGCTGGGCGAAATTCTCACGCAGATGGAAAAGCTGTTCAATTCCAACAGCAACCGCCTTTCCATGACCATCGTGTTCGTTTTGCTGACCGTCGCCATTGCCAAGGCGGAGTTTCACATCGGCGAGGTCACGATCGGCTTTTCCTCGCTGCTCGTGTGCATGATGCTGGGCACGATCTTCTGCAATCGCTGCATCCTCTCCGGCGACCTGATGGAAAAGGCCGACGCGTGGACGGCGCCTTTGTACGTGCTGTTTTTCGTCATCAGCGGCGCGGAGCTGGAGCTGGACGTGTTCGCCGACCTGAGCGTGGTGGGCATCGGCCTTGTGTACATCCTGTTCCGCTCACTGGGCAAGTATGTGGGCGCGTATGGCAGCTGCAAGGCGTCCGGCTGTGAGGAGAAGGTTACGAAATATCTGGGCATCACGCTTCTGCCGCAGGCGGGCGTGGCGCTGGGCATGTGCCTGATGGTGGGCGAGCTGGGCGGCTATGAGGGACGGCTGATTCGAAACATCGTGCTGTTCTCCGTGCTGATTTACGAGCTGGTCGGCCCGACCTTCACCAAGTGGGCGCTCACCAAGGCCGGGGACATTCAGCCCAAGAGCCACGAGGTTGTGAACCGCCGCCAGCTGAAGACCATGAAGGCCATCGAGGCGCGCGAAGCTCACAAAAAATCCTGAGAGCCGTCGGCTTCCGGGAAAACGGGGTCAGGACGCGAACGCCGCGGCCTGACCCTTTTCGCTAAAGGCGCCGCCGCACAATTCGGCGGCGCGTCGGGCGATGTCTTTTCCGCCATCTGCGGCATGAAAATTTCTCGATTTACCTCCAGTAAACCTTCGAAATTTTCATTTGCATCTGACGAAAAATCCATTCGCCGGCCGACCACCTCATTTGCGCGGCGCTGCCTTAAATCTTTATTGGACAAGCACAGGCGAATGGATTATAATAGACGCAAAGCCAGAAATGGGAGTGAAGGGAAATGGATTTTAAACAGACGATCGCCCGGCTTGCCGCGGAGGCGGCCGCCAAGGCGTTCCCCGGCGCGGAGATCGGCGCGGAGGCCGTATCGGGCATGCTGGAAACCCCGCCGGATCCGGCGATGGGCGACTACGCGCTGCCGTGCTTCAAGCTGTCCAAGGCGCTGCACAAGTCTCCGATGATGATTTCGGACGCGCTGGCGGGCGCGATTTCCGCGCCGTTCCTTTCGCGCGTGGAGAGCGTGAAGGGCTATCTGAATTTCTTTGTCGACCGCGCGACCTACGCCAAGGAGGTCGTGGGCGCGGCGCTCAAGGCCGGCGCGCGCTACGGTAGCTCCGACGAGGGCGCGGGCAAGACCATCGTGATCGACTATTCCTCCATCAATATTGCCAAGCGCTTCCATATCGGGCATCTGTCCACCACGATGATCGGCAACGCGCTGTATAAAATGTATACGTTCCTCGGCTACCATTGCGTGGGCGTGAACCATCTGGGCGACTGGGGCACCCAGTTCGGCAAGATGATCGCGGCCTACAAGCGCTGGGGCGACCGCGAGACCGTCATGAAGGGCGGCGTGGACGAGATGGTGAAGCTCTACGTGCGCTTCAACAACGAGGCTAAGGAAAACCCCGCGCTGGACGACGAGGGGCGCGCGTGGTTCAAGGCCATCGAGGACGGCAACCCCGAGGCGCTGGAAATCTTCAACTGGTTCAAGCAGGTTACGCTGAAGGACGCCGAGCGCGTGTACGACATGCTGGGCGTGAAGTTTGACAGCTACAACGGCGAGAGCTTCTATGCCGACAAGGTGCAGCCGATTATCGACGAGCTGCGCCAGAAGGGACTGCTTGTGGAGGATCAGGGCGCGCAGATCGTGCGTCTGGACGACTACGGCATGCCCCCGGCGATTATCCTGCGCTCCGACGGCGCGACGCTGTATATGACGCGCGACCTCGCCGCCGCGAAGTATCGCCACGACACCTATCACTTCGATAAAAACCTCTACGTCGTCGCCTATCAGCAGGATCTTCAGTTCCGCCAGCTGTTCAAGGTGATGGAGCTGCTGGGCTGGGACTGGGCGAAGGGCTGCGAGCACGTCAACTTCGGCATGGTGTCCTACGAGGGACAGACGCTGTCCACCCGCGAGGGGCGCATCGTGTATCTGGAGGATCTGCTCAATCAGGCGGTCAGCAAGGCGCTGGGCATCATCAACGAGAAGAGCCCGAACCTCGAAAACAAGGAAGAGGTCGCCCGCAAAATCGGCATCGGCGCGGTGGTGTTCTTCGCGCTGTACAACGGCCGCATCAAGGACATCGACTTCTGGTGGGATCGCGCCCTCAACTTTGACGGCGAGACCGGCCCCTACGTCATGTACACCCACGCGCGCTGCATGAGCGTGCTCCGCAAGTGCGGAGACGTGGACGCCGCGCCCGACTATTCCGCGCTGGACGACCCCGAGGCGCAGGCCGTCGTTCGACTGATCGGCGACTTCCCCGGCGTGGTGCGTCAGGCCGTGGAGCGCAACGAGCCGTCGCTGGTCACCCGCTTCAGCGTGGAGCTGGCCAAGGCGTACAACAAGTTCTACTATGAGCACAGGATTCTGGACGACGATCTGTCCGCCCGCGCCGCGAGAGTGGAGCTCACCCGCGCCGCGAGCCAGACGATTAAGACGGCGCTCGGCCTGATCGGCATCGAAGCGCCCGACCGCATGTAAGGAACCAATACGAAGGAGGCGCGACAAAAATGGATCCGATGAAAATGCGTCCCTGTTATCGCTATGGCGAGATGACCCCGTGGGGCGGCGACGCGCTGCGGATGATGTTCGGCAAGGATGCGCCCGAAGATCGCGCGGGCGAGAGCCTTGAGGTTTCGGCGCTGGAGGGCATGGAAAGCGTGATTCTGTCCGGCGAATTTACGGGCATGACGCTGGCCGCCGCGCTCAAGAACCACTACGCGGAGATCGTGGGCGAGGAAAACGGCCCGTTCCCGCTGCTTTTAAAGCTGCTGGACGCGCGCGACACGCTGTCGGTGCAGGTGCATCCCGGCGACGACTACGCCCGCGAGCACGACGGCAAGCTGGGCAAGACCGAGGCGTGGATGGTTTTAAGCGCCGACCCCGGCGCGAAAATCGCCTACGGACTGAAGCCCACGGACGAGAGGCTTTCGGACATCGTGGCGCGCGGCGAGTTTGAGCAGGCGCTCAACTTCGTCACCGTCGCGCCCGGCGACGTATACTACATCCCGCACGGCATGGTGCACGCGCTGGGCGGCGGCGTGCAGGTGTATGAGATTCAGCAGTCCTCCGACGCGACCTACCGCTTCTGGGACTGGGGCCGCGTGGGCAAGGACGGCAAGCCCCGCGCGCTGCATACCCAGAAGGCGCTGGACGTCACCCGCCCCGAATTGCATATGGGCAAGGTCGCGGGCGCGACCATCCTCACCGAGGGCGGCAGCATCACGCACTATGTGTGCGATGAAAACTTCTCCCTCATGCGCCTGAATGTGGCCGGAACCATGCCGCTCCACTTCCCCAAGATGGCGTTCGTGACCCCGCTCGGCCCGTGCACCCTCTCGTGGGACGGCGGCAGCATGGAGCTTGCGCCCTTCGAAACGGCGCTCATCCCCGCCTGCCAGAGCACCGCCCGCGTGACCGGCCGCCTGCCCGTGCTCTGCTCCACCCTCCCCGACCAGCCCGCCCTGCGCGCCGCCCTCACCTACCGCGCCGAAAACGTGGCCGGGCTGACCGAATAAATCCCGCGAAGCCGAACCGCGCGCCCGCCCGGCAGGCACGCGGCGGAATCCGCAAAAATCGACCGGAGATTTGATACACCCCGACGCGATCAGGCAAAGGAGGGCGACCATGCTTCACGATTTTCAGATCACCCCCGCGGCGCTTTCGCTGCTGTCCGACGCGAGGTCCCGCTCAATCAGCGCCGAGAACCCCCGCGGCGAGCCGAACGCGGGCGCGCTGGCAGCCGAGGGCACCGGCGCGAAATGCGCGCGCCGCCTCGGCCGCGGCTGGAAGGTTTCGCCTTCCTACGCCGTTCAGCCCGGCGAGACGTTCGAAATGGCGCTCATCGAGGGCAGCGGCGCGATTCAAAGCATGTGGATGTCCGGCTATGTGGGCCGCGACGTGGTCATCCGCATGTACTGGGACGGTCAGGCGCAGCCGAGCGTCGAATGCCCGCTGAGCGATTTTTTCGCCGCCGCGTGGACGACGAACGACGCGGGAATCCTTGACGCCGGCTTCATGCAGCTGAATTCCGCCATGATCGCCGTGAACCCGAACCGCGGCATGAACTGCTTCTGGCCGATGCCCTTCCGCAAAGGCGCGAGGATTACGCTCGAAAACCGCGGCGAGGCCGTCCGCGTGATTTACTATCAGGTGAATTACGCGCTGATGGACGTGCCCGAGGAGGCCGCGTACTTTCACGCACAGTTTCGCGCCTCCACCCCGCTTGCGCAGGGCGAGGATCACGTGATTCTGGACGGCGTAAGCGGCCGCGGGCACTACGTGGGCACGGCGATGCACGTGGGGCTCAACGGCACCGGAAACTGGTGGGGCGAGGGCGAGGTAAAGTTCTTCATGGACGGCGACCGAAACCCGACCATCTGCGGAACCGGCACCGAGGATTATTTCCTCGGCGCGTATAACTGGGACGTGAGCGGCGAATACATGCCGTATAATTCCCTGTACGGCGGCATGTATTATCTGCGCAAGCCCCGCCAGTACGCCAGCCAGATGCGCTTTTCCATGTACCGCTGGCATATCCCCGATCCGATCCGCTTCACAAAGGATTTGAAGGTGACGATTCAGGATCTCGGCTGGTACCCGAACGGCGAATACAAGCCCCGCCGCGACGATATCTATACCGTCGCCTACTGGTATCAGACCCTCCCTACCGCGCCCTTCCCGCTGCTTCCCGAATCCATAGACCTTGAAATTACCTGATTTTCCCCCGCAAAAGGCCGCCCGCCCCTCGAAAGAGGAAGCCGGCGGCCTTTGCGATTCCGTCGCTGTGAGCCGGATTACGTATACCCGTTTTCTGCCTGTGTCTGCGGGTCTTCAGACAACAGAAAGCGGCGGAGAAAAAACCTCCGCCGCGGAAAGGGATGGGGATTAACCGAGGTGAATCAGAACCGGCGCGGAAAGATCCAGCGTCAGGGTCACGGTGCCGTCGGCGTTGATGGAGGCGGGAACCTTGGACTCCGCGCCGTCCTCCGCCACAAGGGTGAAGGTGTAACCGGCGTAGTCGGCAGGCAGAATCACCTTGCGCTCGCCCACGGGCTCGTTTTCGTAGCGGTTTTTATACCAGATATGTCCCTTGACGATGCCGCTCATTTCGAAGCAGGCAGTCATGATTTCGTCGCCGGAGGCCGTCTTGCCGGCGTGCACGCTGAGCTGCGGGCAGTCGAGCGAGATTTTTCGGCCCAGCTGCGCGTCGATGCGCGCCAGCGCCTCGCCGTCCTTCTGGTCGCCGCACACGGGGTCTACCGTCACGGTTTCTCCGTTCACGGTGAAGTCATAGAACTGGCAGGCCACATGCACGGGGCTGTTCACCCAGTGATCGCGCCCCCACAGGTGGTAGTTTTCGTCGGTCGCGGCGTCGGAAGACCATTTCCACGCGATGCAATACTTCCATTGGCAGTAGCCGTCGTGGCCGCCGTGGCCGTTCGGCTCCCAGCCGCCGAACCAGTGCGACTTGCGCTCGGTGCAGTATGTGTTCACGGGAACCTTGCTTTCCGTATCGGCCGCCGCGAACGCGCAGCTGCCGAGAACCAGTGTCAAAGCCAGCAGTGCAGTCAGAAAACGCTTCATGAGCTTATCCTCTCTTTCAAGTGCGATGATGTCAATCCAGCCAACCAAAGTATACATTCCTATTATAACCGCATGTCGTAACAAAAGCATGCAGGCGAGAATAAGAAAGTGTGTCAATTCAAAAAAGAAAGCCAGATTCAAAGGCAATTCGCCCTGAATCTGGCTGAACGCGCGGAAAAGTCCGCCGGTTTACGCCGGCGTTGCCGAGCTGGTCTTGAGCAGGTTCTCCGCCCAGCGGACGAACTCGTCGCCGAAGAAGAAGACCGCCGCGCTCGCCGCGATCAGCAGAAGAAGCGAGAGCACCAGCGCCGCCACGGCAAAGCTCTTTTTGGACGCGCTGCGCGCCGCCGCGATGGTGATGATGAAAAACAGAATATTCACGCCGGGAAGGACGGAAAGAATCAGCGTAAAAAACCAGTTGATGAAGGACACCTTGCGCACGCCGCGACTTTCTTTGCTCATAGCCTTGACCCCCTTCAGGATTCTCTATCGATAAGTATACCGCATTTATTACGCACTGTCAAATACTTTTGTCAGATTTTCGTAATATTTACCGTCGCTCGAACGACAGGAATTTTCTTCCCTGAAAGGTCAATTCGCCATTGTCGCCCTCCGCCAGCAGGCCGAAGTCGTCGCCGTCCACGGAAAGCTCCATGCGGTCGCCGCTTTCCACCTCGAAGGTGGCGAAGTAGTTTGTATAATGGTTCCACACCTGCGTGCGCTTGGCGACGACGCGCGCCTGTACCATGAGCCGCGGGGAGACCTTGTCCTTCGCCGCGCGGGCGATATTCGAGACGAACACGAAAATGACCATGCCGAACACAAGCAGGAAAACCACGGCGAACACGATCGAAAATCCGCCGTCAAAGAAGAAGCTATCCATCGTTCCGCGCTCCCTTCTGCTTCGCGAGCGCGATCAGCTCGCGTTCGCCCTCGATTTCGCCGGCATAGGGATAGCGCTTCGCCACACCCTCAAACAGCGAAAGGTACGCGTCCGCCTTCGCGGAATCCTTATCTGCCAGCAGCGCGCAGGCGTACTCGGTGCGAAGCACGGAGGGATTCGTGCGCATCTGCCTGAAAAAGCGAAGCCGCGCGGGCGTTCGAAGCTCGCTTAAGCGCTCCGTCTCGCCGTTCAGCGCCGCCAGATACACGCGGTCGCAGGCTAAAAGCTGCAAATACACGCCCACAATCGCCGAATCCGCCGCGAGCAGCCGGTCGATTTCCGCCCGAGCCTCGTCAAAGCGGTGCGCGTCCATAAGACGGTTCGCGTGGAACACGGCCAGCGCCGCGGTCATGGGATTGGAAAGGTCGTTTTCCTCCGGCAGGCATTCGATGGACACGTCCCGGATGCTCCCGCCCTCCGAAAGGAAATCGTTCACGCGCATCTGCGCAAGAAACGCGCGCTTCGCCTCGCGGGACGCGCGAATCGCCCGCGCCGTGCGGCCGTCGTTGTCGATCAGCCCCATGTGCAGCGGAATCCCGTTCACAAGCGCCGTCGCCGTGCTTACAATCGTCCACGTCAGCAGAAACCGCGCGAGCGCTTCCTGCGAGCGGAACGCGTAATACAGCGCCAGCGCGGCCAGCGCCGAAAGCAGGTTCATGAGCGCTCCGCCCATCAGATACCAGCCGCAGGAAATCTTTTCCTCGTTGCCCTCCGGCGGAGACATCAGGCATTGCCCGGAGGTGCCCGCAAGGCGCAGCCGTTTGCGCTCGACGCCCTTGTCCGTTCGAATCCATATAACGCTGCCTGCCCGGAATGAACGGAACCGATACCCGCTCAAAAGCCCGAACACCAGATGCCCGGCCTCGTGCACAAGAATCTGCGCATAGATGCACACAAACAGGCTCAAAAACAACTCGAAGAGTATGGAAATGTCCTTCCCCCATGTTGGCGCGTGGGAATACGCTATCCCTGCCGCCGCGCCCATGAGTCCCCAAATCAGAATGCCCAGCCACTGCGTGCTCTTCTGCTTTTTCATAGTTATCACCCCGCAGGCATTATAGCATGGTTTTCTCTCTCCGGCAACGTGCTACCGGTAGAATTCGAGGGTCTTTTCGATCCAGTAGCGGTATTCGGGGCCGGGAACCTCCATTTGCTTCAGGCGCTCGTACATGGGAAGGCCGTCGGCGGCGTCATGCCAGAGGTCGGCGAACACGAAGTCGTATTGCCCGGACTGGTACAGGGCGGGCGCGGCGGCAAACGCGTCTGCCTGCAGAATCGTCAGGCGTTCCGGGCGCGGGAAGGCGGGCAGGATGCGTTCACGGAAGAGCCGGATCGCGTCCGCGCTGCGCTCGACGGCGGTCACGCGCTCGACCCGCGGGTTCAAAAGCGCGTGGAACGCGAAGTAGCCCAGCCCCAGACCCAGCGTGAGCACGTGCCCGTGCGCGGCCTCGGCGGCGGGGCGGATGGTGTTGATTTCGTTCGGCGCGGCCGTCATCCACTCGCGCCCTTTTTCGGTAAGCACGGGATAGGCGAACGGCTGCGCGAAATAGCCCAGCACCGGCAGCACTGCGCCGTCCGGGTACGCGCGCAGATCGTCCGCGACGAACAGCTCGTAGGGTCGATACGAAGCATACCCCAGCTCGAACGCGCCCGCCGCGGCGTTCGTCTCGCTCAAAGCGTCCGCGAGGTTTTCAGGCGCGTTTGGGTCGCGCGAAGCCGCCGCGCGGAGGGCGCGGGCGTAGGGGTCGTTCGCGCAGGCGGCCGCGTCCAGTTGATGGAGCATCCGCGGGAAGTCCTCGCGCACGGTGCGCGCGTCCTCCTCGTTTTCGGCCGCGTCCAGACCGAGCGCGCCCGCCAGCAGAAGCGCGAACGCCTGCGCGTCCGTCAGCGAAAATTCGTCCGAAAGCGCGCGCACGTCGGCCTCGGTCACCGCGTCCGCGTGAAAATTCAGATAGACGGCCAGCCTTTGAAGCAATTTTTCGTCCCGCGCTCGCATGAGCCTTGTCCCCCTTTCCCGTGTGCCTGCGTTTCATTATACACGGTCTCTGGAATTTCTCAAGCGAACGGCGTTTTTTCGAAAAAAATTTGCGGAGGGCTGCAACATTTTTGCCCCCTGAACGGTATACAGGATGAAACCGCCTGAGCGGTTCGGAATAAAGGAGGACAAAACAACATGAAACGGATTTTTGCAATGCTTCTGGTACTGGTCATGGGAATGTGCGGCGCGGCCGCGATGGCGGAAAAAACGCCGGCGCTGGTGTATGAGAGTCAGATAGCGGGCGTGGAGGCGTACCGCGAGGACGGCTGCGTGATGCTGGCGCTGAAGGATCTGGAGGCGGCGTTCGGCCTTGTGGTGACGGAGAATGGCGGCGAGTATACGCTGGACAACGGCCTGAACCGCGCGTCGTTCAAGCTGGGCGCGGATTCCTGCACGATTTCGAACCTGATTGAAGAAACGCCCGCGGAAACGGTGCAGCTCGGCGCTGCGGCAGCGGAGGCGGACGGCAAGGTATACATCCCGGCGGAGCTGCTTCGCGCCGTGATGGGCGAGGGCGCGGTGCGCGTGGAGGAAGACGGCGTGTATATTCGAAACGACGGCTATTTTATCAAGGGACTGCCGAACCCGATGGAGGAGCAGGAATCGCTGGCCGCGCTGAGCGAAAAGGTGGGCTTCGCGGTTATCGCGCCGGAAACGCTGGGTGATTTTCAGCGCACGTCGCTCTTCTCGATCATAACGATGGCGCAGGTGACCTACGTAAACGGCGATCAGGAGCTTTGCTACCGCATCTCCCCCACAAGCGACGGCGGCGACAACAGCGGCGATTACGTGAAGTACGAGAACGTGAAGACCGAGAAGGCCGGCGAAATTTCCGTGACGTTCAAGGGGAACGACGGGAAAATCAGCCTTGCAATCTGGACGCAGAACGGGTATGATTATTCCGTGGGAATCCGCGAGGGCGGCGTTTCGATGGACGAGATGGCGTCCATCCTGAACGAGCTGGGACTCTGAAGGCGTTTGACGGCGGTGCGCACAGCACCGCCCCTTTTGGGAGGGTTACGAAATGGAGCTTACCTTGCGCGTGTATCCGGCGCCGCGGGCGCTTGAATGGCTCGCGGCGCTCATCCAGCGGCCGTTTGAGCGCTGGAAGGAGCAGAGCCTTCGGACGGAAACCAAAAGCGCCGCCTTTCGCCATCGGGCGGGCGAGCTGCTGGACGCATATGGAGATTCCATTTTGCGTATGGCCTATTCCTATCTGCACAATCGCAGCGACGCGGAGGACATTCTGCAGGAAACGCTGCTGAAGTATTTGAGCGCGGAGCCCGCGCTGGAAAGCGAAGCGCATGAGAAGGCGTGGCTTCTGCGCGTTGCGATCAATCTGTCCAAAAATAAAATCGAGTCCAACCGCTATCGCGACCATGAGGAGATGGACGATCACTTTCTTGCCGAGGAGGCGCCGGAGCTTGCGTATGTCTGGGAGGCGGTGAAAGCGCTCCCGCGGTCATGCGCGGAGGTGATTCACCTGTATTATCAGGAGGGCTATTCCTGCGCGGAAATCGCGGGGCTGCTGAAGCGAAACGAGTCGACGGTGCGCTCGCTGCTCAGCCGCGGGCGCGAGAAGCTTCGTGAAATTCTGAAGGAGGACTACGATTTTGAGGTATAAAGAGCTGATGAACACAATTCGAGTTACGCCCGAAATGCGCGCGCACATTCTGAGCCGCATGGAAAAAAGCCGCGCCGAGCGGCTTCGCAGAAGGCGTATGCGCCGAATCTATACCTGCGCCGCGTCGCTGGCGGCCTGCGTGGTGCTCGCGCTGGCGCTTGGAAGCTTCGCCGGAAGGACGCCGGAAAAGACGGACGAACCCATGACAATGGGCGCGTACAGCGTGATGGAATGCGCGTCCATCGACGAGCTGTCGCGGGCGCTGGGCTTTGCCGTCAGGGCTCCATTCGAATTGCCCTTCGAGCCGGAGCAGACGACCTATAACAACATGTTTGGAAAATTTGCGCAGATCGATTACCGCGCGGGCGACGCTTCGCTTTGCGTCCGCATGGCGCCCGGAACCGAGGACATCAGCGGCGATTACAACGCGTATGCGAAGGAGGAAACGGTGGAGCTCGACGGCCAAAGCGTTCTTCTGAAGGGCGACGGCAGCGCCGTTTCGCTGGCGACATGGACGGACGGCGAATACGCCTATTCCATCAGCGCCGAGCCTGCGGTCTCCCGCGAAGAGATGCTGCGCATGGCGGAGAGCGCGCAATGAACCGATATTTGCAGCTTTACAAAGCAATCAGGGCGGCGACATGAACCGTCCTGATTTTTTATTTTTGGAATTTCTCTGGCGAAGGGGCGAAAAATTGCCCGTTTTCCGCTCGCGCGGCGCGCCGAAATGTGGTATACTTGTGCAAACGGATAAAATAAGGAGGAAATCGCATGCATCTTCAGCCGATGGAGGCCGCGCGCCTTGCCGTGGAAACCATGATGCGCCGCTACGAAGCGCCCCTTCTGCCGCCGGTGGGACGGTTTCACTACCATCAGGGCGTATTCCTTTCCGGCGTGTACCAGACGTATCTGCTGACCGGGGACGAGCGCTATTTCCGCTATATGCGGGACTGGGTGGATTCGGTGATCGACGAAAACGGCCGCATTCTCCAGTTTGACCGCGGCCAGATGGACGATCTTCAGCCGGGCATCCTGCTGTATCCGCTGAGGGCGCGCACGGACGACGCGCGCTATGAAACGGCCATCCGCACGATCGGCGAAATCTTCCTTACCTACCCGCGCAACCGCGTGGGCGGCTTCTGGCACAAGAGCGACGACCGCTGCCGCGACCAGATGTGGCTGGACGGGCTGTACATGGGCGGCCCGGTCTGCGCCGAGTTCGGGAAGACGTTTAACCGTCCCGAATACTTCGACCTCGTCGCCGAGCAGGCGATATTGATGGAAACGCACACCCGCGACCCGAAGACCGGCCTTCTGTATCACGCGTGGGACGCGGAGAAGCGCATGCCGTGGGCGAACCCCGAAACGGGTCTTTCGCCGGAGTTCTGGGGGCGCTCAATCGGCTGGGTGGGCGTGGCCATTCTGGACGATCTGGATTTCATCCCGGCGGATCACCCGAAGGCGGAGGAGCTAAGGAACATCGTGCGCCGCCTGATGAAGGCCATCGCGCCGTATCAGGGCGCGGACGGGCGCTGGTATCAGGTGGTCGACAAGCCGGACGGCGAGGGCAACTGGCCGGAAAACAGCTGCACCAGCCTGTTCACCGCGGCGCTGTGCAAGGGCGCGCGCACGGGCGTGCTGGAAACCTCCGCGCTCGAACGCGCGCAGAGGGGCTATGACGGCGTTCTAAACAGCCTGAAAATGGACGGAGAAAATCTGCTGATCGGCGACGTGTGCATCGGCACCGGCGTGGGCGACTACCAGCACTATATCCACCGTCCAACATCCGTGAACGACCTGCACGGCGTGGGCGCGTTCCTGCTGATGTGCGCCGAAGCCGCGCGGGCGGGGCTGAAGTAAGCCGCCGCGATTTATGCGCGAGCGCGATATATAAGGAAGCGTTTGCGCACCGGCGCGTTTCCGGCGGCGTTCACAGACGACAAAAAACGATGAAGCTTTGGAGGGAGTATGCATTTTCTGATTACGAATGACGATGGCATCCGCGCCGAGGGACTTCGGCAGCTGGTGCGCGCGGCGCTTGGAAAGGGGCACCGCGTGACCGTGTGCGCGCCCGACCGCGAGCGCAGCGCCGTCAGCCACGCGCTGTCCATTTCCGGCGCGCTGCACGTGCGCGAGGTGGACGTGGAGGGCGCGAAGGGCTACGAAACGGACGGAACGCCCGCCGACTGCGCGCGGCTGGGCGTGTATCTTCTGCGGAACGACGCGCCCGACCTCGTGATTTCCGGCATCAACCGCGGCCCGAATCTGGGCGGCGCGTGCATCTATTCCGGCACGGTCAACGCGGCGATGGAGGCCTCCATGGCCGGCTGCCCCGCGCTGGCGGCGTCTCTGCGCTCCTTTACCAGCAGCGACTATTCCGCCGCCGCCGAAATCACGCTGCGCGTGGCCGAGTGGGCGCTGAAGAACCCGCTGCCGCGCGGCGCGCTGTATAACCTGAACGTGCCCGACCGGCCGCTGGACAAGATTCTGGGCGTTCGCGGCACGCAGAAGCTCGCGCCGATGTTCCTTTCCGACGCGCGGTACGAGAGCTTCCAGAGCGAATACAAGCACACGTTCTACTTCCTGACCGACGGCGAAAACCCCCACGCCTTCCCGGAGGACTCCGATGACGTGCTCAACGAGCGCGGCTGGGCGACGGTCTCCGCTCTGTCGTGGGACATCTCCCTCAGGCAGGGCATGCCGCCGATTGACGTGAAGCTGTAAAAGCGGCAGGAATTTGCTTTACGAACGCGCTGAATTCGTGTATAATAGAAACCCGAAATAGAAAACACGCGGAGGTTTATGAATATGGCAAGACACGGCGGATTTCCCGGAATGGGTATGGGCAACATGCAGCAGCTGGCGATGAAGGCGCAGAAGCTGCAGCAGCAGATGGCCGAGAAGCAGGCGGAGCTGGAGGCGCGCGAGTTTGAGGCCAGCGCGGGCGGCGGCATGGTGACGGCGAAGGTGACGGGCAAGAAGACGCTCGTGAGCCTGACGATCAAGCCCGAGGCCGTCGATCCCGACGATGTGGAGATGCTGCAGGACATGGTGGTCGCCGCCGTGAACGAAGCGCTGCGCATGGCCGAGGAGGCCACCGAGCAGGAAATGGGCAAGCTGACCGGCGGACTGAGCATGCCGGGTCTGTTCTAAGGGTCGGCTGCGCCCATGGCAGGCGTTGAAGCGATTCAGACCCTGACCAACCAGCTGTCGCGGCTGCCCGGCATCGGGCGCAAGACCGCGCAGCGGCTGGCGTATCACATCGTCAGCATGCCGGAGGACGAGGTGCGCGAGCTGGCCGTCGCCATCTTCAACGGCAAGAAGAAGGTGCACTTCTGCCCGATCTGCGGCAACCTGACGGACGTGGATCCCTGCGCCGTCTGCGCCGATCCCGACCGCAGGCACGACATTGTGTGCGTGGTGCGCGACGCGCGCGACGTGAACGCGCTGGAGCGCATGCGCGATTATAACGGGCTGTACCACGTGCTGGGCGGCGTGATTTCGCCGATGGACGGCGTGGGGCCGGACGATCTCCGCATTCGCGAGCTTCTGTCGCGGCTGGCCTCCGGCGAAATCAAGGAGGTCGTGCTGGCCACGAACCCGGACGTGGAGGGCGAGGCCACGGCGGCGTACATTTCCCGGCTGATCAAGCCCATGGGAATCAAGGTGACGCGCATCGCGCACGGCGTGCCGGTGGGCGGCGAGCTGGAGTACACCGACGAGGTGACCCTCCTGCGCGCGTTTGAGGGACGCACGACGCTGTGAGGAAAATTTTATGAAGCTGATGCTGATTTTCGGGCCGCAGGCCGTGGGCAAGATGACCGTGGGCGAGGAGGTTGCCGCGCGCACGGGCATGAGGCTGTTCCACAACCACATGACCATCGAGCTGGTGAGCCATTTCTTTTCCTACGGCACGGAAACCGGCAAGCGGCTTGTGCATTCCTTCCGCGAGCAGATTTTTGACGCCGTGGCGCAAAGCGACCTCGAGGGGCTGATTTTTACCTACCTGTGGGCGTTCGACATGCAGGGCGACTGGGACGCGATCGAGCGCGTCGCTAAAAAGTTCCGCGGCCGCGGGGCGGACATCTACTACGTGGAGCTGGAAGCGACGCTGGACGAGCGCCTGCGCCGCAACCGCACCGAGCACCGGCTTCAGGAAAAGCCCACCAAGCGCAACGTCGAATGGTCGGAAAAAGACCTTTTGAAAACCGCGGAAAAGCACCGCCTGAATTCCCTGCCCGGAGAAATCCCATTTGAAAACTACCTCCGGCTCGATAACACCACCCTCACCCCCGCCGAAGCCGCCGACCGCATCGTGGACGCGTTCGGCATTCGGAAGACCTGAAGCAGCACGCGCCGCGCCGACAAAAAGACTGTCGGTGCGGCGCGCGGCGTTTCAGGGTCATCCTGTCCGCTTCCTTGTGACAAAATCGAGTGGGCGTTATTTCATTTTGAGCATGTCCCGCAGGGTCAGGCGCTTGCCGTAGTACATCACGCCGGCGGCATAGAGGCGGGCGGAGAGAAGGGCGAGGCCAACGAGGGTCACGAGCATGATGGCGAGGGACAAAAGCGCCTGCGCGGGGGTGGCCGCGCCGGTCAGAAGGCGGGAGGGCATGCCGAAGGGCGCGGCGAAGGGCAGGTAGCGGCTGAGGAGTTCCAGCGCGCCGCCGGTGCGTCCCGCGATAAAGGTGAAGTAGCCAAGGTAGAACGAGAGCATGGCCAGCAGGGACAGGGGCATCATGGCGGTGCTTATGTCCTCAATGCGGCTCACGGACGCGCCGCACACCGCGCCGAGCATCGAATACATGGCGTAGCCGATGAGGAAGAACAGCACGAGGAACACGCCGTTCAGCGCGGTAAGCCCCTCAAGCGTGAGCGGGATGCCGCCGAGGGTTACGCCCTGCGGAATCAGGACGCGCACGCAGAGCATGCCGAACGCGCCGAGCATCCCCATCTGCGTAAGCCCGACCGCGCCCATCGCCGCGCACTTGCCGGTCAGGATGCTGGTTGGCTTCGCCGAGACGATCAGCGTTTCCATCACGCGGGAGGTCTTTTCCGTGGCAATGGAGTTCGCCACGCCGTAGCCGTAGAAGAACACGGCGAAGAACATCACCATCGAAAGCGCCAGACCCAGCGTGTAGCCGACGACGTTCAGCGCCCCGGCGGTCTCGGTTTCATAGGAGAGGGGCGCGAGCGTGGACTGAATCGCGGCCGCGTCCATGCCCGCGTCGGCCAGATTTGCGGCCGACCACGCGCTGCTCAAAAGCGAGGATATGGTTTCGCCCGAAAGGCCGGACAGAAAGTCCTTCACCGTCACGGTAATCGACGGCCGCTCGCCGCCGCTCACCGTGACCAGCGCGGCGCTGCCGTCGTCCGCCACGCGGGCGCGCGCGTCGGCCTCGCCGCCCTTCTGGAGGAGTTCCACCGCGTAGCCGCAGGCCTTCAGCGTTTCCGCGCCGCCGGGAATCGCGCCGGTTTCGTCCAGATAGTAGATGGTTTCGCCCGCGCCGGGCAGGTAGGCGGAGCCTGCGCTCTCGGACGGCGTGTCGCCGAACAGCTTCGGCACAAGGCAGGCCGCCAGAATGACGATGAGCAGAAGAATCGTCGTCACGCGGAAGCTCTTTTTGCGCACGGCGTCCAGATAGGTAAACCGGAACACGGCAAGGAACTGCTTCATTTGTCTTCACCCGCCTTTTCAATGAAGATTTCGTGCAGCGAAGGCTCGCGAATTTCGAATTTATCCGGGTAATTGCCGCCGTCGACCAGCGCCTTCAGGAATGTATGCGCCATTTCGTCGCCGGTGATTTTGTATTCGCGCTCGTTCGCGCGGCTATCCAGCGGGGTAAGCCCGCAGGCCGCGGCGGCGGGGCGCTCGTCTTCGCGGCAGGAAACGATCAGGTTCGTGTGGCCGTAGCTCGCCTTGATGTCGCGCAGGCGGCCGTTCAGCACCGCGTGTCCCTTGTGCAGAAGCACGAGGCTTTCGCAGTAGTCCTCCACCTGCGCCATCTGATGGGAGCTCAGAATCACGTACTTCCGATTTGCGACCATCTCGCCGATGATCTCGCGCAGCACGTCGGTGTTCAGGGGGTCAAGGCCGCTGAACGGCTCGTCGAGCACGACCAGCGCGGGGTCGTTGATCACGGCGGCGATCAGCTGCACCTTCTGCTGGTTGCCCTTGGACAGCTTGTCGGCGTTCTTCGCGGCGTATTCCGCCACGCCCAGCCGGTCCATCCATTTCGCGGCGGCGGCGCGCGCGTCGGCCTTTTTCATGCCGCGCAGCATGGCGAAATACACCAGCTGCTCCGCGACCGGGGTTTTCATGTAAATGCCGCGCTCCTCCGGCATGTAGCCGAAGGCGAGCGTGTCGCGCGAGATGCGGCGTCCGTTCCACGCCGCCTCGCCCTCGTCGGCGGCCAGCAGACCCAGCATCATGCGGATGGTGGTGGTTTTGCCCGCGCCGTTGGTGCCAATCAGGCCGAACGCGCCCGGCGCGGCCATTTCAAAGCTCAAATGCTCCACGGCGCGCACGTCGCCGTAGGACTTCGAGAGGTTTCGTACTTCCAGACTCATGCTCAGCCCTCCTTTTTTCAGACGGGCTCAGTATAGCATGGGACGGCGCCGGACGCAAGGCGTATGCGCTGAACTGTCGATATTTCGCATCAACCTGTCCGAATTGGTACGCAGACTTGACATTCGCGCCGCCGCAGGGTACACTGAAGGGCAGGAGGGATGCACATGCCAAACGAAAGAGAGCGGGAAGCCATGCGGCGCGCCCGCGCGTTTATCGACAAGCTGACCGTGGACGCGCCGGACGGAGACCCGAAGGCCATTATTGAGGACGAAGACCGTTTTTTCGCGTGGGACAACGAGCACAGAAGCCCGAAAACGGGCAAGACGTTCCTGTTTGACTGGAGCTACTACATCGGCATCGTGATGGAGGGCCTGTATTATATGTACGAAGCCGGCGCGGGCGCGCGCTATCGCGACTACGCGAAGCGCTATCTGCACGCCGTGGAGACCGGCGGCCGCCTGAACCGATACGCGGGCTACACGCCCGATCACGGCGTGGACTGCTACAAGACCGCCAGCCTGCTGCCCTTCTTCATGGATGAGGACGCGGAGCTGAAAAACTTGGCTGACGCGCTGTTTGACGACCTCGCGCGCAAAAACGCCCGCCACACCGAGGACGCGCTCGGCGGCAACTACTGGCACGTGTGGCGCGATGAGAAGCCGCCGCGCTACCGCGTGTGGCTGGACGGGCTGTACATGAGTCAGGTGTTTCTGGCGCGCTATGCCCGCGAGACGAACGACGCGGAGGCGCTTCGCCGCGTGGCCGCGCGCTTCCGCTGGGTGAACGAAAATCTGCTCAGCTCGAAAAACGGGCTTCTGTATCACGCCGGAAACGGGAAGAACGACGTGTGCCCGTTCCACTGGCTGCGCGCGTCCGGGTGGTACCAGATGGCGCAGGCGGACGTGCTTGAGTGCCTTTCCGAGGACGACCGGCGCGCGCTTTCCAAAGACTTTGAAAACCTGTCGCGCGCGCTTTTACGCTTTAGAGACCCCGAAACCGGGCTGTGGAACAACCTGATCGACCAGAGCGCGGAAAACGGCAACCGCGCCGAAAGCAGCGGCACGGCCATGCTTTCGTATTCGCTTCAGAAGGGCGCGCGGCTGGGGCTTCTGCCCGCGGAGCTGGGCGAAGCCGGCAGGAACGCGTTCGTGCGGCTGACGGAGGAGAAACTGAAGGGCGACGCGCTGACGGACGTGTATCTCGTCGCCGCTGCGTCCGGCGAGGACAACTATCGCAGCGAAGCCTACTACATGCCGCAGGAGGGCAAGGGCGTGGGGCCGTACATCATGGCCTACGCCGAAATGCTGCGCCGCGGGTGAACCTTCCCGACCGCGCGAGCGTGGGGCGCTCTGCTTTCCTGCCCTCCCTCGGGGACGGGGTGCGAGAGGGTTCACACCCTCTCGCGCTCTCCCGGGGTTGGTTTGGCGGGAGGGTTGGCTTCTGGCGGCACAGGGGGCTTCAGTAGGTATCCACGCAGCGCACGGTGACCGGGAAGGAGAAGGCGGAGGACGGGGCGAGGGAGAGGATTTGTTCTTTATGGGGGAAGTCGTGCGCCGCGTTGAAGCGGTCGTCGATGCCGTACCATGGTTCGACGCAGACGTATTTCGCGCCGGGCTTCGCCCAGATTCCCAGACAGGGCGCGCCGCCGAAGTCCATGTGCACGCCGCGGGTGTTCTTACGCGCGAGCGTCGCGCCGCGGGAGCGCAGGCCGGAGAAGATCAGTGCGTCGCGGGCGAAGGTATCCGGCAGAATTTCGATTTCGCGGCTATTGTGAAATACCGGCACGGTTTTTTCCGCGCGAAGCGCGTTTTCGTCCAGCTGGAACGCATCCGCGGTTTCGGGCTCGTCCAGAATCAGGCGGTCGCCCATTTCGCACTGGAAGCCCGGGTGCGCGCCGATGGAGAAGTACATGCTTTCCTGTGAACGGTTTGTGACGCGAAACTCCATGCGGAAGCCGTCCGAAAGCAGCGTATAGACGGCGCGCAGCTCGAAGGCGAAGGGGAAGGCTTCACGCGTGGTCTCGTCGTCCGTGAGGAGCAGGGTGAAGCTGTCCTCGGTGTGGGTTTCGAGCGCGAAGCGCATGCGCTTGGCGAAGCCGTGCTTGCGCAGGGTGTAGCTGCGGCCGTTCAGGACGTAGGTATCGCCGCGCAGGCGGCCGACGATGGGGAACAGGAGCGGGGACTGGCCGTTCCACACATTCCGATCCTGCCAGATGTACTCATAGGGCTGGGCCGTGCGGACGTCCTGAAAGCTGGTCAGCTCCGCGCCCATGTCCGACGCGCTCAGCCGAAAGCGCTCGTTTTGCAGCGAATAAATCACGTGATTTCCTCCCATGCCGTTTTTTCGTATGATACCCGTTTTTGCCGCGTTTGTCAATGAAGGATGTCGTGCGTTCAAAACGACGGGTACGATTTTCAACCGGCAAAACGGGTACGATTTTCAACCGGCAAAAATTCGTTGACAGCCGGGACACACCGTGATATAATAACGACAGGAAGGGATGACGCTTCGGGAAAGGCTTCTCCCTCCGTAATGATGAAGGGCCGCCTACCAGTTAGCGCTGGATGGCGGCTTTAACTTTACTGCTTATGGTTTCCGATGTGAATCGTAAAAGCAAGGTCGAAAGCCTGAAAGGCTTTCGAGTTTTCGCCAAAAGCGAAAACCGCGACGGTCAAATCAGAGATTTGAACGCCGCGCCGTCAAGTGATAATCATGAGAACAATCGCGAGAATTTCGTAATCGGTCACGACCATCACCTACCTTTGTATGGGAGGGGTAAAAGCCAAGCGCCATCTTATTCCTTCCTGCCGGGAACACAAGGTTCCGCTGATATTATATCACAGCGGTATGTGCGCGTCAAATTATGTTTTGTGATGACGGCCATTTCTCCGATAACGGAGAGATGGTCATTTTTGATATGCCCCTCTTTCGCACAGAAACGCCCCTGTGAGCCGTTCTGCATTTGAGTGGGCACGGAAGCGGATAGCGTGCGGAAGAGCAGGACGGTGGCAAGGCGTGACGCGCTGACCATGTTCGTGAGGTCGCGGAAATGGCGGGCATCATCTTCGTGGTTTCACGAACATGATAGCATCTTGCGGACGTGCGCAAAATGGTCGGAGCCACCATTTTGGTGATGTCAACAAAATGCGGACATGAGAAAAGCCCCGCCGAAGCGGGGCGAGGAATCATCCTCGGAAGCGAATAATCGCCGTTACTATCCAGCACACAACTGCAATAGCAGCAAAACATACTGCAATGGTTATCAACGTGTTCCCTGCATAATATAATTTCATAACATAGTCAAACCGTTCTGCTGGTAATGAATCTATATTTGCCTTTTGTCTCTGCATATGCCATCCCACAACCAAAAGCAACACTGTTACAAAACTCACTACAATCGATACCCTCGTCATTATTGTTTTCATATAACCCTCATTTTACACGATATAGTCCAATCGGTGCACGGAGTTCAGGTGGGAGAACAGATACCCTCTGTCTTATAATTCTCGCATATTTTTTGAATCCTTCCTGCGCTATTGAAAGGCGTGGATAATACCCTCCAATTTTGAATCGACCAAGTACAGGGATTCCATACGAAACATTGCCATCCATAGCATACAAAGTTTTTGCGCTCCGCCTTCCATTCGGGGTTTTCGACGCGCTGAACGCGCCGGCGGTAGCAGGCAAGGAAGTCAGCACTGCGGGTTTTATCCATGATGACCTCGAAGACCTTGCCCAGCCAATATGGCAGCACCGCGCGATTCCCCCGAATCGCGCGGTGGTGGATGAGGGGGTGGGGCTATCGGTCTTCTCGGAAGTAGGGGAGGCCGAGGCTCTGGGGGGGCTGATCCTCGCGCTTTTTGCGGATGCTGGTGAAGATCAGAACCAGAATCGTGAACAGGTAGGGCAGCATTTTCAGAAGAGGCTTGGTGGCCATGGTGACGGTAATCCAGCTGAGGTTGGAGATATAGCTGCTGCAGCTGAACAGGAAGCCGAACACCGTGGAGCCGAGGATGGTTCGGTGCGGCCGCCACAGCGCGAAGATGACGAGGGCGACGGAGAGCCAGCCAAGACCCTCAAGGCTTTTATAGGCCTCGGTGGAGGCCATGTAGTCGATGATGTAGTAGAAGCCGCCGAGGCCCGCGACGCCGCAGCCGACGCAGGACGCGCAATATTTATAGCGGCTGACGTTCACGCCCATCGCGTCCGCGGTGGCGGGGCTTTCGCCCACCGCGCGCAGGTGCAGGCCAACCTTCGTGCGGAAGAGCACGCAGGAGGCGGCGACGGCGATGATCACGGCGAGGAAGAACATCACGCCAAGGTACTGAAGCGCGTCGGTGCGTCCCGCGAACGGCCAGCGGTACAGCTGCTTCGGGCCGACGAGGTACACGGTATCGTCCATCTTGGCCATGATGACCTTCATAAGACCCACGCCGAAGGTGGTCATGGCAAGGCCGGTCACGTTCTGGTTGGCGCGCAGGGAAACCGTCAGGAAGCTGTAAATCAGTCCCATCAGCATGCCCATGACGAACGAGCCCAGAATGCCCAGAAGAACGATCACGAAGCCGGGAAGCGAGGATTTGCCGATCAGGTTCAGCACCAGACAGCCGCCCGCGCCGCCCATGCACATCACGCCGGGGATGCCGAGGTTCAGCTGACCGGCCTTTTCCGAAAGGATTTCGCCGGTGGAGCCGTACATGAAGGTCGCGCCAAAGGCGAGGGAATCGATCAGGAAGTTCACCCAAATGCTCATTTGATGTCCTCCTTCCGAACAGCGTGCGTTCTGCGCCGCAGCTTCACCTTATAATTGATGAAGAACTCGGAGCCGATGATAAAGAACAGGATGATGCCCACGATTACGTCCGGGAAGGCGCTGCTGACGTTGAAGTCCTGCGAAATCTGCGCCGCGCCCTGATTCAGCAGCGTGATCAGTCCGGAGGTCAGCAGCATGGACAGCGGATGAAAGTGCGCCAGCCACGAAACCATGATCGCGGTGAAGCCCTGTCCTCCGACGGATTCGGTGGTGATGCTCTGGTCGAGACCCGCCGCGATCAGGTAGCCGGTCAGGCCGCACAGAAGGCCGCTGACGATCATCGTGCGGATGATGATCTTTTTCACGTTCATGCCGCTGTACTGGGCGGTGCGAACGCTCGTGCCGACGACGGAAATTTCATAGCCGTGCTTGCTGTAGTTCAGATACACGTGCAGGGCGATCGTCAGCACGAACGCGAGAACGATAATCAGGAAATAATCGTGCACCACGGAGGGGAGCTTGCCAAATGACAGCTTGCCCAGCGAGGAGGAGCCGCTCGGAACCCAGACTACCAGAAAATAGCTGACCACGTTGACGGCGACGTAGTTCATCATCAGGGTGAACAGCGTCTCGTTGGTGTTCCACTTCGCCTTGAAAATGGCGGGAAGCAGCGCCCACAGCGCGCCGCAGAGCAGCGCGGCGGCGAGCATCAGCACGAGCAGAAGCGCCGCCGGCACCTTGCCGCCCAGATAGAACGCCACGGCAATCGCGCCCCACACGCCCATCAGCGTCTGTCCCTCCGCGCCCGTGTTCCAGAACTGCATGCGGAACGCCGGGGTAACCGCCAGCGAGATACA
Source organism: bacterium (assembly GCA_963618055.1). Classification (GTDB taxonomy): domain Bacteria; phylum Bacillota; class Clostridia; order Christensenellales; family Aristaeellaceae; genus SFHK01. The sequence continues at coordinate 12,571 of CAVERI010000012.1, read as the reverse complement.
TTGCAGAACGGCCATGTTCTTGAAGAACTTCCACATCTTGCGGGACGTGCTGAAGGAGCCCTTCACGAGGAAGCTGTGGTAGAAATCAAAAATCGTTTTTTTGCCGGAGCGCAGCTTGTCGCTGAGAATGTAGGCGACGAGTCCGCACACCACGAGCCCCAGCACAATCGCGGCCAGCCGAATCAGCCACGATTTTACGATCGGTATGTGATCGCGCTTGGAAAGATGAATCAGCGGCTCGCTTACGGGCGCATTCTTCTTTTCGTTCATCACGCATTCTCCTTTGCCGTGTTGTCCGTCTTCGTCATGAGCAGGCCGATTTCTTCCTTCGTTGCCGTGCGCGCGTCCAGAATTCCGGTTACCGCGCCGGAATTGATGACCATGATGCGGTCGCACAGCTCCAGAAGCACATCCAGATCCTCGCCGACGAAAATGACGGCCACGCCGTTTTCCTTCTGCCGGTTCAGCAGGCTGTAGATCAGGTAGGAGGAGTTGATGTCCAGTCCGCGCACGGGGTAGGCCGCCATCAGCAGCTTGGGCGTGAACGCGATTTCGCGCCCCAGCAGCACCTTCTGAATGTTGCCGCCCGAAAGCCGGCGCACGGGAACGTTTACGCCGGGGGTGATGACCTCAAGCTCCTTGATGATTTCCTCCGCCTGCCTGCGGGGCTTCCTTCGGTCGACGAAGCCGGAATGCCCCTTGCGGTAGCTGCGCAGCATCATGTTGTCCGTGATGCCCATGCCGCCCACCAGACCCATGCCCAGTCGATCCTCCGGCACGAAGGAAAGGTGAATGCCCAGCGAACGAATCTGAAGCGGCGTCTTGTCGCGGAGCGACAAAACCTCGTCCTCGCGGAACAGCACGTCTCCGCGGTTCACATGCCGCCGGATGTCCGCGAGCGTCATTCCCTTAAAGGAAACGGGCCTGCCCTCCGCGTCGTGGAACGCGTTTTTCTCCGCCAGCTCGACGACGCGCTTCAGGGTTTTGTGGTAGAAGGTTACGGGGCGATCCTTCTTGGGGTTGATGAACTCAATCTCGCCGCTTTCCACCGGCTGCAAACCGGCAATGGCCTCCAGAAGCTCCTTCTGGCCGCTTCCGGCAATGCCCGCGATGCCGAAGATTTCGCCGCCGTTTACCGTGAAGCTCACGTTTCGAACGGCGCTGCGGCCGTCCTCGCTCTTGGTCGTGAGATTTCGAACCAGCAGGCGCGGGGAGGCGTTCACGGGCTCTTTGCGCTCGATGTTCAGGCTGACCTTTTTGCCGACCATCATTTCGGTCAGCTCGTTTTCGTTGGTCTGGGCGGTTTCAACCGTGCCCACATGCTCGCCCTTTCGCAGAATGGCGACCCGGTCGGAAACGGAAAGCACCTCGTGCAGCTTGTGCGTGATGATGATGATGGACTTGCCGTCCGCCTTCATCCGCCGAAGCACGTCGAACAGGCGCGTGATTTCCTGCGGAGTGAGCACCGCCGTGGGCTCGTCCAGAATCAGAATATCCGCGCCGCGATAGAGCATTTTGATGATTTCGACCGTCTGCTTTTCGGATACGGACATATCGTAGATTCGCTTCTGCGGCTCGATGTGGAAGCCGTATTTTCCGGCGATTTCCGCCACCTGCTCGTTGACCCGCTTCAGATTGTAGCGCCCCTCCTCCTTCAGGCCGAGCACGATGTTTTCCGACGCGGTAAACAGATCCACCAGCTTGAAATGCTGATGAACCATGCCGATCTTCAGCGCGTACGCGTCCTTGGGGGAGCGGATGACGACCTCCCGGCCGTCCACAAAAATCTGACCCTCGTCGGGATAGTAAATTCCGGCGAGCATATTCATCAGGGTCGTCTTGCCGCAGCCGTTTTCGCCCAGAACGGCCAGAATCTCTCCCTGATACACATCCAAGTCCACCGAGTTGTTCGCGACGACATTGCCGAATTTCTTGGTAATGCCCCGCATGCTCACAGCGATCTTCTTCTGCACGGTTTGCCCTCCGCATGATTCAGATTGAATATAGCGCCCTCAAGAAACCACTCGCCTACGGACAGCGATTTCCAGAGGTCGCCATACTGAAAACGGCAGTCTGCTCCCCTTGCGGGGGAGCAGACTCCGTGGGTCTTCCGTTGGAAAAAATCAGAACTTGCTGTTGACCAGCTCGATGCCGTCCAGCTGAATGTCGAAGTACGGCGCGGAACGGAACTCGCTCTCGTGGAAGTAGCCGTCCAGAACGACCTCGGTGTCGGGCGTGAAGGCTTCGTCGGTGTCAACGTCGGCCAGATAGGATTCGATCTTCGCGCCGCCCTTGAGCATGAAGTTGTCCGCGGCAGTGTTGAAGACCTTGACTTCGCCGTTCTCAAGCGCGGTCTTGGCGGCTTCGATGGCCTCGACGGTGCCGGAAGCGGCAGCGTTGGTGTTCACGTCGGTCAGCACGACGGAGCCGGTGGCAATGGTGCCCGTCCAGTCAGTGGCAATGGCTTCACCGGCGGCCTGCTGGTTCACAATGTACTCGAAGTAGGGAGCCCAGTTGATGCGGGAGGAAACGATGAAGGTGTTGGGGCAGCTTTCGATGGTGGAGCCGTTGTAGGAAACGTTGGGAACGCCGGCGTTTTCACAGGCCGTGGGCGCGCCCATGGAGTCGGCGTGCTGGGAGATCAGGTCGCAGCCGGCGTTGATCAGCGCTTCAGCGGCGGTCTTCTCTTCCTTCTCGTCGTACCAGGAGCCGGTGAACTGAACCTTCATCTGAACGTCGGGGCAAACGGACTTCGCGCCCAGATAGAAGCTGGTGTAGCCGGAGATAACCTCGGCATAGGTGAAGGCGCCGACGTAGCCCATCATGGGAACCTCGCCCTTCAGCTGGCCGTTCTGCTTCATCTCGTTCAGCTTCATGCCCGCGGCGATACCGGCCAGATAGCGGCCTTCATAGATGGCGGCGAAGGCGTTGTGGAAGTTCGCGAGCTTCTCGGTGTGCGCCATGGTGCCGGTGGCGTGGCAGAACTCAACGTCCGGGCACTCCTTGGCGGCCTGCAGCATGAAGGTCTCGTGGCCGAAGCTGTCGGCGAAGATGATGGTGCAGCCCTCGTCCACCAGGTCGAGCGCGGCCTCATAGCACTCGTTGGACTCGGGAATGTTGCGCTTGATAATCAGCTGATCCTCGGTCAGTCCTAAAGCTTCGACGGCTTCGTACACGCCGTTGATGAAGTTCAGGTCGTAGGTGGAATCTTCGTCGTGAAGAAGGATGACGCCCAGCTTGACGTTGGAAACGTCAGCGCTCGCCGTGCAGGCAAAAACGCTCAGGCACAGAACCAGAGTCAGGACCACCGCAAAGATCTTTTTCATGGAACTTCTCCTCCGTGTTTTGATTGCTTCCGGGATCGTCTTTAATGATACAGGGCAAAGGTTAATCCTGTAAAGCATCTGACGTAAAAAATACGAACATTATTCCGTGAAAATCCGTTTTTGTTCTACTTTTTGCGCCGAGCCGCAATGTTCCCGCTCGCCCGCGGCGGATTGTGCGGGAAATTCGGGCAGAAATTTCCGCGCGCGGCGGCGAAATATATAGCAGGAATGCCGGACAACGGCGGAACGGAGGAAAAACGATGAAGGCGGGAGCGAAATGCAGGCTGATCGGAATTGGAATGCTGATCATGCTGGCGCTGTATGTCGCGGCGACGGTGATTCTCCATTTCGCGGGGATCGATACGAACGATTTCTGCAATGAATCGGCCGATTCGGGGCCGCATCGATACAACTACGAAAACGGCACGTGGAAGCCGGAGGGCGGGTGGAGCTCCAAGTTCGAAGGGAACGGAGCGGCCTGACGCGGCTTCGAAACGGGCGCTGATGCTGGAGGTTATCCGCATCAGCGCCCGTTTCAGGTCTAAGGCTCCGGATATTCAAAGCTGTTTTCATACATGGTTTCGGGCGCGAGATCGATTTCACCGTTGTTCCACGTTACAACGCCGTATTCCACCGTCGGGTTCCGGAACACCGCTTCATCCTTCAGCGGCTGAAACGCCGGAAACGCCAGAAGCTGCGTCGCGTCGTACAGGCGCTTCTCGCCGGAGGAAAAGGTGACGAGCATCATGCCGTCATCCAGCGGCTTTACGGCCTGCACGGCGATTTCCTTCTTATTTGAATTGGCGCAGGCGATTCCGTTTGCGATATACATGAAGCGTTTCCTCCTGTCGGTCAGGACAGACGAATGGCGGAGGAATAAGCTCCTCCGCCATGGGGGTTATGCCGATCAGGCCTTGCCGGCGCAGCCGAGAACGTCGACGAGCTTATGCTTGACGAGTTCCTTGATGTTGGCGCGGGCGGGCTTGAGGTACTGGCGCGGGTCGAAGTGAGAGGGATTGTCGTGGAAGTACTTGCGGATGGTGCCGGTCATGGCAAGACGCAGGTCGGAGTCGATGTTGATCTTGCAGACGGCGCCGCGCGCGGCCTGGCGCAGTTCTTCCTCGGGGATGCCGACGGCGTCGGGCATCTGGCCGCCGTTTTCGTTGATCATCTTCACGTATTCCTGCGGAACGGAGGAAGAGCCGTGCAGAACGATCGGGAAGCCGGGCAGGCGCTTGGCGACCTCGTCCAGAATGTCGAAGCGCAGCGGCGGGGCATATACTTCCCGCTTACCAGTGCTTCCTGATGAAGCTCATTGCATCCAACCAGTCGGCTCTGCCAAGAAAATGAATGCCGTCCCTGCGCATATACCCCACGCTGCCGTCTGTGAAGGATTCGTCGATGGCAGCCTGCGTTTCCGGCCCGATGAAGCCGGGCATGCCGTGCAGGGTCCACGCGGGCGTCGCGGCAAGGCAACTGCTCTGCTCGCCGATGGGGTCGGCCCAGAGATCCTTGCTGGCGCTGTGGACCAGTACATATCGCGGCGCGGACGCGGCAATCAGCCAATGCTGATCAAACGGACGGCTGTTCTCGTGACCAACGTATTTAAGAAAGTTTTCGCAGAACCAGAAGGGGAAGGTCTTTGTGATTGCGGCGATCGTCTCGGATTCGGGATGCTTTTCCCTTTCATACGCCGCGCCGGAGCAGCCGCTGCAGTTGGAAATTATGTATTTGAAGCGAGGGTCATTCGCGCCGCACCAGAGAGCCGTCTTTCCCAAGCGAGAGTGACCGATGACCGCTGCATGTGCTGTGTCGATTTCAGGGCGGGTTTCGAGATAATCGAGTACGCGACTTGCCGCCCATGCCCAAAGGCTAAGCTTGCCAAAGCCGGTACCGTCTGCCGGCCTTTCGAGAAGCCCACATAGCTTGCTGGTCATATCCCCGTTATCCTGCGTGACATCATTGTAGTACAGTACCGCAATCGCAAAACCATGATCAATAATTTCCTCGACGGGGTAGTACATATCATAGGCATCCGGACGGAAATTTATCAGCACAAACACAGGCGCCTTTTCGCAGCGCGTAGGAGTAAACAGATTAATCGGGAACGTAAAGGTGCCGTTTGATACGGGGACGGTGACGTCGACGCGCTCAAGCACGGCGTGACCACTGCAACACTTTTCCTTGCGATCGGTTACACAACCGACTGTTTTGCCGTACACGGGAGGAAGGTATCCGTACTCTTCGTGCGCAAGCATATCAACAAGCTCGCTGCGGCGCTTCTCCCATGCCGCAGCATCGGTTACGGGTGTACCGTCCTTAAACAACATAAGCTCGGGCAAGTAATTCATAATGGGAACCTCCTATCATATGACGACATCGTTTTATACGCCAGATCGCAAGCTTACAAACATTATATAGGTCGCGTTCGTTAAAGTCAATAACTCGGCGAAGAAATGCGGTCATCGAAATACATGTATAGACAAATCGAAAGAAGTGCATTGTATTCGTAAAGAAAATGGTGTATTGAGTCTACTTTAACAAAGAGGAACCCTCTGCTGCCGTGATAAACGCGACAAAACGAGTTAAGTTTAAATGTATGATTGACAATATTTCGGGGGGGGGTATAATAAAAACGTCAAAAATAAAACGGGAGGTAAGATTATGAAGAATTTCGTCCGCATCGTATCGATTATGCTGTGCATCATGCTGTGCTCATCAGTTGCACTTGCCGTAACGGATGACAACCTGAACGAACCCGGTACCTTTCCTGTCTGCAAGGATACGGTACACTTCACGATTGGCATTCCCAAGTCCGCCACCATTCTTGACTGGGATACGAATTATATGACGCTATCTCTGGAAGAGGATATGAATTGCACCTTTGAATTCGTCGAGATGGGTGCTGACGACGGTGAAATGAAGCAAAAGGTCGACCTGATGGTCAACGCAGGTGAAAAACTGCCGGATATCCTGATCTATACTCCCGGCTCTACCGTTGCGAATTACTACGGCTCTCTCGGCGTGTTTATTTCGCTGAATGATTACATGGAGGATGCTTACTATCTGCCCAAGGCGTTGGAGAGCATTCCTTATGATGCGAATCTGTATGCAGCGGCTCCTGATGGAAATCTGTATGGACTGTATGCCATCGAGTACGCGATGGAAACGGCCATCTACATTCGCCTCTACACCAACATGGATTTTGTGGAAGCGGCCGGCTTGGAGCTTCCTACCTCCTGTCAGGAGTTTGAGGATCTCCTGCGATACATTAAGGAAAACGATGTGAACGGAAATGGTGATCCTGACGATGAAATTCCGTTCTTAACATCCAAGACCCGCCTGTGGAATCACTTTGTTATGCCTCTCATGACTCCGTTCGTATACTCCGTTGGAGCTGACGGAAACAACTATCTTTCCTTTGATGAGGATGGAAATATTCAGGCATCCTATGCAACCGAAGGCTGGAGGAGTGGTCTTCGCTGGATTCGTTCCATGGTTGAGGAAGGGCTTATTTCGCCCATGTGCTTCACCTTCACCGATGAAGATGTAAAGGCGTTTGCTAATTCCGGCGCGAACGGCGAGCAGATGATCGGTGTTTCCACTTACTATCCGGTGAACTGGTATCCGACGGGCGACGAGCGCGCCGTGAACTGGGCCTGCATGCGTTGCTTGGAAGGCTTTGACGGCACTCGTACGGCGCCTTACGCCATCCGTACGCCCAGCTTGAAATACTTTGTTACGAAGTATTGTGAAAACCCTGAAGCTGCGTTCCGGCTTGGAGATTTGCTGACGGGCGAAAAGTATACCATGATGACTCGGTATGGCGAGTATGGCGTTGATTACATCGATGCGTCGGAGGATGACGTGAGCTACTTTGAGGGCTATGAGGCCAAGTACATTCCGATTCTGGCATGGGCGATTCCGAACAACAAGCGCTGGGATAATGGTTCCCCCTACATTCGCAACGCGGTCATTTCCAACGGCGTAGCGATCAAGGGCAAGCTGACCGGACTTGATGCGTGGGCGAATGAAATGGCTTCCGAGTGCCTCCAGTACGTTGATCTGTCCAAGGTTGTCGGAATGATCGTTTACAATGATGCGGAGCTCGAGGTAGTGAACGAGATCCAGTCCAATCTTGCTACTTACTATAAGGAGAGCTTCTCTCGTTTCTGCACCGGCGATCTGGATCTTGACGCTGATTGGGATGCCTATCTTGCAGAGCTCGAGAACATTGGCCTGTCTACCTACATCGAGATTTCTCAGAAGGCCTATGACCGTATGCATGGCTGATTGAGAAACGCACGTATAAAGGCTGAATAATTGATATGTACAGCCGTCGCAAAACGGCTGTACATATCGTATACAGGAGATTGCAATGAAAGCATACTTAAACAGGATGCGCAGAAGTTACCAGATTTACCTGTTTTTGCTGATTCCGACGATCTACATAATCACATTTGCTTACGTGCCCATGGTTGGCGTAGTGATTGCACTCAAGAAGTACAATCCAAATGATGGCATCTGGGGAAGCATGTGGGTCGGACTGAAGAACTTTCAAACCTTCTTTGGTTCCTATATGTTTGAACGCGTGCTTGTGAATACGGTCAAGCTGTCTGTATATCAGCTGCTGGCCGGTTTTCCGTTGCCGATTATTTTTGCGTTGTTTCTGAATGCCGTACAGTCTGGCGGATTTAAGAAGGTTGTGCAGACAGTAACATATATGCCTCACTTTATTTCAACGGTTGTACTTGTCAGCATGTTGATGAAGATCTTTAATCCATTGACCGGCCTGTATGGCAAGCTGTTCTATTCTGTTTTTCGAAACAATCCACAGGATTTGCTGGCCATGCCTAATTCCTTCGTGCATATGTATGTGTGGTCTGGCATATGGCAGCAGTTTGGCTGGAACTCCATTATCTATATTGCGGCGTTGGCTGGCGTAAGTCCCGACCTGCACGAAGCGGCGCAGATTGATGGCGCCACCAGATTCCAGCGCATGCTGCATATCGATTTACCGTGCGTGCTTCCGACTGCGACCATTATGCTGATTCTTAATTTTGGTTCGATTATGGGCGTAGGCTTTGAAAAGGTCTATCTTATGCAGAATGACCTGAACCTTAGAACGAGCGAGGTTATTTCAACCTATACCTATAAGGTAGGTCTCGGATCTGCGATCGGCGGAAAGACGGATTATCCATATGCGACGGCTATCGGCTTGTTTAATTCGGTTGTCAACATGACCTTGGTATTTGTGATGAATACCGTCACCCGCAAGATGGGTGAAACCAGTCTCTGGTAAAGGAGGGAGCAGACAATGAGAGCAAAAGGAAAGATCAGGTTAGATGCGTCTGATAAAGTATTCTATACAGTTACCTACCTCATAATGATATTGCTCCTCATCATTACCGCTTATCCGATGTTGTATATCCTCGCTTGTTCGTTTTCGGACAGAGCAGCCATACTGGCGGGCAGGGTCTATATATGGCCGGTCGGGTGGTCACTTGAAGGCTATAAAACGGTGTTGGCGAATGGGGACGTGTGGTCTGGCTATATGAACACGATCATCTATACGGTGGGAGGCACGGCGCTGAACGTTGCCGTGACGATGCTGTGCGCGTATCCGATGGCGCGCATCGGCTGGCCTATGAAGAAAGGCTTCGCATTCCTCTTCATGTTTACGATGTTCTTTTCCGGAGGCATGATTCCAATTTACATGCAGGTCAGTAAACTGGGTCTTATTAATACTCGCTGGGCGCTCATTCTGCCCGGCTTAATGAGCGTGTATAATATGATTATTGCACGTACGTTCATTCAGAACAGCATTCCCGTTGAATTACTTGAAGCGTCGCAGATTGATGGGTGCAGCGATTGCAGGTACTTTTTTCGGATTGTATTGCCGCTTTCCAAAGCAATTATGGCGGTTCTTACGCTGTACTACGCGGTTGGACATTGGAATAGCTACTTTAACGCCTTTATTTACCTGTCTAACCGAAAGCTATACCCGCTGCAAATCATCCTGCGCGAGATTCTGATACAGAATTCGATTGATGCGGAGGCCTTAATGGATGAGCAGATGGCGGCTCAAAAGGCTGGTCTTGCAGATCTGCTTCAATACTCGCTGATTGTTGTTTCTACGGCGCCGATCCTGTGTATCTATCCGTTTGTACAGAAGTATTTCATCAAGGGCGTCATGATTGGCAGCGTTAAGGGATAACTCGATAGCGAATGGAAGCCTGCACCGAAAAGAGCTTCAGGCAAGGAGCAAACAACCTGCCCGGAGCTCTATTTGTATTACTCTGGGTGAAAAGTATGCAGTCTGGCAAAGGATTATACAATTCGCAAGAAAAAGGCGGTCAGGACAGACGAATGGCGGAGGAGCTTGCTCCTCCGCCATGGGGGTTATGCCGATCAGGCCTTGCCGGCGCAGCCGAGAACGTCGACGAGCTTATGCTTGACGAGTTCCTTGATGTTGGCGCGGGCGGGCTTGAGGTACTGGCGCGGGTCGAAGTGAGAGGGATTGTCGTGGAAGTACTTGCGGATGGTGCCGGTCATGGCAAGACGCAGGTCGGAGTCGATGTTGATCTTGCAGACGGCGCCGCGCGCGGCCTGGCGCAGTTCTTCCTCGGGGATGCCGACGGCGTCGGGCATCTGGCCGCCGTTTTCGTTGATCATCTTCACGTATTCCTGCGGAACGGAGGAAGAGCCGTGCAGAACGATCGGGAAGCCGGGCAGGCGCTTGGCGACCTCGTCCAGAATGTCGAAGCGCAGCGGCGGGGGCACGAGGATGCCCTTTTCGTTGCGGGTGCACTGCGCGGCGGTGAACTTATACGCGCCGTGGCTGGTGCCGATGGCGATGGCCAGAGAGTCTACGCCGGTCTTGGAGACGAACTCTTCGACTTCCTCGGGACGGGTGTAGGAGGAATCCTCGGCCTTGACCTTTACGTCGTCCTCAACGCCGGCCAGCGTGCCCAGCTCGCCCTCGACCACGACGCCGTGATCGTGCGCGTACTCGACAACCTTGCGGGTGAGCTCGATGTTGTCCTTGAAGGACTTGGAGGAGCCGTCGATCATGACGGAGGAGAAGCCGCCGTCGATGCAGCTCTTGCACAGCTCGAAGGTATCGCCGTGATCGAGGTGCACGCAGATGGGCAGGTCAAAGCCCGCGGTCTGCTCGGCGTCCTCGATGGCAGCCTTGATGAGGTGCATCAGATAAACGTGCTTGGCATACTTGCGGGCGCCGGAGGAAACCTGAAGGATCAGGGGAGCCTTCTCTTCGATGGCGGCCTCGGTGATGCCCTGGATGATCTCCATGTTGTTCACGTTGAAAGCGCCGATGGCGTAGCCGCCGTTGTACGCTTTTTTGAACATTTCGGTAGAGGTTACGATGGACATGGGTACACAACTCCTTTACTCATGAAATGGACTTCAACCCACGTTGATTATCCTACAATCCCTGTTAAAAATCAAGCCGAAATTGACAAGCCACGGAAATTGTGCTATATTTCTATCGGTGAAAAATCGCGAAAGGAATGATACAAATGTCCATGCTGAAAGGCGCGGCGGTCATCGGCCAGTCCGGCGGCCCGTCTTCCGTCATTAACGCTTCCGCCTACGGCGCGATCAAAACCGCGCTGGAGAGCGACGTGATCACGAATGTCTACGCGATGCAGAACGGCATCGTGGGTCTGCTGAACGACAACCTGTTCGATCTTGCCAAGGAAGATCCGGACGAGCTGGCGCTCATGAAATATACCCCTTCCTCTGCGCTGGGCTCCTGCCGCTACAAGCTGAAGGATCCCGACGAGGACGAGACCGATTATCAGAAGATTCTTGCCATGTTCAAGAAGTACGACATTCGCTACTTCTTCTACAACGGCGGCAACGACTCCATGGATACCTGCAACAAGATCTCCAAGTTCATGCTGAGAAACGGCTATGAGGTGCGCTGCATGGGTATCCCGAAGACCATCGACAACGACCTCGCCGGCACCGACCACTGCCCCGGCTTCGCCTCCGCCGCCAAGTACATCGCCACCTCCGTGGCCGAGGTGTACCGCGACTGCCATGTGTACGACAAGGGCATGATCACCATCGTGGAGTGCATGGGCCGTCACGCCGGCTGGCTGACCGCCGCCGCCGCGCTGGCTTCCCTGACCGGAAACGGCCCCGACCTCGTGTACCTGCCCGAGGTGGACTTTGATCTTCCTTCTTTCATTGAGAAGGTTTCCAAGATCTACGCGGCCAACAAGAACGTGCTCGTCGCGGTGTCCGAGGGCATCCACGACAAGGACGGCAAGTTCATCGTTGAGTACGCGGCCAGCGACGCGGCGACCGACGCGTTCGGCCACAAGCAGCTGGGCGGTCTCGCGGCCTTCCTCGCCAACGAGTGCAAGAAGGCCACCGGCGCGAAGGTGCGCGGCATCGAGCTGTCCCTGCTTCAGCGCTGCGCGGCGCACTGCGCGTCCCAGACCGACATCGAGGAGAGCTTCTCCGCCGGCAAGGCCGCCGTCGAGAACGCCGTGAAGGGCGTGACCGACAAGATGGTCGGCTTCGAGCGCAAGTATGTCAACGGCGTGTACGTCTGCGAGACCAAGCTGTTTGACCTGACCGTGGTTGCCAACGCAGAGAAGAAGGTTCCGCGCGAGTGGATCAACGAGGCGGGCGACGGCGTGAACGAGAAGTTCATCGAATACGCGCTGCCCCTGATTCAGGGTCAGACGCAGCTGGCGTTCGAGAACGGACTGCCGCGGTTTGTGAATCTCAAAAAAATCAAAGCGTAAGACGTGTGGCGGGGGAGCAAGCTCCCCCGCCACTGCCACCCCCTCGGAAAAGGAGACGATTTCCTGCGGAAATCCTTTTGATTGGAAGTTCGAGAGGGCTGCGGCCCTCTCGAGCTCTCCCGGGGCGCGGAGGGGACGGATTCCCCTCCACACCACCCTTTCTCAGATTCCGCTGAAATCCTGCGGATTTCCGGGCGCGGAATCTGCAAGGAAGCGATTTTTTCTCCGGGGAGGCAGGCTCCCCTGCGAAAAAATCAGCACCCGCGTCCGGCGCGCAGGTCGCCGGCCTCGATTGGAAGTCGAGAGGGTTCACACCCTCTCGCGCTCTCCCGGGGGCTGGGCTGATGAGGAATTAGTTCCCGACGATGCAGGCTGTTCTTTTGAGGACTTTGTTTCCGATGAAACGAGCGTGGGGCGCTCCGCTCCCCTACACCCCCTCGGGTGACGGGTGCGAGAGGGTTC
>CAVERI010000011.1:0-48724 GCA_963618055.1 bacterium | reverse complement strand
GCGAACGCATACCCGCCGCGAATCCGTCGTCGAAGCTACCCTGTCCCTTCGCTTTTACCTCGCCCTCGAAACCGCGCGGGTCATCCTCCGCGCGCCGCGGGCAGGGAAGGACGAATGTGTGCGCAGTAATGGAAACCGGCTTTCTCGCGCAAGGGAACGCGTTCTTCGCGAACGAATGCGGCGCAAAACATTAACCGAGCGGCGTTTGCAAGCCGTTGCCCTGCGTGGTATCATATCAGCGAATTCTGACAACGTGAGGCGATTTCATATGCACCTGCTTACGAAGGACAAGGCCTTTTACCGTCACTTCTTTTCCCTTCTGCTGTTTATCGCGCTTCAGAACCTCGTGTCCTACAGCGTGTCGCTGGCGGACAGCATCATGCTCAGCAACTATTCGCAGAACGCGCTTTCCGGCGTGACGCAGGCAAATCAGGTGCAGTTTCTTTTGCAAATGATCGTCACCTCCGCCGGCGAGGGCGTGGTGGTGCTCGCGTCGCAGTACTGGGGCAAGGGCGAGAAAAAGCCGATCGTGCCCATCACCGCCATCGGCCTGACGGTGGCGCTCGTAATCGGACTCGTCTTCACCTGCGTGGTGAGCCTTGTGCCGCGGCAGATCATGTGCCTTTTGAGCAACGAGGAGGACATCATCCGGGAGGGCGTGGACTACCTTCGCGTGATTCGGTATACCTACCTGTTCTATTGCCTGAGCACGGTCATCCTCGCCAGCCTGCGCAGCGTGGAGAGCGTGCGCGTGGGGCTTGTGATCATGGTCATGTCGCTGTTCATCAACATCGGGCTGAATTACTGCCTGATCTTCGGCAAGCTGGGCTTTACGGAAATGGGCACGACCGGCGCGGCCATTGCCACGCTTGCGGCGCGCGCGTTCGAGTTTGTCGCCTCGTGCGTATATCTGTTCTGGATGGACAAAAAGCTCCGCATCCGCCCGAAGGAGCTTTTCCGCTTTGACCGCGCGCTCAATCACGATTACGCCAAATACGCCACGCCCGTGATGCTGGCAGGCGCGTCGTGGGGCGTGGCCATGTTCGTGCAGACGGCCATCATCGGCCGCATGGGCAAGGACGCGATTGCCGCGAACGCGACCGTCGTGTCGCTGTTCGGCATGATTTCCGTGTTCGCCTATGGTGCGGGCAACGCCGCGGGCGTCATCACCGGCAAGCTGGTGGGCGAGGGCAACGACCGGAAGCTGCGCGAATACGTGCGCAGCATGCAGGGTCTGTTTCTCATAATCGGCCTTGTGACCGGCGCGGCGCTGTATCTTCTGCGCTATCCGATTCTTGAGTTCTATCATCTGGAAACCAAGGGCGCGCACGACATTGCCCTGCAGTTCACGACGGTGTTGGCCATCACGGTCGTCGGCACGGCCTATCAGGCGCCCTGTCTGGGCGGCATCGTGCGCGGCGGCGGGCACACGAAGTTCGTATTCTATAACGACCTCATCTTCCAGTGGGGTGTGGTGCTGGTTCTGTCGGCGCTGGCGCAGTTTGTGTGGAAGCTCGACCCCGTGTGGGTGTTTCTGTGCCTGAAGAGCGACCAGATTCTCAAGTGCGCCGTGGCGGTGTATGAGGTGAACAGCTACCACTGGATTCGCCGCCTCACGCGCGAGCCCGCCGCGGAATGACGTAAATTAACAAACATATTGCTTGCCCGGCAACCGTTTTTCATGGTATAATGATGAGCGTGATATCGGGCGGTCCGCTGGCGAAAAGTCATCGTTCACGAACGCCCTGTGAGGAAAGGAGGATATCGCAAAATGAATGAAATCATCCGTTCCATCGAAGAGGCTCAGCTTCGCAAGGATCTTCCCAAGTTCAACATCGGCGACACCGTAAAGGTGCAGGTGAAGGTTGTGGAAGGCACCCGTGAGCGTCTGCAGGCCTTTGAAGGCGTCGTGATCGCCCGTCGCAACGGCTCCTGCCGTGAAACGTTCACCGTCCGCCGCACGTCCTATGGCGTGGGCGTCGAGCGCACGTTCCCGCTGCATTCCCCGCACGTCGACAGCATCACCGTGACCCGCAGGGGCAAGGTTCGCCGCGCCAAGCTGTACTATCTGCGCGCGCGCAGCGGCAAGGCCGCCAAGGTCAAGGAAGCCTGACGCACCCCACATAAAGGCCTCGCACGAGGCCTTTATTTTTATAATAAAAGAGGAACATGCCCCATGCCTGAAATCAACTGGTATCCCGGCCACATGGCCAAAACGAAGAAGCTTCTGGAAACGCAGATTCGCTCCGTCGACGCAGTGATCGAGCTGTGCGACGCGCGCGCGCCCAAGGCCACGCGCAACCCCGATCTCGTGCGCCTGACCGGCGGCAAAACGCGCATCCTCATTCTGAACAAGGCCGATCTGGCCAGTGACGCCGCCACGGCGCAATGGCTTGCCTACTATAAAAAATACGGCGTGACGGCGCTGAAATATCAGTCCGTCGGCGGCCGCGCGAAGGAAATCTTCCGCTTCATCGAAAACGCCGCCCGTCCCGCCGTGGAGCGCATGAAGGCGCGCGGCGCGAACAAGACCGTGCGCGTGATGGTCGTGGGCATCCCGAACGTGGGCAAGTCCACGTTCATCAACCATCTGCGCGGCGCGGCCGTGGCGAAGACCTCCGACCGCCCGGGCGTAACCCGCTCCAATCAGTGGGTGAAAATCACGCCCTATCTCGAGCTTCTGGACACGCCCGGCATGCTCTGGCCGAAGCTGGAGGATCAGGGCAGCGCGCGCGCGCTGGCGTTTTTAGGCTCCATACGCGACCAGATTATGGACGGCGAGGAGCTGGCGACACAGCTGCTGGAAACGCTTCTGCGAATCGCCCCCGCGCAGACCCGCTCGCGCTACAGGCTGCCTGAAGACGCCGCCGAGCGCCTGCCTGAGGAGCTGCTCGAGCTGGCCTGCCGCGGGCGCGGCTGGCTGCTGTCCGGCGGCCGGTGCGACACCGAGCGCGCGGCCAGTCTGGTGCTGGATGAATTCCGCGCCGGAAAACTGGGAAGAATTACGCTGGAAGTGCCGGAGGAATAAGCCATGCCGCGTGAAACCGCAACGGAAAAGCTGATTCGCATGACCGAGGTCGAGCGCTCGCTGCTGGCGGACGAAGGCATTTCCTCCATCGCCGGAATCGACGAGGTAGGCCGCGGCCCGCTGGCGGGGCCGGTCGTCACCGCGTGCGTGTCTATCCCGCTTTCAAGGCTTGTGCCCGGCGTGGACGATTCCAAAAAGCTGTCCGAGAAAAAGCGTGAGGCGCTCTATCCCCTCCTGCTCGAAAGCGCGGAATACGTGCGCACGTCGTGGATGGAGCCGTCGGTCATCGACGAAATCAACATCCTGAACGCCACGAAGCGCGCCATGGAAGAATGCGCCGCCGATTTTGCGGGCGGCATGATTCTCATCGACGCGGTGGACGGGCTGAAGCTGCCCGTGCCGCACCGCTCGATCATCAAGGGCGACGCGCTGTGCTACATGATCGCGGCGGCCTCGGTCGTTGCGAAGGTGGAGCGCGACCGGTATATGATCCGGCTTGCGGAGGAATATCCGCAGTACGGCTTTGCGCGCAACAAGGGCTACGGCACGGCGGAGCACATCCGCGCCATCCGCGAATACGGCCCCTGCCCCGCGCACCGCATGAGCTTTATCAAGCATTTTCTGTAAGGAGCACGCCATGTACAATCGGGAAAGCGGCATCATCGGCGAGGCGGAGGCGCTTCGCTACCTGACCGGACAGGGCATGAGGGTTCTGGAAAAGAACTATCGCCGCGCCGGCGGAGAGATCGATTTAATCGTCCGGGACGGCGACACGATCGTGTTCGTCGAGGTCAAGGCGCGCACATCGCCGCGTTTTGGCGCGCCCGCCGAAGCCGTTACGCCCGCGAAGATGCGCAACATCGTGCGCGCGGCCATGGGCTATTTGCAGGCCAACCGCCTGCTGGACAGCCCGACGCGCTTTGACGTGATCGCCATCGACGGCGCGGGGCTTCGCCATATCCGGGGCGCTTTTGACGCCACGGGCCTGATTTGAACCAAAACAGCGCGGAATTCGTCCATAAAAAGGAAGGAATTCCGCGCTTGTCCGTGGAATATGGAAACGAGGCATTCACAAACAACTATGATCAGTCGAGGAAATGCTATGCGTAAGGGAATTGCTCTTTTTCTGGCGCTTCTGTGCCTGCTCTCGGCGCTGTCCGCGCAGGCGGAAAACCTGCTGCTGGCTAACGCCGACTTCGCGCAGCTGGACGACAGCGGCGCGCCCGTAAACTGGCGCACGGACGCTTACAACGGCGGCAACTCACAGTTCGGCGTGGAGACGCTGGAGGACGGCGCGACGGCGCTCACCATCCTGAACTTTGACGACAACGACGCGCGCTGGGTGCAGACCGTGGCGGTGGAGCCGAACACGGAATACGTGCTCACCTGCCGCGTGCGGGCGAAGGACTGCGCCGCGTTCCGCGAATCGGACGGCAGCATTCTCACGCTGCGCGGCGCGAACCTGTCCATTCTGAACACCAACGCCTATTCCGACTCCGTCTACGACACGGACGGCG
The DNA here is from genome assembly GCA_963618055.1 of bacterium. GTDB lineage: Bacteria > Bacillota > Clostridia > Christensenellales > Aristaeellaceae > SFHK01. The sequence goes on along the minus strand of CAVERI010000011.1, from coordinate 44,179 downwards.
AATGGGTAACGCTGACGCTGTACGGCGCGACCGGAGACGAGCAGACGACGATGGACGTCGCGCTGCGTCTGGGCGGCTACAGCGGCGACGGCGTGGGCGAGGCGTGGTTCCGGGATGTAACCATGGAGGCGCGCAGTCTGGGCGACGGCGCGGTGCCCGTGTCGCTGGCCACGTTCCAGCCGTATAAGGCGAGCTCGAACAAAACGGCGGCGGCCGCCTCCGAGCCGGAGCGCATCACCGAAACTCTGGTGCTGATTGCCTTTGGCATCCTGCTGGCGGGGCTCGCTCTGCTCGCGCAGGCGCGTCGCGTAAAGGCGCGCGGCTGCGAGCTGGGAAAAACCGCCTCCGCGCTTCTGCTGGGCGCGGCCCTGCTGGCGGCGCTGGCCGTGCGGCTGTATTTCGCCGTGCGCGTGCGCGGCTACAGCGTGGATATCAACGACTTCATGATCTGGGGTGAAAATTTTCTGAACGACGGCTCGCAATTCTACGCGCGCGCCTCGTTCTGCGATTATCCGCCGCTGACGATGCTCCTGATGGGCTTCGTCGCGCTCGTTCGCCGCGCGCTGGGCATCGAATACCTGTCCACCGCGCACGTGGTGCTGACCAAGCTGATTCCCATCGGCGCGGATCTGCTCCTTTCGCTGCTCGTGTATTTCCTGTTTGCGAAGAAGGCCGGGCGCGGCCGGGCGCTCCTTCTGACGCTCGCCGTGGCGCTGAACCCGGCGCACATCGCCGACAGTGCCGCGTGGGGGCAGGTAGACAGCCTGCTGGCGCTGCTGCTCGCGCTGTGCCTGTACTTCGCTTCCGAGGGCAAATGGCACTGGGCGCTGCCGGTATACGCGCTTTCGCTGCTTTCCAAGCCGCAGGCGCTGCTGTTCGGCCCCATCGGGCTTCTGATGTTCATAATCGACCTCGTTCGCCGCAGGGATGAGAAGGGCGCGCTCGCGAAGATGCTGGCCGGACTCGTCGGCTCGCTGGCGCTTCTGTATATCGTCGCTTTTCCGTTCGCCTTGCAGGCGGCGCGGGTGGAAGGAAAGACGGGACTCGCGCTCGTCGTTTATCCGATTTCGTGGCTCAAAACGCTGTTCATGGGCGCGGCGACAAACGACACCTACAGCTGCCTGACGCTGAACGCCTGCAATCTCTATGAGCTTCTGAACATGAACTGGACGCGGCTGGAAAACGCGCCCGAGCTTGCGACCTTCAGCTGGGTGATGTTCGGCGCGGCCTATGCCTACGCCGCGTTCCTGTGCCTGTATTCGCGCGACCGCCGCGCGCTGCCGCTGGTCGGCGCGACCGCGATGGCGCTGATCTACGCGTTCGCGCCCATGATGCACGAGCGCTACCTGTTCCCCGTGATCGCGCTTCTGGCGCTCGCCTACATCCAGCATGCGGATCGCAGGCTGCTGTGGGCGCTGCTTGCCGTGACGCTGACGCAGTTTTTGAACATCACACTGGTGCTTCAGGGCGGCACGGTCTCCGAATACGCGTATCTGGGACACCTGAGCGGCGACGAGATGCTTCTGAACATGGCGATTTCCGCCGTGAATGTGCTGACGGCGCTGTTTCTGGTCTACACCGCGTTCTCAATTCTGGTGCTGAAGCATGTGTGGCCGCTGCCCGCGGCGCGCCGCCTGCCGGATACGCCCCTTCAGCGGCTGAGCCGGAAGGGCGACTGGAAGCTGCACCTGACGCGCATGGACTGCCTGCTGATGGCGGCGGTGTCGGTGGTGTACGCCTGCGCGGCGTTTGTGAACCTTGGCTCCACCAAAGCGCCGCAGACGTACTGGCAGAACGAGGACTACGAGGAGCAGGTCGTGTTCGATCTGGGCGACGTGCATACGTTCCGCATGACCTATTACGGCGGCATTTCCTCCGCGGCGTTCACCGTTTCCCTTTCCAACGACGGCGAGCGCTGGACGGAGGAAAACTACGCCGTGTACGGCGAGGGCGAAATTTTCCGCTGGCACTGGTATGCGCCCAAGGAAAGGAGCGACGGCAGCTTTATCAACGCTTCCTACGACGAATCGCGCGCAATCGATACCGGCGAAAACGGCGCGCGCGTGACCTATCCAAGCGGCTACATGCCCTATCCGCTTCAGACGGCGCGCTATGTGCGCCTGACCGTGATGGGCGTCGGCCTCAAGCTGCACGAGGTCGGCTTCTGGAACGTGGACGATGAGGTGCTGTACCCCGTCGCCAGCGTGACCGGCTCGCGCGAGGGTGCGAACTACGATGCGCTGATCGACGAGCAGGATACCGTCGCGTGGGCGCCAAGCTATTACAACGGCACGTACTTTGATGAAATCTACCACGCGCGCACGGCCTATGAGCTGCTGCACGGCCCGTCGGTATCCAACCGACCGAACGCCACGGACGGCAACTGGCTGCTGGAATGGTCGCATCCGCACCTCGGCAAGCTGCTTCTGATGCAGGGCATTCGGCTGTTCGGCATGACGCCGTTCGGGTGGCGCTTTATGGGCACGCTGATCGGCGTATTGATGCTGCCGCTTATGTATTTGATGGTGAAGCAGCTGACGAAGGACACGCGGCTTTCGTTCGCCGCCATGTTCCTGCTGGCCGTGGATTCCATGCACTTCACGCAGACGCGATTGGCCACAGTGGATTCCTACGCGGTGTTCTTCATCATGCTGATGTACCTGTTCATGTTCCGCTACGCGCAGATGAACCTTTTGAAGCAGCCGCTCGGGCGCACGCTGGTGCCGCTGGGGCTGTGCGGCGTGTCGATGGGTCTGGCGTGCGCCAGCAAGTGGATCGGCATGTACGCGGCGGTGGGGCTCGCGATCATCTTCTTCGCCACGGTGTTCCTGCGGCTGCGCGAATATCGCGCGCTGCGCCGGGAAGCTGAAGGCGACGAGGACGCGGCCGCCCTGACGCGCGCGTTCCCGAAGAAGCTGATCCGCACGCTTCTGTTCTGCGTGCTGTTCTTCATCGTGATTCCGTTCCTGATTTACTACCTGTGCTACTGGCGGCATTTCGCGCCGGTGGGCGGGCTGACGCTCAAGCGGTTCTGGGACATGCAGGTGCAGATGTTCAACTATCACTCAAACCTTGTAGACTCGCACTACTTCAGCTCGCCGTGGTATGAGTGGCCCACGATCGTGCGGCCGATGTGGTACTACTCCGCCGACACGGCGATGATCGGCTACGGCAGGGTGTCCTCCATCTCCTGCATGGGCAATCCCATCGTGTGGTGGGCAGGACTCGCGGCCATGGTCGCGCTGTTGATCGCGCTGTGCGCGAGCACGCGCCCAAGCCCGGCCTTCCTGCTGATTGCCATCGGCTTCGCGTCGCAATACCTGCCGTGGGTGCTTGTGCCGCGCTCCACCTTCATCTACCACTATTTTGCCAGCGTGCCGTTCATCATCCTTGCAACGGTTTTGTGGATCGGCCGACTGCGCAAACTGGATTCCATCGCCGGGAACACGCTGGCGGTCACGCTGATGGTGCTGGCGCTGTTCCTGTTCGCCGCGTTCTACCCGCTGGAATCGGGCTACCCCTGCGCGTATTCATACGCGCTGAAGCTCCGCTGGTTTAACTGGTACAACTTCGCGCTGCAATAACGAAAGAGGGATGACGGCATGCTGGCAACCACGCTTTGCTACGGACTGGGCGGCATTGAGGGCGTTCAGATCACGGTGGAGGTGAACCTTTCCGCCGGGCTTCCGATGTTTGACATCGTGGGTCTACCCGACGCCGCGGTAAAGGAGGCGCGCGAGCGCATCCGCGCGGCGCTGAAGAACCGCGGCTACGCCTTCCCGGGCGACCGCATCACGGTGAACCTTGCCCCAGCGGATCTGAAAAAGGAAGGCCCCGCGTTCGATTTGCCGATTGCTATTGGCATTCTGGCCTGCACGCGCAAGGTAAACCCCGCATCCATTGCCGATACCGCCATCCTCGGCGAGCTGGCGCTGGACGGCACGCTGCGCCCGGTGCGCGGCGCGCTGCCCATTGCGATTTCCGCGCGCGGGCACGGCGTGAGGCAGATGATTCTGCCCGCCGCCAACGCGCGCGAGGTCAGCTGCGTGGACGGCATCCGCCTGATTCCCGCGCAGAACCTCGATCAGGTCGTTCGGCATCTGTCCGGCGCGGAGCCGATTGCGCCCATTGAAACGGTCGGCTATCAGGCACTGCTGGGGCAGCGCGTATACGCCGCCGATTTCAAATACGTGAAGGGACAGAAGAGCGCCAAGCGCGCGCTGGAAATCGCCGCCGCGGGCGGGCACAATGTGCTGATGGTCGGCCCGCCCGGCTCCGGCAAGACGCTGATGGCGCGCTGCGTGCCCTCCATCCTGCCCGATATGACGTTTGACGAAGCGCTGGTCACCACGCGCATTCACTCCGTGGCGGGCTGCGCGCCGGAAAGCGGACTGCTGACCGAGCGCCCGTTCCGCTCGCCGCACCACACCGCCTCCCACGTTTCACTGGTGGGCGGCGGTCTGCATGCCACGCCCGGAGAAATCTCCAAGGCGCACAACGGCGTTCTGTTTTTAGACGAGCTGCCCGAATACCGGCGCGACGTGCTGGAGGCGCTCCGCCAGCCGATGGAGGACGGCTTTGTGACCATCACGCGCGTGAGCGCGCAGAGCACATACCCCTCCGAATTCATGCTGATCTGTTCAATGAATCCCTGTCCGTGCGGCAATTTCGGCAGCAAAACGCGCGAATGCCGCTGCACGCCCAATGACATTCGAAAATACCTGAACCGCATCTCCGGCCCGCTGCTCGACCGCATCGATCTGCACATCGAGGTAGAATCCGTGCCCGCCGAGCGCATTTCCGACGACCGCGAGGAGGAGCCCTCCGCCGACATCCGCGCCCGCGTGGAGCAGGCGCGGAACGTGCAGCGCGCGCGCTACGAGGGGCTTCCGCTCGCCTGCAACGCGCGGCTGGACGCGCAGACGCTTCGAAAGTTCTGCCCCATGAGCCGCGAGGCCAACCGCATGCTGTCGCTGGCCACCACGTCGATGGGGCTTTCCAACCGCGCGTTCACGCGCGTGATCAAGGTGGCGCGCACGATCGCCGACCTTGCGGGCGAGGATGAAATCGGCTCCGCCCACATCGCCGAAGCCCTCCAATACCGCTCGATCGACGACAAGTACTGGAAATAGGAGGCGCCGATGGAATACAATCTGATGGAGCAATACTGGCTCTGGCTGTCCGCCGTTCCCGGCATGTCGCCCCGGCGGTTTTACGCGCTTCTGAACGCCTGCGGCGACGCGCGCGCCCTGTGGGACGACCCGTCGTGCGCGCGGAACGTCGCGGACGAGAAATTCTGCGCGACTCTTCAGGCCGCGCGCAGCGAGCGCTTCTTTTACGATGTGTTCGCCCATCTGGAAAAGGCGGGCATCTCGGCGCTTCCCATGATTTCCGACCGGTATCCGGCGCGGCTTCGCAGCATCGTGGACGCGCCGCCGACGCTGTACGTGCGCGGCAATCCCGATTTGAACGACGAGCGCATATTCGCCATCGTCGGCACGCGCGCGCCCAGCTACGACGGCAAGAAGGCGGCGAAGGAGTTTTCGCAGGCGCTGGCGCAAAACGGTGTAACGATTGTGAGCGGCCTTGCGCGCGGCGTGGATACCTGCGCGCACGTCGGCTGTCTGGAGGGCGGCGGGCGCACGGTGGCCGTGCTCGGCAGCGGGCTCAATCAGCTTTACCCGCCGGAAAACGAGCCGCTGGCGCGCCGCATCATCGAGGAGGGCGGCTCCATCGTATCCGAGATGCAGGCGGACGACGGCCCGCAGAAATGGTCGTTTCCGGCGCGCAACCGCATCATATCCGGGCTTGTACCCGGCGTGCTGGTCGTCGAGGGACGCAAAAGCTCCGGCGCGCTGATCACGGCGGAGGACGCGCTGGAGCAGTCGCGCGACGTGTTCGCCATCCCCGGCTCCATCTATTCCCCGCTGGCCGAGGGGCCGAACCATCTGATTCAGAACGGCGCGTACCCCGCGCTCAGCCCATGGGACATCCTTGAGGCGCAGCGCTGGGGCGCGCGTCCCGCCGCGAACGCCCGCCGCAAGGTCGAGCCGGAAATGAGTGAGGAGGAACGGCGCATCTTCAAATGCATTCAGAACGAGCCGCTTTCGTTCGAGGAAATCGCAAATCTCACCAATTTTTCAACCCCGGAGCTAAATTCCCACTTGACAATGTTGATTCTTCGGGGAATAATAGTAAAGACGCCCGGCAACTGCTACCGGGTATCCTGAGCAAACGAATCCGGAGGGACGTTTCATGACCTACAAGCTCGTCATCGTCGAGTCTCCCGCCAAAGCGCGAACGATCGCAAAGTACCTTGGCCGCGGCTACAAGGTTGAGGCCTCGCAGGGACACGTACGCGATCTGCCTAAATCCCAGCTCGGCGTAGATATAGCAAACAATTTTGAGCCCAAGTACATCACCATCCGCGGCCGCGGCGAAATCCTTACGAAGATTCGCAAGGACGCCAAGGGCGCGTCGAAAATCTTCCTCGCGACAGACCCTGACCGCGAGGGAGAAGCCATCTCGTGGCACTTAGCGACGCTTCTGGGCATCGACCCTGCTGAAGCCTGCCGCATCGAGTTTCACGAGGTCACCGGCAAGGCCGTGAAGGCCGCGGTCAAGAGTCCGCGCGCCGTGAATCTCAACCTTGTGGACGCGCAGCAGGCGCGCCGCGTGCTCGACCGTCTGGTCGGCTACAAAATCAGCCCGCTTCTGTGGAGCAAGATTCGCAAGGGGCTGTCCGCCGGGCGCGTGCAGTCCGTCGCCACGGCGATGATCTGCCAGCGCGAGGAGGAAATCGAGGAATTTGTGCCCGAGGAATACTGGTATATCGAAGCGGAATTTTCCGCCGGAAGCAGCAAATTCCACGCCCGCTACGCCGGAACCCCCGGCGAAAAACGCGAGCTCAAGAGCGAAGCGGAGGCGTCCAGCGTGCTGTCCGAGCTGGTGAACGCCCAGTTCACCGTGAGCGGCGTGAAGAAGGGCGAGCGCAAGAAGAACCCCGCGCCGCCGTTCACCACCTCCAACCTGCAGCAGGAGGCCTCGCGCAAGCTGAACTTCACCGCCAGCAAGACCATGCAGATCGCCCAGCAGCTTTATGAGGGCGTGGACGTCGAGGGTGTGGGCACGCTGGGTCTGGTGACCTATATCCGTACCGATTCCACGCGCATCTCGGACGACGCGCTGCTTCCGCTGCGCGAGATGATCGCCGAGCGCTACGGCAGCGAATACCTGCCGGAAACGCCGAACGTATACAAGAGCCGCCAGAATGCGCAGGACGCGCACGAGGCCATTCGCCCGACCGACGTTTCGCTGCGCCCGGAGAACCTGAAATCCTCGCTCAGCAACGATCAGTACAAGCTGTACAAGCTGATTTACGATCGCTTTGTCGCCAGCCAGATGACCCCGGCCGTGTACGACACGCTGTCGGCGGAGCTGATTTCCGGCGACGTGGACTTCCACCATTCCAGCCAGAAGCTGCGCTTCGCGGGCTTCACGGCGGTATACGAAGAGGGCATTGACGACGCGGGCGAGGCCGCCGACACGCACATGCCGAAGATTAAGGACGGCGAGACGGCGCGCCTGCTCTCCTATGATTCCGAGCAGCACTTCACCCAGCCGCCCGCGCGCTACACGGAGGCGTCGCTGGTCAAGGCGCTGGAGGAAAAGGGCATCGGCCGCCCGTCCACCTACGCGCCGACGATTTCCACCATTTTGCAGCGCGGCTACGTATCGCGCGAAAAAAAGCGCCTGTATCCGACGGAGCTTGGCAACGTGGTCAACGAGGTCATGTCCAAGTCGTTCCCGGACATCGTGGACATTCAGTTCACCGCCGACATGGAAAACCGGCTGGACGACGTGGAGGCCGGAAATACCGACTGGAAGCAGGTCATCTCGGACTTCTACGGCCCGTTTGAGAAGGAGCTGGAGGCCGCCGAAGCCGGCATCGAAAAGGTGAAGGTGGAGGACGAGGTGTCCGACGTGCCGTGCGAAAAGTGCGGCGCGATGATGGTTTACAAGATGGGGCGCTTCGGCCGCTTCCTTGCCTGCCCGCGCTTCCCGGAGTGCCGGCACACGCAGACGCTTCTTAAATACATCGACGCGCCCTGCCCCGAATGCGGCGGCAGACTGCTGGAGCGCGTTTCCCGCAAGGGGCGCAAGTTCTATGGCTGCGAGCATTATCCCGAGTGCCAGTTCGTATCGTGGGATCTGCCCGCGGTGGAAAAGTGCCCCAGCTGCGGCGGGCGCATGGTCATCAAGCGCGGCCATAAGGGCGAATTGATGCGTGTTTGCGCGGACGTGGCGTGCGGCACGCGCATACCGATTGAAAACACGGGCAGGGATGAGGACAATGAGTAAACCGGTTACCGTAATCGGCGCGGGACTCGCGGGCTGCGAGGCCGCGTGGCAGCTGGCAAGCCGCGGCATTCCCGTGGCGCTGTATGAAATGAAGCCCGCCTGCCACTCCCCCGCCCACCATATGAACGGCTTCGCCGAGCTGGTGTGCTCCAATTCGCTGAAGGCGGAGCATCTGACGAACGCCTCCGGCCTTCTGAAGGCCGAAATGAAGCTCTTGAACAGCCTGATTCTGTCCGCCGCCGAGAAGACACGCGTGCCCGCGGGCGGCGCGCTGGCGGTCGACCGCGACCGCTTTTCCGAGGCCGTGACCGAGGCCGTTTCGTCGCATCCGCTGATAGCGATTCACCGCGAGCGCGTGGACGCGATTCCCGGCGATCCCGCGATCATCGCCACCGGCCCGCTTACCGACGCGGCGCTGGCAGACGCGGTTGCAAGCCTTCCGGGCTTTCACGCGCTGCACTTCTTCGACGCCGCCGCCCCCATCGTGACCGCCGAATCGCTGGATATGACGAGGGTCTTTCGCGCGTCCCGCTATGAAAAGGGCGCGGACTACCTGAACTGCCCGATGACGCAGGCGGAATACGATGCGTTTTACGACGCGCTGATGAGCGCGGAGCTGGCGGAGGTGCACGACTTCGACAAGAAGCAGGTGTTCGAGGGCTGTCTGGCGGTGGAAATTCTCGCCTCGCGCGGCCGTCAGACGCTGGCGTTCGGCCCGCTGAAGCCGGTGGGGCTGGTCGATCCGCGCACGGGGCGCGCGCCGTATGCCAACGTTCAGCTTCGGCAGGAAAACGAGCAGGGCACGCTGTACAATCTGGTCGGCTTCCAGACGCGGCTCAAGTGGCCGGAGCAGAAGCGCGTGTTCTCGATGATTCCCGGTTTGGAGCACGCGGATTTTGTGCGCTACGGCGTAATGCACCGCAATACCTATCTCAACAGCCCGGACGTACTCGGGCGCAACTATCAGGCGAAGGATCGTCCGCTTCTGCGCTTCGCCGGGCAGCTGACCGGTGTGGAGGGCTATATGGAGTCCACCGCCAGCGGCCTTGTGGCAGGCGTCTCTCTCGCGAAGGCGCTCTTAGGCGAACCGGAGCCGGACTTCACCGGCGACACCGTGCTGGGTGCGCTCGCCCTGCACGTGACGACACCGACGAGCGACTTCCAGCCGATGAACGCCAACTTCGGCATACTGCGTCCGCTGGACGAGCGCGTGCGCGGCAAGCGCAATCGCTACGAGAAGCTCGCCGAGCGCTCGCTTGATACCCTGAAGACCGTCATTACCAATTACGCACTGTAACGGAGGACACCATGGCAGAATTTCGAGGAACCACCATCTGCGCCGTCCGGCGCAACGGCGAAATCGCCATTGCGGGCGACGGGCAGGTTACGATGGGTGAAAACGTGATCATGAAAAACGGCGCCAAGAAGGTGCGCCGCATCTTCGACGGCAAGGTCGTGATCGGCTTCGCCGGATCGGTAGCCGACGCCTTCGCGCTCAGCGAAAAGTTCGAGGGCAAGCTGACCCAGTTCTCCGGCAACCTGCCGCGCGCCGCGGTGGAGCTGGCGCAGGACTGGCGCATGAACAAGGAAATGCGCAAGCTGGAAGCGCTGCTTCTGGTCGCGGACAAGGAAAACCTGATGCTCGTGTCGGGCACGGGCGAGGTCATCGAGCCGGACGAGGGCATTCTGGCCATCGGCAGCGGCGGAAACTTCGCGCTGGCCGCGGCGCGCGCGCTGTATGACAATACCGAGCTTTCCGCGCGCGACATCGCCTATAAGGCGCTGAAAATCGCTTCCTCCATCTGCGTGTACACGAACGACCACATTATCGTCGAGGTGGTTTGAGCATGAATACATGGACGCCCGCTGAAATCGTCAAGGAACTGAATCGCTATATCGTGGGGCAGGATGAGGCCAAGCGCGCCGTGGCCGTGGCGCTTCGCAACCGCTACCGCCGCATGCAGCTGCCCGAGGAGATCCGCGAGGAGGTTACCCCCAAGAACATCCTCATGGTCGGCCCCACGGGCGTGGGCAAAACCGAAATCGCGCGCCGTCTGGCCAAGCTGGTGGACGCGCCGTTCGTCAAGGTGGAGGCCACCAAGTTCACCGAGGTCGGCTACGTGGGCCGCGACGTGGAATCCATCATCCGCGACCTTACCGAGGCCGGCGTTCGCATCGTTAAAAAGCAGCAGACCGAGCTGGTGCATGATCTCGCCGCGCAGGCGGCGGAGAACCGTCTGGTGGAAATGATCGCCCGCCCCACGCCGAAAAAGAAGGTCAACCCCATCGACGTGATTCTGGGCAACAAGCCCAAGGAGCCCGAGCCGAGCGAGGAGGAGCAGAAGCGGCTGACCGGCCGCCGCGCGGACATCCGCGAGCAGCTTCGCGCCGGCGAGCTCGAGGAAACGATCGTCGAGGTGGAGGTAGAGGAGGTCACGCCGCGCAGCGAGATTCCCGGCATGGACATCAGCATGAACGACGTGCTGGGCAGCATGCTGCCCAAGAAGACCAAGCTGCGCAAGGTGCCCGTGCGCGAGGCGCGCCGCATCCTGACCGCCGAGGAAGAAAACGCCATGATCGACATGGACGCGGTGTATACCGAGGCCATTGCCCGCGTGGAGCAGCACGGCATCGTGTTCATCGACGAGATTGACAAGGTCGCCGGGCGCGGAAACGGCAGCGGCCCGGACGTCTCCCGCGAGGGCGTGCAGCGCGACATCCTGCCCATCGTGGAGGGCACGACCGTGAACACCAAGTACGGCCCCGTGCGCACCGATCACATCCTGTTCATTGCTGCGGGCGCGTTCCACGTGTCCAAGGTGACGGATCTGATTCCGGAGCTTCAGGGACGCTTCCCGGTTCGCGTGACCCTGAAGCCCCTCACGAAGCAGGACTACGAGCGCATCCTCACCCAGCCCGACAACGCGCTGATTCGCCAGTATCAGGCGCTTCTGAAGGTGGACAAGGTTGATCTCGTGTTCGACGAAACCGCCGTCTCCGCGATTGCCGAATACGCGTGGCTCGCCAACGAAAACGCCGAAAACATCGGCGCTCGCCGCCTGCACACGGTGCTTGAACAGATTTTAAGCGACATTGCCTTTAACGCCGGCGGCGGCGACGCGCCGGAGATTCAGGTGAACGTGAACGCGGAATACGTGAAGACCCAGCTTTCCTCCGAGGCGAAGGAAAATGATCTTCACAGATACATCCTGTAACGCACACGACGATCATACATTACGCCTTGGAGGTGACAAAGGATGAAGGATCAGGAAATTCTTCGGACACTTGCCCAAAGGTACATGGAAAACGCCAGCGACCCCGTCAACGCCGAGCGCAGGGAGAGAGCCTACGCGACAAACGGCCTTCAGGCCGTGCGCCCGCTTGTGTGGGTTGACGAGCTGCCGTGGCACGAGCTGAACATCGACGACGCGCTGACCCTGCACTGCGAGGGCGAGCTGGCAAGGGGCGTCGAGCAGTATTTTCGCCGCAAGCTGCTGCAATGGAAGTACTTTCAGGCAGACACGGTTCTGGAGCCGTACTACCCGCTTGGCATGTCTCTCCGTACGACCGGCATCGGCTTTCAGGTGGTGGAGGAGGTTCTCGTCGGCGACGACAAAAACAACATCATCTCCCATTCCTACAAGGATCAGCTGGACACGCTCGAAAAGTTAGAGGCGCTTCATAATCCCGTCGTCACGCGCGATTATGAGGAGGAACAAAGGAATATCGCCGACGTGCAGGCGCTTCTTGGCGACGTGATGCCGGTAAAGCTTTGCCCGCAGAACATGTACTACTACGCGCCGTGGGATCGCATTTGCCGCCTGCGCGGCATGACGCCGCTTTTGATGGATCTGGCCGCCGACCCGGAGCTGATGCACGCGACGATACAGAAGTTTTCATCCATATTGAACGCGGACATCGACGCGCTGAGCGCGGTAAACGCCTTTGGCGTATCGACCGGCACACTGCACTGCACGCCGCCGTATTCCCGCGAGTTAGAGGCGATTGAGGCGAAGGAGGGGCCGTCCACGCACAGCTCGTGGTTCCGCGCGCTCGCGCAGCCCTTCGGCGAGGTCTCCCCCGCCATGCACAATGAATACGACATTCAGTATCTGCTGCCGATCGCCAAGAAGTTCGGTCTGTGCTACTATGGCTGCTGCGAGCCGCTGTCCGACCGGATTGACATTCTCAAGCAGATTCCGAATCTTCGAAAGGTCGGCGTAACGCCGTGGTCAAGCGTGGACATTTCCGCGGAAAAGCTGGGAAAGGACTACGTGTTCGCGCGCAAGCCGAACCCGGCCATGGTCGCGACCACGCTGGACGAAGACGCGGTTCGAAAGGACATCTCGCATGTCATCGAGGCGTGCCGGAAGAACAACTGCCCCTACGAGTTTGTGCTCAAGGATATCTCCACCGTCGGCTACAAGCCGGCCAACATCATCCGCTGGGTGCAGGTGGTTGAGGAAACGATCGACCGGTATTATTAAGGCAGCACCGCATAAATGAATAACCTCCCGGATTCATGGACACAATATGCAGACCATCCATTGAATCAAGGGAGGTTTTTCTGTGCTTGCAATGATCATGGCGGGCGGCGAGGGCGAACGCCTGCGCCCGCTCACCTGTACAATTCCAAAACCAATGACGCTGGTGCTCGATCAGCCGATTCTCGCCTATTCCCTGCGCCTGCTGGCGCGCCACGGCGTGGAGCGCGCCGGAATTACGCTCGGCTACCTGCCTGACCGAATAGAAGACGCGTTCGGCGACGGCAGCGAATATGGCGTGGCGCTCAAATATTTCCGCGAATCGCGCCCGATGGGCACGGCGGGCGGCATCAAGCCCGCGCGCACGTTTCTGACGGAAACCTTCTGCGTGCTTTCCGGCGACGGGCTGACCGACGTGAACCTGTCCGAGGCGCTCGCGTTCCACCGCGCGCACGGCGCGAAAGCGACGCTGATTTTGAAGCGCGTGCAGAACCCGACCAGTTACGGTCTGGTTCGCACGGACGCGGACGGCCGCGTCGTGTCCTTCACCGAAAAGCCGGACTGGCAAAACGTCACCTCCGACGCGGCAAACACCGGCATCTACATCCTCGAGCCGGAGATTCTGGACAGGATTCCGGACGATCAGCCGTTTGACTTCGGGCGCGAGCTGTTCCCGCTTTTGCTCCGCGAGGGCGTGCCGATGTACGGCTATCTGACGGAGGCCTACTGGTGCGACATTGGCGACGTTTCCGCCTATCTGGAAGCCAATCGCGACGCGCTGGAGGGGCGCATCTCGCTGATCAGCGTGCCGAAGGACGGCGTTGTGCGCATGCCGGGCGCGATTGTGGACGAGGAAGCCATCCTCGAGGCACCCGTGTTTCTCGGCGCGGGCGCACGAATCGGCGCGGGTGCGAGGGTGCTGGCCGGAAGCGTAATCGGCGCAGGCGCCGTCGTGGCCGAGAACGCCAGCGTCAAGCGCGCCGTGCTCTATCCCGGCAGCTTCGTCGGGCGCGACAGCGAGCTGCGCTCCTGCGTGCTCGCGCCGCGTGCGCAGCTGCTCGACGGCGCGCAGGCATTTGAGGAAAGCGTAATCGGCGAGGATTCGCGCATCGGCGCGCGCGGTTGTGTGAAGCCCGGCGTGCGCGTGTGGCCGGGCAAGCGCGTGCCGGACGGCGCGGTCGTCTTCGAAAATCTGGTCTGGGGGCAGCGGATGGCGCGCGCGTTCATGGGTGCGTCCATCCGCGCCGTCACGCCGGAGGAGGCTGTGCGCGCCGGGCGCGCCATCGTGTGGCGGCAGAAGCCCGGAACCGTGCTGGTCGGCCGCGCCACGTCCAGCGTTGCCGCTTCGCAGGCGCGCGCGCTGGCCGCAGGGCTGTGCGCGCAGGGCGCGCAGGTATACACCATCGGCGAATGCACGCTGCCGCAGCTTCGGCACGTGCTCTCCCTCATGCGTCTGGACGCCGCCGTTTACGCCGAAAGCGATGCTATAACCCCGCTGTACGCCGACGGCACGCCCCTGACCCCGCCGGAAAAGCGCAAAATCGAGGACACGCTGAACCGGCAGGATGTACCGCGCCCCTACACCGGCGTCACGCGGCCGATTTCCAGCGTCGGGCGCAGTGACCTTGGCTATCTCGGCTTCCTGAAAAGCGCTGCCTTCGGAAGCGTCCGCCGCCTGCGCGCCGCCGTGTATGCGCAGAGCGAGCAGCTGCTGTATCTGGCCGACCACGCCTTTTCGAACGCGGGCTTCACCGCGCGCGTGGAATGGGAGGAGGAGCTGATGGAGCTCAGCGCGAACGAAATCGGCGTCTACCTCTCCGCGAGCGGCGAAAAGGCCATATTTGCGGACGAGGACGGCCTTCTGACCGACGCACAGATGGAGCTTTTAACCGGCTGGGCAATGGCGGAGCACGGAGAAGCCACGCTGTATGCTCCGCCGGACGCAACCCGCGCGCTCGACGCGCTCGGAAGGAGTTTGGGGCTCAAGGTCGAGTTCGCCTCCGGCGATCTGGCTGCGTGGGCGCGGACGCTTGCGCAGGCCTCCCCCTTCCAATACCATATGCGCTTCGACGGCCTGTTCCTCGCGCTGCACCTGCTGTCCCGGCTGAACGAAAACGCGCTTTCCCTCTCCGATTTCCGCGCGCGCATGCCGGAGGTCAGCCGCGTAAGCCACCATATCGACGTGGACTTCCCGCACCGCGGCGAGGTCATGCGCCGCCTGTCCGACGCGCTGCCGCCCGAGTTCGAGCGCGAGGACTGGTTCTTCCGCGGCCAGCACGGCTGCGCGTGGATTCGCCCCGACGAGGAACGCCCCTACTGCACCGTCACCGCCGAGGCTCGCGACGCGGAATTTGCACAGGAAATCTGCGATCTCTTCTCCGGGCTTCTCCAAAAAGCCGCCTACGAAGCGCAGGCACGCGGATAAAATACGGCAAATGCCGCTTTCCTGTTTAGGGGAGCGGCATTTGCCGTAGTTTGATTTTGCTGGCGCGCGATGCTATTTGAATGTCACTCCGGCGTAAATCGTCAGGCTGAAGGGAACGTCTGATTTCAGTCGATCGCCGGTATTCAATGTGATGAAGAAGGCCTCCGGCTGTTCTCCCTCATCCGGCGCGAGAACAACCTTCCAAAACAGCTGTTTCCCTTCGCCCTCCTCCGAATAGATCGACACGTTACCCCAATCGTCGCCGCTGGCCATGCAGGTATACACGTATGCCCCGGCTGGAATGTCCCTTCCGGCGATATATGCGCCGCCCATCAGCGTCGCCGTCGCTTCAATATGACGGGCGACGATTTCCTCCTGCACGCGCCGCAGCAGCGCCACCACCTGCTCGTCGCTCAGGCTGGCAAGCTCGACTTCCTCTGCCGTCGCACCGAAGCTAAGCAAAGCCACCAACACCAAAAGCAGCGCAATTCCCCTTTTCACATTCATTCCCTCCCGTCTATCCGTTTGGCTCCACGTGAGCCAGCTGTTCCTCTGTGCAATCGAAAAGCGCGTAGCCGGCGTTGTACGCGTCCGGGTCGTCCACGTCGCCCCATTCATCGTTCTGAACGATATAGTACGTAACACCGTCTCGTCCGACGGAAACGTCCACGATGGTTCCGGTAATTCCCTTCGCGGGAATGCGCACGGTTTCAAACTCTTCAAATTTGGTCTTCATCACCCTCCATCATCGTCTTCTTCAAGGCCGCACATCGTATTTCATTGGAATCGCCCCCTGTTTTCTGCTGGTTTTCATCATAGCATAATCGGCCGCCGTCCCTGTCGGTGATGTCCGACAACGGCGAAAATTTTCCGCGAAAAAAACAAGCCCTTATATGGAGGCGCGAGCCTACTGCCATATAAGGAGCGATACATATGACGTATGACCACAGGGTTACAGGGCAAATCCTTCGCGGGCTTCGTGAAAAGCAGAAGCTCACGCAGGAGATTCTTTCCGGCTTGGCGGCCATCTCCCGCAGTCATCTTGCGGAAATTGAGACAGGACGAACGAACGCGAACGTAGAGACACTTTGGAAGCTTTCCGAGGCGCTGGGAATCCGGTGCAGCGAGCTGATTCGTGCCGTCGAACAGTCGCTCGAAAAACGGGAGTATGGAGAAAAGCGATAAACGAATGGAGCCGCCAGCGAATCTCGCGGCGGCTCCTTACGGCTTACTCAGCCCTGCTTCTGCTTATGCTTGGGATTTTCGCAAATCACCATTACATGACCCTTGCGCTTGATGATCTTGCACTTTTCGCAGATCAGTTTGACGGACGGTCTTACCTTCATCGTTGTTTCCTCCTTTCGGAATTACGACTTGCTGCGCCACGTGATACGACCCCGGGTGAGGTCATACGGTGACAACTCGATGGTGACCTTGTCGCCGGGATAAATGCGAATGTAATTCATGCGCATCTTGCCCGATACATGTGCCAGAATCTTATGACCGTTGGGCAGCTGTACTTCGAACATGGCATTGGGATAAGACTCGGTGACAACGCCTTCAACTTCGATTACATCGGACTTGGACAATCTGTTACCCCTCCTCGCGCGAGAGCCATCGGCGCACTTCATGATCGAATACCGGCTGGCCACTGGATAGTCTGGTTACGATAGCCTTGCTTGGCTCGGTTACAAGCTTCAGATGCCTGCGCTTCTTTTTCTTGGGCTTCTCCATCTTATGTGTGTCTCCGTCGGAAATCAGCACATACAGCTCATCCAGCGAATCCACCACAAGAAAGGTTCGTCCCTCGTCGCGTCCGGCCGTAGAGATCACGACGGATCCCGTCAGTATGGGCGCCTTCTTCATCACGCATCCTCCGAAAGCACGGTTCCGGGCAGGGTCAGGATTTCCGGGTCGCCGTCGGTAATGGCAATGGTGTGCTCATAATGCGAGCATACGCTGTGGTCGCGGGTGAGAATGCTCCACTCGTTGTCCGCCACGTATACATGCCAGTCGCCCATTGCAATCATCGGCTCGATCGCGATCGTCATGCCTGCCACAAGCCGCACGCCCCGCCCCGGTTTCCCGTAGTTGGGTACGCTCGGATCCTCGTGCATTTCCCTGCCGATTCCGTGACCCGTCAGGTCGCGGATAACGCCGTAGCCGTTTGCCTCGGCGTGCTGCTGAACCGCCCAGCCAATATCGCCCAATCGATTGCCGGCCCGGGCCTGCTTGGCGCCCAGCCAGAAGCACTCCTCCGTGACCTTCATAAGCTTCATCACTTCGTCGGAAGCCTTGCCTACGGGGGCGGAGAACGCGCTGTCCGCTTGCCAGCCGTGCAGGATCAGTCCGCAGTCTACGCTGAGGAGCTGTCCCTCCCTCAGGGGTTTATCGCTGGGAAAGCCATGAACGACCTCGTCATCTACGCTTGCGCAGATGGTGTACGGGAAGCCTTCGAAGCCTTTGAACGAAGGCGTCGCGCCCGCCGCGCGGATCATCCGCTCCGCCTCGCGGTCGATTTCGAGCGTCGTCATGCCGGGCTTGATCATCGTTTTCAGATGCTCAAGCACCTGATGGAGAAGCTTTCCAGCATCGCGCATTTTCTGAATCTGCGCGGGATTTTTGGTGTAAATCATTTCAGCCTCCGAGGACGACCAGAATCGCCTCGAATACCTTTTCCGGGGTCTGATCGCCGTCTACCGTTCGAAGCGTGCCTTTTCCGCGATAGTAGTCAATCAGCGGCGCGGTCTGCCTGTGGTATACGTCCAGACGATTCCGGATCGTAGCGGGCTTATCGTCGTCGCGCTGAATGAGCATGCCGCCGCAGTGGGAGCAGGTCTTCGCGTCGCCGATCTTCGCCACGTGGAATGATTCACCGCATTTTTCACATACTCTTCGTCCCGTAAGGCGGCTGAGCAGCTTCTCGTCGGCAACGTCCACGTCCACCACGACGTCGGGCGCGGCAATGGTCTGAAGCGCTTCGGCCTGATCCACGGTGCGCGGGAAGCCGTCCAGAAGGAATCCCTTTTCGCAGTCCTTCTCGTTCAGGCGCTCGCGCACCATCTCGATCAGAACCTCGTCGGGAACCAGCTGACCCTTGTCCATGAAGACCTTGGCCTTTTTGCCGGTTTCGGTTCCGTTTGCGATTGCGGCTCGGAGCATGTCTCCGGTGGAGATATGGGGAATCGCAAACCTCTGACATACCATAGAGGCTTGCGTCCCCTTACCAGCTCCGGGAGGGCCTAAGAATACGAGCTTCATTCGGTCCACCCTCATTTCTTACTTCAGGAATCCCTTGTAGTGACGCATGAGCATCTGGGATTCAAGCTGACGCATCGTTTCAACAGCAACGCTGACCGCGATCAACAGGGAGGAAGCCGCGAAGGGCAGGCTCACCTTGGCGATGCCGTACACGATGGACGGCAGAAGCGCCAGAACCGCAAGGAAGAACGCGCCGAAGAGAGTGATGCGATGGTTGATCTTCGCGATGAAATCGGCGGTCGGCTTGCCCTGACGAATGCCGGGAATCATGCCGCCGTTCTGCTGAATGTTCTTGCTCATTTCAGCGGGGTTGAACGAAATGCTGGAATAGAAGAACGTGAAGGCAAGAATCATCGCCGCGAAGAGGACGTTGTACAGCACGCTGACGGAGCTTACGTTGTTGCTCCACCACTTATACGCCGCGCTGCTCGGCCAGAACGCGAGAATCGTTCCGGGGAACTGCATGATGGCGCTGGCGAAAATCAGCGGCATAACGCCGGAGGAATTCAGGCGAAGCGGGATGTGCGTGCTCTGGCCGCCATACATCTTTCGGCCGACCATACGCTTGGCGTACTGAATCGGGATGCGGCGCTCGGAGAGCTCCACCAGCACGACGCCGATGATCAGCGCGAGGCTGACGATCAGCACGGCCAGCGTGGAAAACACGGAACCGAAGCTGCCGTTAGAGATGGTGACGTACAGGTTCTGCACGGCGCCCGCGACTGCGATCGCGAAGCGGGAAATGATGCCCGCGAAGATCAGCAGGGATACGCCGTTGCCGATGCCCTTATCGGTAATGCGCTCGCCGATCCACATGGCAAGAGCCGTGCCGGCCGCGAGGCAGAAGCCGATGGTGATCAGGCCGAAGAAGCCGCCGGTGGCGTTGGCCTTCAGGCCGACCGTCAGGGCGATGGCCTGGAGGAAGCCAAGGCCGACGGTGACGTAACGGGTGATCTGAGCGATCTTTTTCTGTCCGTCTTCGCCGGATTTGCTAAGCTCCTCCAGAGAGGGAATCGCCACGCACAAAAGCTGCATAATAATGCTGGAGTTGATGTACGGGGTGATGCCCATGGCCATGATGGTGTAGTTCGCGAGGTCTGAGCCCGTCATGGAGTTGATGTAGCTCAGAAGGGAATAGTTGTTGATGGTGCTGGCGATGTTTGCAGTGTCGACGCCCGGAGTCGGGACAAAGCACAGGAACCTGTACAGAAGCAGCATGCCAAGGGTATACAGAATCTTCTTTCTCAGGTCAATGATCTTCCATGCATTCTTGAGCGTCTCAAACATGTCAGATCACCTCGCAATTTCCGCCCGCCGCCTCGATCTTTTCTTTCGCGGTAGCAGTAAACTTCATCGCCTGTACCGTGAGCTTTTTCGTGAGTTCGCCATTGCCCATGATCTTGATGCCGTCTTCAATCTTTTTGATGATGCCGGCCTGAATCAGCTCAACCGGGCCAACCACGTCGCCATCCTCAAAGATGTTGAGGGCGCTCACGTTGATAGCCACGTATTCCGTCGCCCACTTGTTGGTGAAGCCGCGCTTCGGAAGACGCATGGTGAGGGGCATCTGTCCGCCTTCGAATCCGGGCCGCTTGCCGCCGCCGGAACGGGCCTTCGCGCCTTTGTGACCTTTACCAGAGGTCTTACCGAGACCAGAACCAATACCGCGGCCAAGGCGCTTGGGAGCGGTAGTCGATCCGAATGCGGGTTTCAGTTCATGAAGTTTCATGTCGGACCTCCTTAGTCGTTGATTTCCTCGACCTTCACCATGTGCTTCACCTTGAAGATCATGCCGCGGATGGCCGCGTTGTCTTCCTTCACAACGGTGTGGCCGATGTGATGGAGACCCAGCGCCTTAATCGTGGCGATCTGATCCTTCAGGCAGGCGATGGTGGATTTCGTCTGTGTGATTTTAAGCTTCATAGTCTTCGCCCTCCTCAACCCAGCAGCTCTTCAACGGTCTTGCCGCGAAGCTTGGCGACCTCTTCGGCGCTCTGAAGCTGCTTCAGGCCTTCCAGCGTGGCCTTGACCACGTTGACCGCGTTGTTGGAGCCGATCGACTTGGTGCGGATGTTCTTGATGCCGCAGGCTTCGATGACCGCGCGGACGGGGCCGCCCGCGATAACGCCGGTTCCTTCGGGGGCCGGCATCAGCAGCACGCGACCGGTACCGAACACGCCGGTAACCTGGTGCGGGATGGTGGTGCCATCCATGGCGACGGTGATCATCTGCTTCTTGGCGTCTTCAATTCCCTTGCGAACCGCTTCGGGAATTTCAACGGCCTTGCCCATACCGCAGCCTACGCGGCCCTTTTCGTCGCCGATGACCATCAGGGTGGTGAAACGGAAGTTCTTGCCGCCCTTAACGACCTTGGCAACGCGGTTGATATAGACAAGCTTCTCTTTGAACTCGCTGACTTGTTCTCTGCGCTGCATTGCGTGCTCCTCCCTCAATTAGAAGTCCAGACCGCCTTCGCGAGCGCCAGCAGCGAGCTGGGCTACACGACCGGTGTAGATGTATCCGCCACGGTCAAACACGACTTCCTTGACGCCACCGGCAACCGCGCGCTGCGCAACGGTCTTGCCGACGAGCTTCGCCTGAGCCTTCTTGTCCATCTCCGCGATCTGAGAAGCGATTTCCTTCTCCACCGTGGACGCGGCGAAAAGCGTATTGCCCTTCGTATCATCGATGATCTGGGCGTAGATGTGCGCGTTGGAACGGTAGACGCACAGGCGCGGACGCTCGGGCGTACCGCTGATCTTTTTGCGAACACGCTCATGGCGGATCACGCGGACTTCATTTCTATCCCGCTTATTGAACATTGCGATACCCTCCCTTTACTTATTTCTTGCCGGCCTTGCCTTCCTTATGGCGCACGACCTCATTCTCATAGCGGATGCCCTTGCCGTGATACGGCTCAGGCTTGCGGATCGCGCGGATCTCGGCGGCGATTTCGCCGACGACCTGCTTATCGATGCCGCTGACGGTGATCTTGTTCGGCGTGGGCGTCGCGAACGTTACGTTCTCGGGCGCCTTGACAACCACGGGATGGCTGAAGCCGATGTTGATCGTGAGCTGAGAAGGATTGTCCGCCTGCGCGCGGTAACCGACGCCGACCAGCTCAAGGTTCTTGGTGAAACCGGTGGTCACGCCAACAACCATGTTGTGGATCAGGGCACGGTACAGACCATGCATCGCGCGGAACTGCTTCAGATCGTTGGGGCGGGTCACGTGCATGACGCCGTCGTTGATCTCAAGACCCATCTGATTATTTACACTCTGCGCCAGCGTACCCTTGGGCCCCTTGACGGTCACGACATGATCGTCGGAAACCGTAACAGTGACTCCGGACGGTATCTGGATCGGGAGCTTACCAATTCGAGACATTGATTGCACCTCCACTTATTACCAGATGTATGCCAGAACTTCGCCGCCGACGCCGGCCTTGCGAGCTTCTTTGTCGGCCATGACACCCTTGGACGTAGAGATGATGGCGATTCCCAGACCGCCCAGCACCTTCGGAATCTCTTCGTTCTTGGCGTACACGCGCAGTCCGGGCTTGGAGATGCGCTTAAGGCCCTTAATAACGGACTCTTTGCCCTGAGCGTACTTCAGGACGATTTTGATCTGGCCCTGCAGACCGTCGTCGATATAATCGACGGACTTCACATAACCTTCGTCCAGCAGGATCTGGGCGATCGACTTCTTCATGGAGGAAGCCGGAATGGTCACGGTTTCATGTCTGGCAATCAGGGCATTGCGGATTCTGGTCAGCATATCCGCGATGGGATCGTTGCAAAGCATTGTGTTACCTCCTTCCGTTTTGCCCAGCTTACCAGCTAGCCTTTCTCACGCCGGGGATCTGGCCCTTATAAGCCAGCTCCCGGAAGCAGATGCGGCACACACCGTACTTGCGAAGCACCGAATGGGGACGACCGCAGATACGGCAGCGGGTGTAGGCGCGGGTAGAGAACTTCGGCTCTCTTGCCTGCTTAATCTTCAAGCTTGTCTTAGCCACGCTGAATATCCTCCTTGCATCAAGCCGAGAACGGCATGCCCAGCTGGGACAGCAGTTCCTTGGCTTCCTCGTCGGTCTTCGCGGTAGTTACGAAGATCATTTCCATGCCGCGGATCTTCTCAACCTTATCGTACTCGATTTCGGGGAAGATCAGCTGCTCGCGAACGCCCAGAGCGTAGTTGCCGCGGCCGTCAAAGGCCTTGGGGGATACGCCGCGGAAGTCGCGCACGCGGGGCAGCACGATGGAAACGAGCTTGTCCGCGAACTCATACATGCGCTGGCCGCGCAGGGTGACCTTGGCGCCGACATTCTGGCCGGCACGCACCTTGAAGTTTGCAATGGACTTCTTGGCCTTGGTTACCAGCGGCTTCTGACCGGCGATGGTGGAAAGCTCGGATACCGCCAGCTCCAGGGACTTGGAATTGTCTTTGCAATCGCCCAGACCCATGTTGATGACGATTTTTTCCAGCCTCGGAATCTCCATGGGATTCGTGTAGCCGAACTTCTGCTTCAGAGCAGGAACGACTTCACTGCGATATTTATCTTGCAGTCTGGCCACTTGCTTTTCCTCCTTCATCAGTTGTCAAAGGCTGCTCCGCACTTCTTGCAAACGCGGACCTTCTGGGGCTTCTTGCCCTCGCGCTCGATGAACTTATGGCCGACGCGGGTAGCCTTCTTGCAAGAGGGGCAAACAAGCATGACCTTGCAGGCAGGGATCGCGGCTTCCTTTTCAATGATGCCGCCCGGCATGCCCTGTCCACGGGGCTTCTGATGCTTCTTCACCATCGCGACGCCGGCGACGATGATCTTCTCGACCGCCGGGAACGACTTCTGAATCTTTCCCTGCTTGCCCTTATCCTTACCGGAGATGACGACGACGGTGTCACCAGTTTTTACGTTCATGATCGTGCACCTCCATTACAGCACTTCGGGAGCGAGCGAAACGATCTTCATATAATCCTTTTCGCGGAGCTCACGAGCCACGGGCCCAAAGATACGGGTGCCCTTGGGCTGCTTCTGATCGTTGATGATGACGGCCGCGTTATCGTCGAAACGAATGTACGAACCGTCGGGACGGCGATACTGCTTACGCGTGCGGACGATAACGGCCTTGACGACCTCGCCCTTCTTAACGGCGCCGCCGGGATTGGCGGTCTTCACGCTGGCGACGATGACATCGCCGACGCCGGCGCTCTGGCGGAATGAGCCGCCCAATACGCGGAAGCACATGATTTCTTTCGCGCCACTGTTATCTGCAACCTTAAGTCTGGTTTGCGGCTGAATCATTGTGTTTTCCTCCTGTTGAAATAGACGGGCTTACTTCGCCTTTTCGACGATTTCGACCAGTCTCCAATTCTTATCCTTGGACAGCGGTCGGGTCTCCATCACGCGAACGGTGTCGCCGATGCCGCACTCATTGTTCTCGTCATGCGCCTTGAAGCGGGTGGTGCGGTTCATGATCTTGCCATACAGCGGATGCTTCACGCGGGTACGGATCTCGACGACGATGGTCTTGTCCATCTTGTCGGAAACCACAACTCCGACGCGCTCCTTGCGAATGCCTCTCTGCTCGGACATTACAGCTCCTCCTTTCGCGTCCATTAGGCCTTCGTCAGCTCGCGCTGACGGAGGACGGTCTTAACGCGCGCGATGTCCTTTTTGCAGGAACGAATCGCGGCGGTGTTCTGAAGCTGACCGGTAGCCAGCTGGAAGCGAAGGTTGAACAACTCACTCTTTTTGTTCTTGAGTTCGGTGTCGAGCTCCAGAGTGGACTTTTCCATAAGGGTCTTCATGATGTCATTCTTCATTGCTCTTCACCACCCGCCTGCGTTTCCTTGGAAATGATTTTGGTCTTGATCGGGAGCTTGTGGCCAGCCAGGCGAAGCGCTTCCTTCGCGGTGGCTTCGTCGATGCCGCCCATTTCGAACAGCACACGGCCGGGCTTCACAACGGCTACCCAGTACTCGGGCGCGCCCTTACCGGAACCCATTCGGGTCTCGGCCGGCTTCGCGGTTACGGGCTTGTCCGGGAAAATCTTGATCCAGACGTTGCCGCCACGCTTCGTGGTACGGGTCATCGTCTGACGAGCGGCCTCGATCTGATTAGAGGTGATCCAACCGGGCTGCATTGCCACAAGGCCGTATTCACCGTACGCGAGGAAATTGCCGCGCTGGGCCTTTCCCTTCATGCGACCGCGCATCTGCTTGCGGTGCAGAACTCTCTTGGGCATCAGCATTGCTTATTTCCCTCCTTCAACTTTGCGGGGAGCGGGGGCTGCCTTCTGGGCCTTGAGCGCCTTCTGCAGAACCTGTCCCTTGTAAATCCAGACCTTCACGCCGATACGGCCGTAGGTCGTCTTGGCCTCTGCGAAGCCATAGTCGATGTTCGCGCGCAGGGTCTGCAGCGGGATCGAGCCCTCGTGATAGCCTTCGGAGCGGGCAATGTCGGCGCCGCCCAGACGGCCGGAAACGGTGGTCTTGATTCCCTTCGCGCCGGCCTTCATGGCGCGGCCGATGGTCTGCTTCATGGCGCGGCGGAAAGATACGCGCTTTTCAAGCTGCTGAGCGATATTCTCGGCGACCAGCTGCGCGTCGCATTCCGGATTCTTGATCTCCAGAATGTTCAGGCTGACGTTCTCCTTGCCGGTGAACTGCTGAATTTCCTTCTTCAGAACCTCAACATCCTTGCCGCCCTTGCCGATGACGATGCCGGGCTTGGCGGTGAAGATGTTCACGCCGATGCGCTCGCCGGAGCGCTCCACGTCGATGTGGGAGATGCCGGCGGCATTCAGCTTGTCCTTCAGCCAGTTGCGCAGCTTGTAATCGTCAATCAGGTTGTTGGAAAAATCCTTCTTGCCCGCGTACCATTTGGTGCTCCAGTCCAGGATGACACCGACGCGCGCGCCGTGGGGATTAACTTTCTGACCCATTTTGTTGCCTCCCTTACTTCACCTGGTCGAGCACGACGGTAATATGACTGGTCCTCTTCAGGATCACGTCTGCGCGGCCGTGCGAACGGGCCCAGTAGCGCTTGTAGGTCGGGCCCTGGTTGGCGTAAACCTCGGCGACATACAGGTCGTCACGGTTCATGCTGAGATTGTTCTCCGCATTCGCGATGGCGCTTTCCAGCAGCTTCTTAACCACGGGGGCCGCCGCCTTGGGCGTATACATCAGGATCGCCAGCGCTTCGTCAGCCTTCTTGCCGCGGATCAGATCAATGACGATTTTCACCTTGCGGGAAGAAATGCGGACATTTTTGACGATCGCGTGCGGGCGCTTATCCGCGTTTGCTTTCCGCGCGGCAGCTTTTTCCTTCATGCGTGTTGCCATTCGTCATTCACTCCTTTTCCGTTACTTGCGGGCGGACGCTTTTTCGCCGGCGTGACCCCTGAAAGTACGGGTGGGGGCGAATTCGCCGAACTTAT
Organism: bacterium; assembly: GCA_963618055.1. GTDB lineage: Bacteria > Bacillota > Clostridia > Christensenellales > Aristaeellaceae > SFHK01. Next base: position 18,206 of record CAVERI010000011.1, on the reverse strand, counting down.
GACCGACCATATCTTCCGTGATATAAACCGGAACATGCTTGCGGCCGTCGTGTACGGCGACAGTGTGTCCAACAAATTCCGGGAAGATCGTAGACGCGCGGGACCAGGTCTTCAGAACCTTCTTCTCGCCGCTCTTATTGAGCTCCAGCACGCGCTTGTACAGCGCTTCCTGGATGAACGGGCCTTTTTTAACAGATCTGCTCATTAGGTGGTTTGCCTCCTTCCATCGGCGTCCGGCTTAACGCTTGCCGGCCCTCTTGACGATCATCTTGTCGGAGTACTTGCGATGCTTGCGGGTCTTGACGCCCTGCGTCTTCTTGCCCCACGGAGACATCGGAGCGGGCATACCGACCGGAGAACGGCCTTCGCCGCCGCCGTGCGGGTGATCGACGGGGTTCATGACAACGCCGCGGACGGTCGGGCGAATGCCCATATGACGCTGGCGGCCAGCCTTACCGATGCGCACGTTCTCGTGCTCGGTGTTGCCAACCGATCCGATGGAGGCGCGGGCGTTGATGGACACCTTGCGGACTTCGCCGGAGGGCAGGCGGATCTGCGCGAACGCGCCTTCCTTCGCCATGACCTGCGCGGCGGCGCCGGCGGCGCGAACCATCTGGCCACCCTTGCCAACCTTGATTTCCACGTTGTGGATCAGGGTGCCCAGCGGGATGTTAGCCAGCGGCAGGCAGTTGCCGGGCTTGATGTCGGCGTTCACGCCGCTCATCACGGTGTCGCCAACCTTCAGATCCAGAGGCGCGAGGATGTATCTCTTCTCGCCGTCGGCATAAACCAGCAGAGCGATGAAGCAGGTACGGTTCGGGTCGTACTCGATGGCGGCAACCTTCGCGGGGATGTCGTCCTTGTTGCGCTTGAAGTCGATGATGCGGTACTTGCGACGCGCTCCGCCGCCCTGGTGGCGAACGGTAATTTTACCGGAGGCGTTGCGGCCAGCCTTATGGCGCAGGTCGGTGGTCAGGGAGCGCTCGGGCTCTTTCTTGGTGAGCTCATCGAACGTAAGCACCGACATGAAGCGCCTTGCAGGCGAGGTAGGCTTATAAACGCGAATTCCCATTTGCTTGACCTCCCTATTACTGCGCCATGCCCTCGAAGAACTCAATGGGCTTGGAGTCCTTCTTGAGCGTCACGTAAGCTTTCTTGATTTCAGGGGTTCTGCCCTGCGTGCGGCCCTGTCTCTTCATCTTGCCCATCGTGCGAAGGGTGTTGACGGAATCGACCTTCACGCCGAAAATCTCCTCAACCGCGGCCTTGATCTGCGTCTTGTTGGCGTGGATGTCCACGACGAAGACGTATTTCTTATCCGCAATGGTGTCGTAGGACTTCTCGGTGAGGACCGGACGAACGATGATGTCATATGCAGTCTTCATTATCCGTTAACCTCCTCGCTGGCGGCTTCGACGGTGTCGTCATAAAGCGCTTCGAGCTTGTTGATGGCGTCCTTGGTGACGATGAAGCTCGTGTAGCCGAGGATGTCCACAACGTTCAGCATGCCGACGTGGGAAACCTTCACGCCTTCGATGTTGGAACCGGCGCGCACCACGCTGGTGTCGGCGTCCGCGGTCACGATCATCGCCTTCTTGGCGGCGTTAATGGCCTTGAGCATCTGGGCGACGTACTTGGTCTTGGCTTCAGCCAGCTCGATCTTGTCCAGAACGATGATCTCGTTCTCCACGGCCTTGCTGGTCAGCGCGCTCACCATGGCGAGGCGGCGAACCTTGCGCGGAACGGACATGCGATAGGAGCGGGGCTTCACAGCGAAGACCATGCCGCCGTGGGTGAACTGCGGCGCGCGGCGGCCATGATGGCGCGCGTTGCCGGTGCCCTTCTGGCGATAGATTTTGCGTCCGCCGCCGCGCACTTCCGTGCGGGTCTTTGCGGACTGGGTGCCCTGGCGCTTCGCATTCAGAATCGCGCGGACAACCGTATGCATGGCAGAAACATTGACTTCCGCGCCGAAAACGGCTTCGGACAGCTCGACAGAGCCGACGTCCTGTCCCTGCATATTCAGTACTTTAACAGTAGGCATGTTTGCGTCCTCCTTCCAGATAAAATCAGGCCTTGACCGAGTCACGGATGGCGAGCAGGCAGCCGTTCGCTCCGGGCAGTGCGCCCTTGATGAGGAGCAGGTTGCGCTCGGCGTCCACGCGGATCACTTCCAGATTCTGGATGGTGACCTTTTCGCAGCCGTACTGTCCGGCCATGTGCTTGCCGGGGAACACGCGGGACGGGTCGGAGTTCGCGCTCAGAGAGCCGACGCCGCGGTGATACTTGGAGCCGTGCGCCATGGGGCCGGTGTGCTGGTTCCAGCGCTGGATGGCGCCGGTGTAGCCGTGGCCCTTGCTGGTGCCGGAAACGTCAACCTTATCGCCCTCGGCGAACACATCAGCCTTGATCTGATCGCCCACCTTGTAGGGGGTGATGTCGTCAAGACGAAGCTCGCGCAGATAACGAGTGGCGGGAACGCCCGCTTTTGCAAAGTGGCCGAGCTCGGGTTTGTTCTTCAGTTTCTGAGCGCGCTTCTCCGCGAGCTCTCCGAAACCGACCTGAACCGCCTCATAGCCGTCGGTTTTAACCGTCTTGACCTGCGTGACCGTGCAGGGGCCGGCTTCGACGACCGTGACCGGCACCAGACGACCATCGCTCAGGAAGATCTGGGTCATGCCGATCTTTTTGCCGAGAATTGCCTTCTTCATTGTTACACCTCCGAGTTGGTTTACAGCTTGATTTCGATTTCCACGCCGGCCGGAAGATCGAGCTTGGTGAGGGCGTCGATCGTCTTGGGGGTGGGCTGAAGGATGTCGATCAGGCGCTTGTGGGTGCGCAGCTCGAACTGCTCGCGGCTGTCCTTGTGCTTGTGGGGAGAGCGCAGGATGGTGACGATCTCCTTCTCCGTGGGCAGCGGGATCGGGCCGGAAACGCGGGAACCGTTACGCTTGGCGGTTTCCACGATGCGGGCCGCGGACTGGTCGATGAGCTCGTGCTCATAGGCCTTCAGCTTGATGCGGATTTTCTGGCTTGCCATTTCTTGGGTTTCCTCCTTTTTGGACTCATGCACACGCTGCCGGGCGTGCCCTGTATCAATTTTTCGACGGCGCATGAGCCGTCGCCCGATTGTCGGACTGGTCCCCGGAAATTACCGTTTTTCCTGCGTTCATCCGCATGAATGCGCGGAAAAACGCAACCTCCCGGTTCATCCCTTGTCGCGCGCGGGCGTTTCGCAGCCGTGCCGTCCGGCAGATAAGCATAGCTCACCCACACGCAACACATCAATTATACCCCTATACCACCGGTTATGCAAGTTATGATTCTGCGAAATGCCGTCTTCCCGCCCAGCTTCATCAAAAAATAACCTTCGTTTCGCCCGGTTTCGCGCCGCGCCGGAAAAAGCTGGACTTTCTCCGACGCGGCGAGGTATATAAATATGAAGAGAATTTCTTCTGCTGCGAGCGTCCGCTCACCGATCCATCATCCCGGCGCTGAGCCTGCGCGCGCGGAAGCGGCGATAGTAGAAGAGGAACGCGAGCGACGTCAGCGCCCACGAAATGGGATAGCTGACGCACACCATGCCGATTTCGTGCTTTGCCGGAACCACGAGCAAAAGCCACACCACGCGCAGCGCGCAGATGCCCAGCGCCGTGATGATCGTGGGAATCAGCGTATCCCCCATGCCGCGCAGCGAGCCGGAGATGATTTCAATCGGCGCGTACAGCCAGTAGCTCGGCGCCATGTACAGCATCATCATTGCCGCCAGCTTCAGCACGCCCGCGTCCTTATTAAAGAAGCCGAACAGCGTCCGCCCGAACAGCACAAAAATCGCGCCGAACAGAAGCGACATGCCCATCGCCATCATCATGCAGGTTTTCATGCTCCGGCGCACGCGGTCGTAGCGCCCCGCGCCGTAGTTCTGCCCGACGAACGTCATTACCGCGATACCGAACGCGTTGACGATCATCCAGTTCATCGCGTCCACCTTGCTCAGCGTCACCCACGCCGCCACCGCGTCGGTATCGAAGGTGTTGATGGACGCGGTAATGATGATGTTGGACACCGCGTACATGATCGACTGAAGCCCCGTCGGAAGGCCGATGCGAAGCGTCTGGCCAAGCAGCCGCAGGTTCGTGCGCAGCTTTTTCAGCTCAAGTCGATAGCATTCCCGGGTACGCATCAGCGACGCGCACACCAGCACCGCGCTGACCAGCTGTGAAAGCGACGTGGCAATCGCCACGCCCTTCACCGCGTCCACCGGCAGCACGCACACAAACAGAACGTCGAGCACGATGTTGGTCAGGCACGCGGCAATCAGGAAATACAGCGGCCGCCGGGAATCGCCCACGGCGCGCAGAATCGCCGAGCCGATGTTGTATACCATGTTCGGAATCATCGCCATGAACACGATGTCCACATAGTCGCGCGACTGTGCCATCGTGTCCGCCGGCGTTTTCATCCACACCAGCAGCGTGGGCGAAATCAGAAGGCCGATCACCGTCATAATCGCGCCGCCGCCCAGCGCCAGCAGCATGGCCGTGTGCACGGAGCGCGACACATTTCCTTCGTCCTTCGCGCCGAAGGCCTGCGACACGATGACCGTCGCGCCCGAGGCGAGGCCGGTAAAAAAGCCGATTACCAAATCCAGTATGCGCGAGGCCGAGCCGCCCACCGCGGCCAGCGCTTCCTTGCCCGCGAAGTTGCCGACCACGACCGCGTCCACCGTGTTATAAAGCTGCTGAAAAAACGTGCCTAACATGATCGGCAGGAAGAATTTCAAAAGCTGCTTCCAAATGACCCCGTCGGTAATGCCGTTGCTCTGTCTGTCCAAACGCTGCATACGCTCTTCTCCTGTATTTCATCGACAGCCATTGTAAGCGCCCCGTTTCACCGGGGCAAGCACAATCCGGTTAACCCTTTCACGCGCAAAGCGCCCGGCCAGCAAACGCCGGCCGGGCAGGAACGTCGCCGCGCGCCGGCTCAATACCGGCCGACTCGCTTCACCTCGTCCAGCACGCCCTGAAAGTCGGACAGGGAGATGTTTTCCGGAATCGAATGGTCGGACGCGAAGATATAGCCGCCATTTTCCTTCATAACCGGCACAACGCGGTCTATCTCCGCGCGAATCTGATCCGGCTTATCCCACAGCACCGCGTTGATGCCGCCGTGGAACAGCAGCTTATCGCCATAGGTCTTCTTAAGGTGCACGGGATCCATGCCCGCCTTTACCTCCAAAGGATTCAGCCCGTCAATGCCTACCTCAATCAGCTCGGGCACAAAGGGATTGATGTCGCCGCAGGAATGCAGGCGCGCCCGGATGCCGTGATCATGCGCCCACTTCACCGCACGGGCAATCCGCGGCTTTTCCATCCGGCGGAAGACGTTCATTGAGAAAAACTGACTGTGCTTGTAGCCCATGTCGTTCGGCCAGTTGATCTCGTCGAACCGATAGCCCGCGTCCCAGATTCGGTCAAACACCTGAATGTCCAGATTCAGATAGGTATCGTAGATTTCCTCGCACCATTCCGGCTCCTCCAGCATGGCAATGAGGAAGCGCTCCGTTCCTACCGCCCAGCTGTGCGTCACGTCAAAGCCGAACCAGAACCCTCCGATGAGCCAGTAGCCCTCCGCCTTCCAGCGGTCGTAATTCGCCTTCAGATAGTCCCACGGAACCCGGCTCTCGTCAAAGGTCATGCGGCGCTTCGCGTCGAGCCATTTCTCCGCGTCCGTTATTTTAAAGTCCAGAAATTCGGGCGTGGAGCCGTGCTTTTTCCAGCTTTTCAGCGTTACGCCCCAGTTGGTCGTATAGATCTGGTAGTCGTCCGTTTCCTCCAGAACCCTTTGCTCGTACCGGGGCGAATTGTCAACAAAGATCGTGGCGACCTTGTCCAAATCGAAATAGCTGACATAATCGCGCGTGGGCATGCCCTCCGCGCACCAACGGTCAATCGTTTCCTTCCACGGGCTGTCAAGAATCGGGATTCGATCCGCTTCCTGATGCGCATACATACGCGTAAACCGTTCATGTGTCGTCATCATGGCTTGTACTCTCCATTCATTTCATCGTTTCAGCCGAGCGCCTCAATCGCCCTGCGCGTAAAGCCCTGCGCCTTTTCAAGCGCGGCCATGGCCGCGCCGCGCGTCGCGCCGGTCTCCTTCATGACAATGGCGCATTTGATGTTTCCGTCCGCCTGCGACAGGCGCGCCTGCGCCTCCTCGCGCTCCACGTTCATCGCCTTCATGGCAATGCGCACGGCGCGATCCTTCAGCTTCGTGTTCGTGGCGCGCACGTCCACCATCAGGTTTTTATACGCCTTGCCCATGCGCACCATGCAGGCCGTCGAAATCATGTTCAGCGCCAGCTTGGTGGCCGTTCCGGCGCGCAGACGCGTGCTTCCGGAAAGCACCTCCGCGCCGGTGGGCATTTCAATGGCAATGTCGGCATAGCCGGACAGCTTCGCGCCCGCATTGCAGCACATGGACACGGGCAGCGCGCCCGCCTCCCGCGCCTTCTTGAGCGCGCCGACGCAATACGGCGCGGTTCCGCTGGCGGAAATGGCCACGACCACGTCCTTCTCGCACACGTGCAGCCTGTCCAGCTCCTCCATAGCCAGCGCCTCGCTGTCCTCCGCGCCCTCCACAGCCGTGCGCAGCGCGCCGTCGCCGCCCGCGATAATGCCCACGACCATGCCGTCCGGCACGCCGAACGTCGGCGGGCATTCGCTCGCGTCCAGCACGCCCAGTCGGCCCGACGTGCCCGCGCCCATGTAAATCAGCCGCCCGCCCGCCGGGATGCGCGCCGCCGCCTCCTCCGCCACGCGGGCAATCTCGCCCAGCGCGCAGCGCACCGCCGCCAGCGCCCCTGCGTCCAGCTCGTTCATCAGCGTCACGATTTCAAGCGCGCTCATCTGATCGAGATGCTCGCTGCGCGCGTTCGTCTTTTCGGTATCCAGCCTTCCGTAATCCATATACACCCTCCTACAGTCGATAATCCCTTTTGAAGCTCTCGCGGAACGTCTCCGAAATCGGCACGCCCGCGTTGCGCGCGGCCTTGACCAGCGCGCCGTATACCGGCGCGACGTCCGGCCGCACGAGCCGCACGTCGTCCTTCCGCTCGCCCAGCGCCGCGCGCACACGTTCAAGAATTTCGTCGTTTTCAATCAAGCCGCCGCTCACCACGGCCACCGCCGGGCGCGCGGAGAAAAACCGCAGGCAGACGCGCAGGTGCTCGGCCAGCGCGTTCGCCGCGTCCGAGAGAATCCCCTCCGCAATCGCGTCCCCGGCGCGCGCCGCCTCCAGCACGCAGAAGGAAAACGCGGCGATATACCGCTTGCCGCCCTCATAGATGCGCGGAATCGCTTCGCCCAGCGGCCGCTCCAGCCGACGCGCGCACAGCTCCTCAAGCTTCGTCTTATCGCCGCGGCCGTCATAGGAACGATACGCCGCCTTCAGCGCGTCCGCGCCCACGCGAAAGCCGCTGCCCGCGTCGTCCACCAGATAGCCCCAGCCGCCCACCTGACGCGCGCCGTTTTTTGTCAGCACAAACGCCGACGAGCCCGTGCCCGCGATCAGCGCAATGCCCTCCTCGGCCTCGCCGTACAGCGCGTTAAACGCGTCGCTGCCGTTGTCCACCTTATACGCGTTCGGAAGCAGCCGCCGGAGGATTGCGCCCACCGCCGCCTTCGTCCTTTCGTTCGCGCTCCCGGCGATTCCGGCATACACGCTTTCCACCGCCGCGTCCCGGCCGCCGAAGCCGCGCAGCAGCTCATCCAATTCAGACCGAAGTCTGTTTTCGCATTCCTCAAGACCAATGTCCGCCGGATTGCTGCCCAATCCCTTTACGGCGTTCAGCAGCCTCCCATTTTCCTGCGCGAGCACCAGCGCGGTTTTTGTTCCGCCGCCGTCGATACCGATGAGCATGGCGCATCGTCTCCTTTATCGTTTGTTTATATTTTAACACAAGGCACAAAAGAAAAGCAAGAGTCCGCGGGAATTTGAGTGCGCAGAACGGATTTTTATGTTATAATGGAAGGGAACAGTCCAAGCTCACGATTCAGAATGGGAAAGGAGACAGTTTCTCCCATGAAGGCTCACGTTCGAAACGGTCTTGACAACCTGAAGCTGGCGCACGACGCGCTGAACGGCCGCCGCATCGGCCTTTTAACCCATCCCTGCGGCTTCGACTCCACCCTCACCAGCACGATCGACCTTCTTTACGCGAGCTATCGCCTGACGGCGCTGTTTGCCTGCGAGCACGGCATTCGCGGAAGCGCCGCCGCGGGCGCGCAGATCGATCAGGAGGTGGACGCGGCGACGGGGCTGCCGGTTTTCTCCCTGTACGGGGACACGAAGATGCCCACTCCGGAGATGCTCTCCGAAATCGACGTGTTCGTGGTGGATTTACAGGACGTGGGCGCGCGGTTTTATACCTATATATATTCGCTCGCCTTCGCGATGATCGCCTGCGCCCGCGCGGGCAAGCCCATCGTGGTGCTCGACCGCATCAACCCCATCGGCGGGCGCACGGTGCAGGGCACGCTGCTGGACGAGCGGTTCCATTCATTCGTGGGCGAGTACGCCGTTCCCACGCGCTACGGACTTACAATCGGCGAGTTCGCCCGGTTCGTGAAGGAGCACCTGAAGCTGGACGTCGACCTGACTGTCGTGCCGCTGACCGGCTGGAAGCGCGGCATGCTGTGGGAGGACACCGACGCGGCGTGGGCGCCGCCGTCGCCCAACATTCCCACGCCGCACACCGCGCTCGTCTACATCGGAACCTGCATCTTCGAGGGCACGAACCTGTCGGAGGGGCGGGGCACGACGACGCCGTTCTCCGTGGTCGGCGCGCCGTTCATCGACGCGGTGCGTTTAACCGCGCGCATGCGGGCGCTGAACCTGCCGGGCATCGGCTTCATGCCCGCGTATTTCACGCCCACCACCTCCAAGTGGCAGGGCGAGGCCTGTCAGGGCGTGCGGCTGTTCCTTGCCTCCGGCGAAGCCGACGCGTTCGCCGCCGGACTTCATTTATTGGAAGCCATCCTTGACCTGTATCCGCGCGACGCGAAATACCTTTCGGACGATCCCTCGGCGCTGGCGGGCACGAACCTTCTGCTCGGCACGGATGAATTCCGTGCGGGCGGCCTGAGCGCCGCGGAGCTGATCAAAAAGCATCGTCCGCTGGTGGAGGATTTTCAGCGCCGCAGCGAGAAATATTATCTGTACGAATAGGAGGCATAAACATGCGGATTCGCAAGGCTCTTCCGGCGGATCGTCCCGCCCTGTTCGCCCTGTGGAACGACAGCTGCCTGTCCGGCGAGGTCGTTTACAAGCCCCTGAACGACGAGGCGTTCGCCCGCCTGTTCGAGCGCAACCCGAATTACGATGGAGCCTATGACCTCGTGTGCGAGGAAAACGGCGAAATCGTCGGCTTCATCACCGGCGCGGAGAAGAAGGTCTTTCTTCCCGGCGAGACGCACGAGAACACGCCGGGTTATCTGACGGCCGTCTTCGTGCGGCCGGACATGCGCCGCCGCGGAATCGGCGGCGCGCTGCTCGCGGCGCTTGAGGACGCGTTCCGCGCGGCGGGCAAGAAGAGCTTCGTTTCCAGCGGAAACAACCCTGTGAACCTGCCATGGTTCATCCCGGGCACGCCGGGGCACGACCACAACAACGCCCCCGGCACGGACGTGGACTGCGCGGGCTATCCCTTCCTTCTGAAGCACGGCTACGCCGACGCGCACCGCGAGGTGTCAATGTATCTGAACCTGAAGGACTACGAGTATAATCCCGAGGTGGAGGCGACGCGGCAGCGCCTGCTTTCCGAGGGCATTTACACCGGCCGGTATGACGTTTCCCTGAAATGCGAGTTTGACGGCATGTGCGACCGCGTGGGCAGCGAATACTGGCGCAAGGTGCTTCAGGATGAAACGGCCGCCGCGCAGCCGCGCGTGATTCTAGCCGGCGTATATCAGAACCACATCGTCGGCTTCACCGGCCCCGTGGACAAGGAGCCCTCCGGGCGCGGCTGGTTCACCGGCATCTGCGTCGACCCGCTGTACGGCCAAAGGGGCATTGCCACGGTCATCTTCAACGACCTGATGCGCGAATTCATCAAGGAGGGCGCGCAGTTCTCCACGCTGTTTACCGGCATCGACAACCACGCGCAGCGGCTGTACCGCCACACCGGCTTCGAGGTGCGCCGCACGTTCGCGATCATGAAAAAGGAGGCCTGAATCATGGACGGAAATCGCAAGGTCATTATGGCGGTCGGCGCGCACACGGGCGACGCGCAGCTTACAATGGGCATGCTGCTGGCAAAGCACGCGCAAAAGGGCGACAAAATCATCGTGGTCGACCTGACCGCAGGCGAGCGCGGCTGCCCTGCGGGCACAACGCCCGCGGAATTCCGCCCGCACAATGTGGAATCCGCACGGAGGTTCGCCGAGGAGCTGGGCGGCGAATCCATCGTGTTCGACATTCCCGACGGCGAGCTGCGCGACAGCCCGGAAATCGAGCTGCGCTTGGCGCGCCTGATGCGCGAAAAGCAGGTGGACGCGGTGCTGTATCACTGGAAAAACTCCATTCACAAGGATCACGTGGAGGCGCACCGCATCACCGACAACGCGATTTTCTTCGCGTCGCTGCCCACCTTTGATCTGGACGGGCTCGCGCCCGCGCCCATCCGCTCCTTCCTGTGCGCGGAAAACTGGGAGGACGCGCAGGGCTTTGAGCCCTATGTATACTTTGACGTGACCGAGGCCTACCCGCTGTGGGAGAGGGCGGTCAAACACCTGTGGCTCACCGAGCATTCGACGTCGATGGCGTACCTGAAGTATTACGACGCGCTGTCCGTCACGCGCGGCTGCCTGATTCAGAAGGGACGCGCGACCGCCTTCGCCACCACCGGCGACCGGCGCATCGTTCGTGAGACCTTGTAAATCTTTATTTGGAATTCGGAGGAATCATTCATGGCCAGAAGACGCTACCCCGGCGCAAGGAGCATGTTCGCCAAGGACCCGGACGTCCTTCCCTTTTTCAGCCTTCACCCCAAGACGATCGTCGGCACGATCATTCGCATTTTCATGTGCGTGTTTACGCTTGTCTGCATGCTCCTGATGGTGCTTGCGGCAAAGGGAATCGCGTTCCAGTGGATCGCCTATGTTCGCCCGCTGGCCGTAATGGTCATTGCCGGCGGCACGGCGCTTCTCATCCTGCTGGCGCTTTTCAAGCGCATGCCCAGCACCTTTTTGAAGATCCTCGTGCCCGGCGTTCTGCTGCTTCTGGCCATCTCCGTGTTCACCGCGCTGTACAGCATGGTAAGCTATATCTGCTCGCTGGAGCTCGCGCCGGAGGCCGCCATGAATGTGAACGGCCACCAGTTCGTGATCATGCGCCAGTGCGCGCAGCCCGAGCAGAAAACCGACGAAAACGGCCAGACCGGCTATGCCGCGCGCATTGACGCCTATCGGTACACGGTGCGCGTGCCCGAGGCCGTGGAGGGCGTTTCCTACACGATCGACGGCGAAATCCTCGTGCCCGTGAACGGCAACTGGAACATTGCCGAGGAATGGGTGGACGAGGACACGTTCCGCCTGTACATCGACAAGGACGAAACCGGCGTCGCGACCGGCGAAATCACCGTGCGCTTCTCCAAGGGCGAAACCACGCCCGCGTCCGAGCCCGCCGCGTCGGATATGTCCATGCGCAATGGAAACAAGCCCTACGTCAGCCCCGCCGCCACGCATCAGGTGTATCTGTATCGCTCGCAGAGCTATATCGAGCAGCTGACCGACTCCCTTTACGCGCTGGACACACTGGCGTTCCCGCGCGTGTACTGCGTCTATCCGCGAACGATGCTGTTCTTCGTCCGTACGGACGTGCGCGTGGACGGCACGCTGGAGCTGGATTCCTATGTGAAGATGCCCGACCTGCGCGTGACCATGAACGAAAGCGACAGCATTATCACCATCGAGCCCGCCGAGGAAACCGAGGGCGTTCGCGGCTCAATCACCGTTTACCTGAACGAAAAAGCGCCTGCGCTTTCCCTGACCGCGTCGCCCGGCGAAGCTACATCTAATGAAGCCACGCCCGCGACCGCCGGGCAGGCTGAATAAGGAAACGAAAGGCATTTCATGGCTGATATACGAAAACGAAACGGCTTTTCCGTTCTTTTATGGGTGCTGCTTCCGCTGGCCACGCTGGTCACGCTGACGGTTTGCGTGTCCATCGGCAGCGTGCGCGTACCGCTGAAGGATACCTTTACGGTCATCCTGTGCACAATTTTCGGGGAGGATGTGCCCGCGCACATCCTCCATCCCGCGATCATCGCCCGCGTGCGTCTGCCGCGCGTGCTGTGCGTCGCGCTGGTTGGCGCGTCCTTGTCGCTGTGCGGCGCGGCCATGCAGGGTCTTCTCAAAAACCCGTTGGCCGACGGCTCCACGCTGGGCGTTTCCAGCGGCGCGTCGCTGGGCGCGGTGGTCGCCATTGCGTTCGGCATATCCATTCCCGGCCTGCCGCTGGCGGGAACGGTGGGCATGGCGATGCTGTTCGCGTTCCTTTCGCTTCTGTTTATTCTGACACTCGCCTTTTATCTCGACCACTCCCTGTCCACCAACACGATCATCCTGATCGGCGTGGTCTATTCGATGTTCGTTTCCAGCGCTATGAGCCTGATCGTCACCTTTGCGTCCGACCGCCTGCGGCAGATCACCTTCTGGACGATGGGCAGCCTGTCCGGAAGCTCCTACGCGAACGCGCTGATGCTGCTGGTCGCGTTCGTCATCTTCGGCGGCGCGATTTTCCTGCACGCCGGAGAGCTGAACGCCTTCGCCGTGGGCGAGGATAACGCCCGCTTCATCGGCGTGAACGTCCGGCGCGTGAAGCTCACGCTGCTGGTGTGCGTGTCGGCGCTGATCGGTGTGTGCGTGTCCATCGGCGGGTCAATCGGCTTTGTCGGTCTGGTTACGCCGCATATCGCGCGGCTGCTTACCGGCCCGAACCATAAGCGGCTGCTGCCTGCCTGCGCGTTCGGCGGCGCGATTTTCCTGATGCTGTGCGACCTCGTCGCGCGCACGCTGCTAAGCCCGCTCGAGCTGCCCATCGGCGTGGTCACCTCGCTGATCGGCGCGGCGCTGTTCATCTATATTTTTGCGAAATCGGGGAGGAAAAGCCGTGCTTGATGTAAAAAACCTCTCCGTGACCCTCGGCGGCGCGCGAATTCTTGAAAACGTCAGCTTTACCGCGCGCGAGGGACAGTGGCTCATGATTCTTGGCCCCAACGGCGCGGGCAAGAGCACGATTGTAAACGCCATCTCCGGCGGCGTGCCCTATACGGGCGAGGTGCGGCTGGACGGCGAAAACGTGCGCCGCATGAAGCCGCGCGCCCGCGCCCGCAGGCTTGGCGTGCTTTCGCAGAACCACCACGTGAGCTACGCGTTCACAGTGGAAGAGATCGTCCGCATGGGGCGATACGCCCACGCGCGCGGCCCGCTTTCCCCGCACAGCGAGGAAGACGAAGCGCAGTTTCTCGACGCCGTGGAAAAGACGGGCTTAACCGGCTTTTTGAATCAGTCGGTGCTTACCGTGTCCGGCGGCGAGATGCAGCGCGCGTTTCTTGCGCAGCTTCTGTGTCAGGATCCGCGCCTGATGCTGCTGGACGAGCCGACGAACCATCTTGACCCCAAATATCAAAAGCAGATTTTTGACCTCGTGCGCCGTTGGGTCGCGCAAAGCGGCCGCTGCGTCGTGTCCGTTGTTCACGATCTGTCGCTGGCGCGCGCCTACGGCACGCACGCGCTGCTTCTGAAGGACGGCCGCGTGTGCGCGGCGGGCGACATTCGAGCCGTGCTCACCGACGAGCACCTGCGGCAGGTGTACGACATGGACGTATGCGGCTGGATGCGCACGCTGTACGAGAGCTGGATGGAGGAAACCACATGAAAATTCGCTGCTTTGCCACGCCGAACGACCTGCTTCCCGGCGATCTGGACGGCGCGGCGGCCATCGTTATCGACACCCTGCGCATGACCAGCGTCGCCGCCGCGGCCATGAATAACGGCTGCGCCGGACTGCTCGCCTGCGCGACCGTCGAGGCCGCCCGCGAGGCCGCCAAGGCGCGCGGCGCGCTTCTGGGCGGCGAACGCAGCGCGCTGAAGATCGACGGCTTTGATTTTTCCAATTCCCCGCTGGAATACATCCGCGAAGCCATCGGCGGGAAGCGCTTGGTTATGACGACGACCAACGGCACGCGCGCCATTGCCGCCTGCGCGCCTGCGCGCCGCCTGCTTCTGGCCGCGCTCGTAAACGTCGGCGCGGCGGCGGAGGCCTGTAAAAAGGAAGCTTCCGTGGCAATCGTGTGCGCCGGAACCGCCGGCGCGTTCACACTGGAGGACGCGCTGACCGCCGGCGCGCTGTCCCTGTGTCTGAACGCCGACGAAAGGGACGACGCGGCAATCGCCTTCGAAACCCTGTGGCTCGCCGCCCGGGACAATCTGCCCCGCGCGCTCTCCGCCACCCGGCACTATAACCGCCTGCTTTCCCTCGGCTTCCAGCCCGACCTCGACTTCTGCCTCACCCCCAACCGCCTGTCCGCCGTGTGCGAACGCGCAGAGGACGGCTGGTTTTACCGGATATAAGCCAACGCCACTTGTCCGCTTCAAAAAGAAAATGACGGAGGGAAATTCCCTCCGCCACATCGATATGTATGTGACGCCGGTCTCATCTGTATAAATTCGGTTCGATCAGCGCCGGCGTCTATCTGAAACCGCCCGCTGCATTCATGAATGGCGGGGGCGGCGGCCGCCAAGGGGTAGGTTAGTTGCTGCCCGTCATCGTGCAGCCGCAGCGCGGGCACAGCGTCGAATTTCCGGCGCAGCTGGTGCCGCAGTTCGAGCAGGTCGAGCACGAGCAGCCGGTGGCCGTCGCGCCCGCGACGCTTCCGCTCGCGGAGCAGCTTCCGCTGCAGGTGGGTTTCCCGCCCGTGTAGAACGAGCAGCCGCTGGTGGTTGCGCTCGCCGTCGCGGTACTCTCCGCCTTCTGGCATGCGCTGGAGCGCGGGAAGATGGGCAGCGAGAAGAACTCGTCGCACACGCTCTCGGCAAACTCCTCGCACGGCGGAATTTCGCAGAATCCATAGGACGGCACCATGACCTCCACCTCGGCCAGAATCTTCAGCACCACCGTCACGCAGATGGTAATCTGGAACTTGCAGTTGCCCACATAGCGTCCGCTGACGCAGATGGCGCTGACCAGACTTTCCAGCGTAAACGGCACGATAGATTCGTCCGGGATGGCAAGCAGAACGTCCTTGGATACCTTGAGCGTCGCCTGACCCATCCATTCCTGACACTTCTGGTCGATGAACAGCACGTCAATGGGGATAGAAACGTCGCCCTTAACGCGCGCGAACTGCGGCCGGTCACACAGGCGATCCACAGACAGGTTCGAAATCACGCCCTCGGTGGTCGAGGAGCGGCAGCTTTCAAACGTCCACGTGCCGCAGGGCTGCGGGAGACACTCGGCGGTCTCGGCATTTTCCAGCGCGTCCTGATAAGTAATCTCGCCGCAGGTGCCGCAGCGGCAGTTGCACCTGTTGCCGCTGCAATCGCAACGGCAGCTGCGGTTCGCTTCCTGAGCGCCGCAGTTGGTGTTGGGCAGCACGGGCACGATGTTGGACACCGTGACCTCCTTGTTGTTCAGCTGCTCCTGCTGCAGGCACGAATCGTAAACGTTCTTCACCTGAATACAGATGCGTTCGCAGATTCCGTCCATGGCGTTGCCCGTGATCTGACCGGGGCTGGTGTCGGCATTTGCGTTCTTATAGCTGTAAAACGACATACACGCATTCCTCCCGTTTTTACGCTCCGGACGCCCTCCGGCGCCCACACCGCATCATATGCCGCCGCGAAAAACGGGTGCGAAACCGCGAAGGAGGTTTCTTTATGGAGGAAAATCGCAGAATCGAATTCTCCCTGAACGGCAGGGACGCCGTGCTGATCTGCCCCGACCAGCCCGCGCCGGGCCGGCCGTGGGTGTGGCGCGCGGAATTTCTCGGCGCGTTTGATTTTGCCGACCGCGCGCTGCTCGCCCGCGGCTGGCACGTCGCCTACCTGCACGCGTCCGATCTGTACGGCTGCCCGGAGGCCGTCGAAGCCATGTACGGCTTCTATCGCCACGTAACCGCCGAATACGCGCTCAGCCCCTTCCCCGTGCTCTTCGGCTTCAGCCGCGGCGGGCTGTACGCCGTCAACTTCGCCCTCGCCCATCCCGGCTGCTTCGCGGCGCTGTATCTGGACGCGCCCGTGCTCGACATTCGAAGCTGGCCCGGCGGCATGGGCAAGGCCGAGCGCTGGCCGCGCGAATGGGCCGAATGCCTGACGTGCTACGGCCTAACAGAACAGACCGCAGTCTGTTTTAATCAGAACCCCGTCGACCGCGCCGCGGATCCCGCGCTGAAGGGCGCGAAAATCCTGCTCGTCGCCGGTCTGGCCGACCGCGTGGTTCCCTATGCGGAAAACGGCGCCGTTTTTGCGGCGCGTCGCTGTGCCGCGGGCGAAACGGTCGAAACGATTTTGAAGCCAAACTGCGACCACCACCCGCATTCGCTCTCCGATCCCGCCCCCATCGTGCGCTTCGCTGAAGACGCGTTCCGCGAGGCGCGGGGCTGATTTTCGCGCCTCCGTAACGCGCGCCAAAGCTCAACCCTCCTCCGCGTTCGCTCTTCGCCCCCGCCCCCATCGTGTGCTTCGCCGAAGGCGCGGGGCTGATTTTCACACCACCCGCGTCTGATTTCCCCATAAAAATTCATCGAAATCACCTTCCGCGCGTATGATGCATCAATGAACGGCGGGAGGTGCTTTCCATGCACGGTTTCAGGCGGCGTTTTTCGATTCTGCTCGTGTTTCTGTTTGGTTTTCTCGCGCCGGCGCGCGCGGAGCTGTCCCTGCTTCCCTTGGAGGAGAGCGCGCCCGTGCCTTTGGAATGCAAAAGCGCGCTCCTGATGGAAGCCTCCAGCGGACAGATCATCTTTGAAACAAACGCCGACGAGAAGCGCCCGGTTGCCTCCGTCGTCAAAATCATGACGATTCTGATGTGCCTTGAGGCCGTCGACGCCGGGCGTGTGTCGCTTGACGACCGCGTGACCATATCAAAAACCGCGTCCGGCATGGGCGGCTCGCAGGTGCTTCTGGATACCGGCGAGGTGCAGACGCTGGACGTGCTTCTGAAAAGCACCATCGTCGGCAGCGCCAACGACGCCGCCGTGGCCATTGCCGAGCATCTGTATGGTTCGCAGGAGCTGTTTGTGAAGCAGATGAACGCCCGCGCGCAGACGCTGGGCATGAAGGACACCGTGTTTGTGAACTGCACCGGCCTGCCCGCGCAGGGACAGCACACCACCGCGCGCGACGTGGCGCGCATGTCCGCCGCGCTGTTCGGCCACGAGCTGTATTACAAGTACGCCGGCATTTGGATGGACAAGGTGGATCACGGCGACGGGCGCGTGACCGACCTTACCAACACAAACCGCCTGATTCGCTTTTACGACGGCTGCGACGGCGGTAAAACCGGCTCCACAAACGAAGCCGGTTACTGTATCGCCGCCACCGCCAAGCGCGGCGGCATGCGCCTGATCGCCGTAGTGCTGGGCGGCAGCAGCGGCAAAAAGCGCTTCGCCTGCGCCGAAACAATGTTTGACCACGGCTTTGCCAACTATCGCCTGCTTACCGCGGCCGAAAAAGGCACGCGCGTGCGCGGAGAGCTGCCCGTGACCGGCGGAAGCCTTGAAAGCGTGCCGCTGACGCTGGACGGCGACCTGACGCTTCTGATGAACAAATCCGAAGCCGCCGAAATCGAGCTGAAGCCCAGCCTGCCGTCCAGCGTCGCCGCGCCCATTGCCGCGGGAGACGAGGTTGGCTCCGTCGACATTCTGCTGAACGGCCGAACCATTGCCCGCATTCCCGTGGTTGCCGCCAGTTCCGTCGCGCGGCAGGGCTTCCCGGACGCGTGGCGAAGGCTTTGGGAGGGCTGGATGTTCTGACCCTCCTACGCGCAAAAGGGTGCTTCCCTTAGAAGGTGCTCCGTAGGGATTTTTAATCCCGGAAAAAAATGCGGCATAGTCGGTAGAAATATCGGCTATGCCGCTTCTTTTTCGTTGGGGATTTCTACTGCGCCAATGGCGTTGTAGATAATCTGAATGCGCTGCTGCC
>CAVERI010000010.1:0-50456 GCA_963618055.1 bacterium | reverse complement strand
AAAGCAGAAGGCGGGGTCAAGGAACAGGGGGCACTCGCCCTCGAATGTGATTTCCTTGAGACTGTCGCAGCTGCCGATGGCAGCTTCCATTATGCGCACGCTGGCGGGAATGGTCAGGCTGGTCAGCGACGGACAGTTGCTGAAGTTGTTTGTGCCAATCACCTCAAGTCCCTCGTTGAGCGTTACGCGGCTCAACGCGTCCATTCTGCAAATAGCGCCGTCCTGCAGAACGTACAGCGTGTCCGGCATTGTCAGCGAGGTGACGCCGTGCTGCTCGTAAAATGCGTTGAGGCCGATGGTTTGGACGTAGTAATCATCCACAATGGAGGGAACCTCCACATCGCCGCTCAATTCGCCGCGCAGCGATAGATACCAGTTGTTGGCATCATAGTAGAAGGCTCCCTGCCCCTCCGCGTGAACGGCGGCGCACAGGAGCAGCCCTATGGCAAGCAATAGCACGGTCAGCGTTCTGATCTTCTTCATTCCTCTTTAATCCTCCTTGATTTGTTTTTATTCAGGAATATCGATTTCGTAATCCTCCATGAGCGCCCGGAAGAAGTCCTCGACCCGGCTCATCTTGTCCGAATACCCGCTGGGAAAGCTGTTTGAGCCATACGCCGAAAGCTCGCTGCCGTCCGAGAAAACGACGCTCAGCGAGAAGTCCTCCCCGTCCAGAACATCGGGATCGCTCTTTCTGAAGCCGTTCCACTCCGTAAGCTTCAGCTCGTGCAGCAGCGCGGAAAAC
Source organism: bacterium (assembly GCA_963618055.1). Taxonomy (GTDB): domain Bacteria; phylum Bacillota; class Clostridia; order Christensenellales; family Aristaeellaceae; genus SFHK01. Next base: position 49,711 of record CAVERI010000010.1, on the reverse strand, counting down.
GCTTCCGTGTCCGCGTCGGTCATGGGCAGCACGATGCAATGGTTATAGTGCAGTTCTATCCAAACAAAGCGGCCGCGTTTCGTTTGCCTGATCTGGTAGCTTCGCTCTTCGTATGTGGACATCCCGCTGCGCGAATAGAAGAAGGCTTCTGCCATCGGTGCCTTTTCCGGCAGCGCGGCACCGGAAAAGGGCATGCAGACGCACAGCGCGAAGACCGCCAGCAATCCGAAAAAACTGTGAATCAGCCGTCTCTTCATGATGCATCTCCTTTCACAGCGCGTCCAGTGCGGCGGTCAGGTAGGCAGGCGTAACGGAGGCGTATAAAAACGCGTCGATCCGCCGATCCTGTCGGGCGCACATCACGCGATGCGCCAGCTCCGGGTCGCTGTTTTCGTCGCACAGCAGCACGAACTTGCATCCGGGAACCGCCCTGCGCACGCGTTCGATCAGCTCCAGCCGATTGTCCAGCGTGTACGCATTCAGACGGCTGACCTCCATCAGCAGAATATCCGCCTGCGCGGCCTGACAGAGCGCAAAGGTATCCTCGGTTTTCCCGGGCAGAACCTGCTCCACGCGAAATTCGCCTGTTTCCCAAAGCGACCGCGCGACGGCCTCCGACAAAAGCGTGTTTTGCATGCTGACGACAATCTCTCGCATAAAACTCCCCCTTATAAAATAAGCATAGCAGAAATTCAAGCGCCTCACATCAGCCAAATGGCTATTTTTTCTTTTAGAACAAAAAGCCGCCCGCGGGCAGCTCCTTATCAAGAAAATGAATCCGTTTTTCGATTTAAAATCACCAGCCCGCTTTCCCTCGCGCGCACGGCCAGCTCCGTGCGGTTGCGAAAGCCGGTTTTTTCCAGCATATTCAAAATGTGCGTCTTGACGGTCGCGACGGACATATGCAGCCTTTCGGCAATCTCCTGATTTGTATCGCCGCCGGTCATTTCGCGCAGGACCTCCAGCTCGCGGTCGGTGAATTCATGGCTGCTGGCCAGCCCTAATTGAAGCTCCGGCGTTTCGTCGGGATAGACGGATTCGCCCGCCATCGTACGCTCCATCACGTCCAACAGGCCTTCGCGCTGCTCCTCCTTGTACCAGAAGCTCTCCACGCCGATTTCCCGCGCGCGGCTCAGGTAGGAGCATTCCGGCATGGAGGTTACGATGATGATTTTAATCTGCGGGAAGGCGCGCTTGATTCGCGCCGCCGCGTCCAGTCCGCTTTCGCCGTCGCGGGTGACAACGTCCATCAGGATGAGATCAACCGGAATGCGCAGGCAATACACGTCCGCCAGCGCGGCGTTGTCGATGGAAAGCGCGGTTTCGAAGTGCTCCGAGGCTTGAATCCGCAGCTCGAACAGCTCGCGGGGCATGGTCTGATCCTCTACGATCATCACCTTGTATTTCATATAGATTCCTGCCTTTCCTTGGGCAAAATCAGCGTCAGCTGAAAACGCGGAGCATCCGCAATCTCCATCGCACCGCCCGCGGCCTCCGTTCGGGCGCGCAGCGCAGACAGTCCGCTGCCCTCGACGATGGGGGCGGTCGGCGCTTTGCCATCGTTGAGATAACGAACACACCAGCCGGACGCGGTTTTCTCGCTGATGATTTCCAGTCGCGTGCCGCCCGCGTGCCGCACCAGATTCGTCAGGCATTCGTGGGCGGCGGCTTCGATCAACTGCGCGTTTTCCGTGTCCTCCGCCGGAAACGCGCCGCCGCGCTCAATGCTCACGCCGATGGCTCGTGCGGCGCGGGAGAGCTGCTCAAACGTAGCCGCGCGCGATTCATCCGCATATTTTCCCAGCAGAAGCCGGACATTCTGCCGCCATGCGGCGCAGACGCTTTCCGCGTCGCCCTGCGTTCCGGAAAGGAACTGACGGGTTTGCAAAAGCACATGGCCGATCTCGTCGTGAACGCGCGTCTTGGCGCGCAGGATCTCCCTTTCCCGCGTCGCCTCCTGCACGTCCCGTCCGTACCGCCGGAGCCTGCGGTTCATGGCCTTCAATCGAAGATTATCCCTTTCCAGCTTTCGCCGGAGACGCGCTTCCTCGGTGATGTTTGTGCCGGTAATCTGGTAAACGGTGCGCCCATCCATGTGCAGTCGGGCTCGCGAAAAGCTCCATGTCTGGCCGTTTGGAAGCGTGACGATGGGCTGCGATTCAACAATTCCCCAGAAAACGTTCGCGTTGAACAGCGCCTCTCCCGTGAGCGAATGGCTCAGCTCGTCCATCGTGAGATTTTTCAGGCAGGGCTGGCCGTTCTCCCACGCAAAGCACAGCGCGCAGGGCAGGTGATCGCAGCTTTCCTTGATGGAAATCGGCGAGAGCTGCCGCCTGCTTCGAAGCCACAGCCTGCACGACGCGAAAAGGCTGAGCGCCGTCAAGAGCGATACCGCCGCCGTCCAAGAGGCAGGGGAAAGCGTTTCGCTGATTGGCAGGCGGGAAAGCAGCGCCGCCATCGGCGCAAAATCCAGCACGGTTATCGCCAAGGAAATCGCAAACGCAAAGCGACGATGGCAGCGCGCTGCGCTCATGCACCCAAACAGACCGGCAATCGTGCTGATCAGCAAAAAGGTGCAAAGCATTCCGGCGTTCGACCCACTCATCGGCTCCCTCCTGTTCGATCAAAGACAAGCGTCGCGCACATTTCGCCGTCTGCGTCGTCAAGGGACAGCTTCCCCAAGGAGCCGTATGGCTCCGCGTTCGGCAGTCCCGCCGCGTCCTCCAGCATCAGCCGAATGGAAAAGCGCTCGCCACATTCCACCCGCACCATCAGCGCGCTGAGCGAGGGCAGCGCGTTTTCCAGACAATCCTCAAAGAAATCGTAAGCGGCCTGCGCGTCGCGGCTGCTTACGCTGCCTTTCCCTTCCTGATGCAGCGCGCAGACCGCGCCGTATTGCGCAAGATACGTCAGCGATTCACGGACGCAGTGCGAAAGCTCGTCCGCGGGTACAGTCTCTTTTTTTTCACAGATCAAGGCCAAATTCACCCGGCGCTTGACGTATGCGCCCAGCAGACAGATCCGCTTCAAATTCTGAACGCTTTCTGCCTCCAGAAGCCGATTGATTTGCAGCAGCTGCGGCTGCACGAGGGCAATCATCGCGTCCATGAGGCGGTTCTTTTCTTCGACCTGCGAGCGCTGCCGTTTCAGTTCGTTTTCCGCCTGAATCAGCTCGTTTTCCTCTGAAAGCTGCGCATTGATTTCGGAAAGCTGCTCCCGAATGCGATTGATCCGTGAAATGTCCTCCACCCAATACACGCGCCCATCCTGAACCGGCGCGCTTTGCAGCCGCGAATCCGCATCCAACAGAATGGCCTTACGCGCCGCCGTCTTTAGCTGGTCGGGCGCAAGGTCTGGCGCGTTTTTCGCGCGGTAAACAGGTGCTCCCTGTCCATCCACAATCTGCGCGGCGATGGTAGACTCGGAAAAGAAATAACGGTAATGGCTGTTGGTTGGCAGAAGTCCGATTTGCAGGCAGCTTTCCCATGACGCCACGAACGTCAGACAGACGCACTCCGGTATCTCGTGGAGGGGATAGACGTCCGTGAAGCTCAGAGTGCAGAGGATGAACCCGCTCCCGAACACGCACAGAGGAACCCATGCGTATTGCCGGCTCTCGGAAACGCGGCACTTGCAATAAAGCACAATCCCGCTCGCCAGCAACAGACCCACCGTCCACGACATGGCGAGATAATACACCCAGCCGTGGGTATAATTCGCCTCCAGCGTCACCGCGCCCGGCGCGGCTCGAAACGCCATCCGATGCAGATCGTTGGTCAGAACGCCGCCGATCAGCAGCGCCGCCGGAATGAGCAGCAGATACCAGCCGAAGGTCAGACCATCGTCCTCCCGCTGCCCCAGCCGCAGCGCCGCGAACAGGCTGAACAACGGCGCGAGCGTTTGCGGCACATAATATAGATACCATATATGCCGCATAACGTTATAATCCACGAAAAAGCGATACTTGACCGTGCGCAGGAACAGCCACAGCACGGTCATCGCACAGCCCAGCAGCAGATAATGCCGCACAGCCCGGTGCAAAATCCGGTGCGATACGGAAAAGCCCCATGCCATGGCCAGACCGATATAAATCAGGTCGGTCAGCAGAAAGCACGCAGCGGACAGCAGCGAACCCGTCGTCCGCTCCAGCATCCGTGGAAAAACGCCGGCAAAGATAAACAGCCCGATCGCAAAACAGCCCCCCGCGATCGCTCTTCGCTTCGCCGCACCCATAGCTCCACCTCCCGCCGTTCCCATGAAACACGATTACTATACCATACAACCGCTGGAAAAGCCAGTGTTTCCGTTTAATAAATACTTTCTATCAGAGCAGGCGGCTCATTCGACGGTTCCATCGTTGAACGGATTCTGTCTGCCAGACGCGCGGATAATCTTGGGAGAGAACATCCTCCAGCGGCAGTATCTACTTTTCTTTGTGCTGGCAGCTGCCGGACTGATAATCCATAACCGTTCAGATCCATGGTCTCGAGCCCGCTGGGGAAGCGAGAACTCTTTGGGGGTTTTTATGCAGAGACGAGGCGTGCCTTAAAATTAGCCGTTTGGCGGAAATATTTTAAATTTACAGTCGGAAATAGTTGACAAAGTTGATTTAAGATGATAAGATTAAAAATGCAGTGAAGCTGTAAAAAAAGTAGGAGGAATCGCGCATGAAAAAACTTCTCAGTCTGGTGCTTGCTTTTGCAATGCTGCTGTCTGTGTGCGCTCTTGCACATGGCGAGGAAGCCGCGCAGAAGTACGATCTCAAGGGCATGACCGTGAAGGTTCGCAACTGGGATACTCCGAATCCCTACGCCGCCGACACCGATCAAGTGGACAAGGACAAGTGGCTGCCCATCTATGAGGCCGCCAAGGCGAAGTACAACTGCGAATTCGAGTTCTACAATCCGACCGTCGAGTACGACGAGTTCACCACCGAGTGGCTGCAGTCCATCGCGTCCGGCAGTCCCTGCTGGCACATCACCAACAACTTCTCTGCGATGTGGCTGATCACCATGACCGCCAACAACGGCCTCGAAGAGATCGGCAAGGCGCTTGACACGCTGCAAATGCCGGAAGTCTTCAAGAAAACCGTTGTTTCCGGCGACGGCGTTTATGGCTTTGTAACGAGCTATCAGGGCACCGAGGGTCTGGTTTACAACAAGGCCATGATCGAGGAAGCGGGCATGGAGTTCACGCCCACCGAGATGTTCCTCAACGGCACGTGGTCGTATGACGACTTCTACAACTACCTCGTGGAGCTGCAGAGCAAGCTGCCGGAAGGCGACTTCGCGTTCTTCATCGATCCCAACTACTGGTCGATCTTCGCCTCCACCTGCAACGGCACCCAGCCGGTGAGCAACACGCTGGATGTGACGTTCACGGACGACGCGTACATCGAGACCATGGAGTTCCTCCAGAAGCTGTTCAACGCCGGCGTATGCCGCATGCCCAACGTCACCGAGAGCGGCAGCTACGACAACTGGGGCACGCCCGCCGCGACCTTCGATCAGGGTATTGAGGTCGCCATGACCCATCGCGCCACCTGGCAGATGGGCGGCCTGAACAACAACGGCGTCAACTGGGGCTTCGTTCCCTATCCGTGGGGCAGCAGCGTGACCATCGAGAACAACGACTACACCACGCTGTCTGACAACTACAGAGCCGCGTACTATGACTATGGCTGCATGGGCAACATCCTTGCGGGCGTAGAGAACGATTTCCCCGGCATCGAGAAGGACTACCTGATCGAGGCGCTGACCAACCTGTGCTACGACCTGTTCGTGACCGAGGAGCGTCAGGAAGAGCTCGCGGCCATGGCCGCCGGTCAGGAAGAGAACAAGGAAATCGACATGGGCAGCTTCAACTACGAAGAGGACGCGATCCTCTACAACTGGCTGACCACCCGCACCGTGTACAACAACAGCGCGACCCTCGGCAACGCTGATCTGCTCAACTGCACCTACAGCGAGAACGAGAAAATCAACTGGTTCGGCAACGCGATCCGCTACGCCGTGTATGACAATCTCTCCATGCGCGCCGTTATGGAAGCCATCGCGCCCCAGATTGAAGCCAATCTGAAGGACGCCGGCCTGAAGTAATCGGCAACCACTCTTGTCTCCGGGCGGTGCTCCGCCCGGAGATTTTGAGAACATGGGCAGGAAACGCGCAAACGCGGAAGCGGCACGCCCTGCCTTCTGTTTATCAAGCTGCTTGTGAATGGGAGAATAGAATGAAGCTGCGAATCACACTGCTGCTTGCCGTCGTGCTGGGACTGTGCCTGACGGCATACGCTGACAGCGATTACGATGCCTATCTGGCGCTCCATGCCTACCCGGACGCGGCCGCCGAGGTGCGGATTCTGCCCGCGGCCTATTCCCACATGGAAATGGAGGGAGCGTACACCCTTGAGGACGGATCGCTTTACACGACCTCGGAGGGCTTTGTCGAGTACCGTGTCATCGTTCCCGAGGACGCGCTGTACGCGGTGAGGCTTCGATACTTCCCCGGCGCGGGCACGGGCGCCGACATGCAGAGGGAGCTTTTGATCGACGGAGAGCTTCCCTATTCCGCGCTTGAGAGTCTTTCGTTTTCAAGGCTTTGGAGCAATAAAAATGACGACTACAAAACGGTGAAGGGCAATCAGCCCTTTCCCTCTCAGGTTGAGGCTCCCGCGTGGCGCGAGGTATATTTGACGGACGGAAGCGGATATATTCAGGAGCCTTTGCTGATCGCGCTTAAAAAAGGAGAACACACGCTGCGGCTCGCGTCGCGCCGGGAGGATATGATCCTCGGTGCTCTTTCGCTTGCGCCGCGTCCGCATACGCCAAGCTATGAGGAATATCTTTCTCTGCATATCGAAAACGGCGTTTCCTATTATAGCGGTGAGAGCACGAAGGTGCAGGCTGAGGACGCATATCTGAAAAGCGGCCCCAGCTTTTATCCGCTGAATGACCGCACGTCGCCCCTTACGGAGCCCTATCACTATTCCAACATCGTACTGAATATGATCGGCGGATCGGCATGGAATGAGCCCGGCGAATGGCTTGCGTGGGAAATCGAGGCGCCGGAATCCGCGCTGTACCGAATCGGTCTGCGCTTTAAGCAGAGCGACCTGAGAGGCTTGTACGCGACGCGCAGCCTGACGGTGAACGGAGAACTTCCCTTTGCGGAGGCGCGCGATTTGCGCTTCTATGACAGCGACAGCTGGCAGTTCGGCGCACTCGGCGAATATGGAGAGGGCGGCGCGCTTGTCCGCGAATACTGGATTTACCTTGAAAAAGGCATAAACCACATTGAGCTGGAGGTTTCGCTTGGCAAGCTGGGCGGCATCATCACCGAGCTGAACGACGTGACGGCGGAGCTGAACGCGCTGTACCGCGAAATTGTGGCCATTACCGGCTCGAACCCCGATACCTATCGCGATTATCAGCTTTTCACGCGCATGAGCGGGCTTCCGGCCAGACTCGGAGCGCTGCGCGGGCGCGTGAATGAGATACTTTTGCGCCTTACGGTGCTGACCGGCTCCAATTCCGAGCGTACAGCCGGAATGAGCCGCATGCTCTCTCTGATTGACACCATGACCGGCGACGAAAGCAAGGTCATCAAGCATCTGAGCGCGTTCAAGGAATGCATCACCTCGATGGGCAAGGCGGTGCTTGATCTCGCCGATCAGCCGCTGAAAATCGATTATTTTCTGATTTACGGAACCGATGAGCCGAACGTGCGGGCGGACGCGAATTTCTTTGAAAGCGCGTGGCACGCCCTTCGTGCCTTTGCCGGTTCATTCACGAATGACTACAACGTCAGCAGCTCGCAGGCCGATGGAAACGGCGCGGAAATCGACGTGTGGCTCTCGACGGGGCGCGACCAGTTCGACGTAATCCGCAGACTAATCAATGAGAGCTTTGAAACCGAATACGGTGTGAAGGTCAACCTGAAGCTGATCGGAGCGGACGTGGTTTTGCCCGCGACCGCGACGGGGAACGGCCCGGACGCGGTTATCCAGATCGCGAACAGCGCGCCCGTCAATTTCGCGTTCCGAGGCGCGGCGTATGATCTTACCCTGTTTGACGACTACCCGGAGGTCGCCGCGCGATTTTCGCAGGCCGCGCTGCTTTCCTCCGAATATGAGGGCGGCGTGTACGGCCTGCCGGATCAGATGAGCTACCCGGTCATGTTCGTGCGCACGGACATTTTGAAGCAGCTGAATCTCTCCGTTCCGCAGACGTGGGAGGAGCTGGTCGACCTGATTCCCGTGCTTGAAAAGAACAACATGGAAATCTATCTCGACACCAATCCGGTATCCACGCTCGGCGCGGCGCTGTCGATGGGAAACAGCCGCGCGATCAACACGGTGTTCCTGTCGCTTCTGTATCAGACGGGCGGCGAAATCTACGCGCCCGACGGCGCGAAGACGCAGCTCGACTCGCCGGAGGCCGTCTCCGCCTTCCGGGCGTGGACGCGCTACTACACCCAGCACAATTTCCCGCAGGATATTGATTTCGTCACCCGATTCCGAATCGGCGAGGTGCCGATCGGCATCGTCGATCTGGGCTATTATAATACGCTCGCGGTTTCCGCGCCGGAAATTCGAGGCGCGTGGACGATTGCGCGCGTGCCCGGAACCAGGCAGGCGGACGGCACAGTTTCGCACGACGTGCCCTGCGTAACCTCGTCGGCCATGATCGTCCGCAACATGGCGGAGGCGCACGGCACGGTGGAGGCCGCGTGGGCGTTTCTGAAATGGTGGACGGCCGCCGAAACGCAGACCGCCTACGCCCGCGAAATGGAAGCGGTGCTTGGAACGGCTGGGCGTTATCTGGTTGCGAACCTCGAAAGCTATCAGAACGCGGTGTGGCCCTTCGAGATGGAAAATACGATCAAGGCGGCGCTGCATGATCTGCACGGTGTTCCGCAGGTGCCGGGCGGCTATATCACCGGAAGATATGTGTACAACGCGTTCATCACGGTGATTACGGAATACGAAAACGCCGTGGATACGCTGTTTGAGTGCAACGAGGAAATCAACCGGGAAATCACCAAGAAACGGCTGGAGTTTGGACTGATTTCGGAATAGGGAGGGAGCGCGCAGATGACTGAAACCGTCAAAACTGTCCACGCCATGACGCGGGGGCAGCACCTGTGGCATCAGATTAAAAAGAACCGGCAGCTGTATCTGATGATTGCGCCGTTTATGCTGTGCTTCTTCCTGTTCACGGTTCTGCCCGTGGGCATAGCGGTGTATTTGAGCTTTATGGACTACAATGTGCTGCAGCCCGCGAAGTTTGTGTGGTTCAACAATTACACGAATCTTTTGCTGGAGGACGCGATTTTCCTTAAAGCGGTCAAAAACACCTTCCTTTTGGCGCTGATCATCGGCCCGTTCGGCTACGCGTTTTCCTTTCTGATGGCGTGGCTGATTAACGAGCTGCCGCGAACGCTGCGCACGATTCTGACGGTCGTGTTCTACGCGCCGTCGATTTCGGGCAATGCCTACGTGGTATTCACGCAGCTGTTCTCCGGCGACCCATACGGATTCATCAATTCGCGCCTGATGAGCTGGGGACTGATTTCCGATCCCATCCTGTGGCTCAAGGACGCAAGCTACATGATGGGTGTAGTTGTGCTGGTTTCGCTGTGGATGAGTCTGGGCGTGGGCTTTCTTTCGTTCATCGCGGGTCTGCAGGGCGTCGACCGTGCGCAGTATGAGGCCGGTGAAATCGACGGCATCCGCAACCGCTGGCAGGAGCTTTGGTACATAACGCTTCCGAACATGAAGCCGCAGCTGCTCTTCGGTGCGGTGATGTCCATCACCAATTCGCTCTCCGTCGCGGATATTACGGTCGCGCTGAACGGCTTCCCGTCCACAAACTACGCCACGCACACGATCATCAACCATTTGAACGACTACGGCATTATTCGCCTCGAGATGGGCTACGCGTGTGCGATTGCGGTGCTTCTGTTCTTCATCATGCTTGGACTCAACGTTGTGATACAGAAGTGGATCAGAAAGGTGGGAACGTGATATGACCCCTGCAAGGAGTGAAAGGACGCGTTCTCTCAAATATTCGCACACGGTCTTCGGGCGCTTTCTGACGGGAAAGCACACGAACCGCTCGGTCAGCGGCAGCCTGACGCTTCTGATCTTTCTGACGCTGTTCGCGCTGATTTCGCTGTTCCCGGTCGTGTTCATGGTTTCGAATGCGTTCAAGCCGATCAATGAGCTGTTCATCTACCCGCCGCGGCTGTTCGTCATTCAGCCGACGACCGATAACTTTGCCCAGCTGTTTTCCATTCTGGCGGATTCGCTGGTGCCGTTTCTCCGGTATCTGTTCAACACGCTGTTCATCGTGCTCACGGGCTGCGTGGGGCATATCGTGCTGTCGTCCATGGCGGCGTTCCCGCTGGCGAAGTTCCGCTTCCCGGGCAGCGAGTTTTTAAGCCGAATCATCATGTATTCGCTGATGTTCACATCCTCTGTGACGGCGGTGCCGACCTACATGATCATGAGCCGGCTTGGGCTGGTCGATACGTACTGGGCGATCATCTTCCCGGCCTTTTCGCTGCCGCTGGGTCTATTCCTCATGAAGAACTTCATGGAGCAGGTACCCACGGCGCTGATTGACGCGGCGTCCATCGACGGCTCCAGCTATTTCGGTATGCTCTGGCGCATCATCATGCCTGCCGTGAAGCCGGCGTGGATTACGCTGTTTATCGTCTGCTTTCAGGGACTGTGGGGAAATTCGGCGGGCAGCTTTATCTATACCGAAAGCCGGAAGCCGCTGGCGGCCATGCTTCAGAACCTGTCGGGTTCCGGCGTGGCGCGCACGGGCGTGGTCGCGGCGAGCGCGCTGTTCATGTTCGTGGTTCCGCTGATCGCGTTCATTATCTCCCAGTCCAATGTCATGGAAACTATGGCGACGTCCGGCATAAAGGAGTGAGGCGTGAAGATGAAAAAGGTTCTGCTGTTTCTGCTTGCCGCACTGACAGCCTTTTCCGGCCTTGCCGGAATTTCCGAGACGGCGGGCTCGTCGAACTATATTTACGACCCGCACGGGCGGGCCGTGCCGGTGCCGCCTGCCTATACGCACGCGCGCACCTATATGGCCTCGGATTTCGCGGAGCTGAAAAGTCTCAAGTCCATGCAGTCCGCATGCGTGAAAAATGGCCGCATCTATCTTTCCTGTACCAATCAGATCGTCATTTTTGACGAGGACTTTCATGTGATTTACGCCGCGGACTCGTATACGGGGCTCGACGGGCGCTCGGCGAGCTTTGACAGCAACGCAGGCATCTTCGCGACGGACGCGGGCGAATACTACGTCTGCGAGCCGAACCGGAGCCGCATCCTCCACTTTGACGCGGAGAATAACCTTCTGCGTGTGCTTGATAACCCGGGCATCACGGGCGTGGACGCGTCGGTCAAGTACCGCCCAACGCAGGTGGCGGTGGACGACGCGGGACGAATTTTCGTGGTCGCGAAGGGCATGTATGAGGGCATCGTCGAGCTGGACACCGACGGAAGGTTCGCGAATTTTTACGGTGTGAACGAGGTCAAGGTGAACCTGTGGAACCTTTTATGGCGAAAGCTCGCCACCGATACGCAGCGCAGCAAGCAGTCGCTCTGGCTGCCGACGGACTTCACGAACCTGTGCATCGATTCGGAGGGATTTATCTTCGCGACCGTTCAGTCGGCCTCGGCGGCGGAATCCGTCATGCGGCTGAACGCGAAGGGGGACAACATCCTGCGCGTGGACGACGACGACCCCTATCCCAGCGGCGATTTGTGGCTGAATCAGGTGACCGCGACGGGCGCGCCCGTCGGCGCGAGCGAATTTGTGGCGGTCGACACGAACGACTGCGGCATGTATCTGTGCCTTGACATCACGAGAAACCGTGTGTTCGCCTACAATGAAGACAGCAAGCTTTTGTTCATCTTCGGCGGCCCCGGAAATCGCAAGGGCTATTTCAGAGGGCCCGTGGACGTGGATTTTGTGGGCGACGGCATCATGGTACTGGATTCCACGGCGGAGAGCATTGAGCTGTTCACGCCGACCGAGTATGGCGCGGCCCTCCTGAACGCGGTCAAGGCTCAATACGCCTACGATTATACGGTCGCCGAGGAGGATTGGAGGAAGGCACTGGCCTATAATCAGAACCTGTTCATTGCCTATTCCGGCATCGGCCGCGCGATGCTCCGAAGGGGAGACCCGAAGGGCGCGCTGGAGTATCTGGAACGCGGCGACGACCGCAAGTATTACTCGAAGGCGCTTGAGAAGGTTCGAAATGAGACGCTCAAGGAGTACATGATTCCGTGCATACTAACGCTGGCTGGGCTGGGCGTCGCGGTCAAGGCCATAAAATGCGTGCGGAGACGCGGCGGGAAAAGGAGGCGGGAGGCATGAAGCTGCTGACCAGAGTTGACCATGCGTGCCGCAGGTTTCCTGCGCGCGTGCTGGGGCACCCGTTCAAGGCGTTTGACGAAATGCGCAACGCGAACGCCGGCAGTCTGGGCTTCTGCCTGTTTGTGCTGCTGCTCAGCTGCGTGCTGAATGTGCTGGAATACGTATATACCGGCTTTCTGACTAACAGCAACGATATTTATCGCATATCGACGCTGTATCTGATGCTGGTGACCGCGTTTCCCGTGCTGCTGTTCGTGACCGGCAACTGGTCGGTTACCACGCTCATGAACGGCAAGGGTCGGTACGTGGACATCTTTATGGTGATGATGTACGCGCTGTATCCATACTGCCTGCTCAGAATCGTCTCGCTGGCGCTTTCAAACGTGCTGCTGCTGGACGAAATGAGCATCGTCAGCGCGCTGAACGGCATCGGAATCGCGCTGTTCGTGTTCTACCTGTTCGTCGGGCTGGTTGTCATACACGATTACAGCTTCTCGCAGGGTGTCGGCATGGTGCTGCTTACGCTGTTTGCGATTCTCGTCATTGTGTTCATACTGATGCTTGGCTTTTCGCTGTTCGCGGACGTGTGGGATTTCTTCCGCACGATATGGCGCGAGCTGCAGCTGAAAATGTAAGGAGGCGCGTATGAGAAAACGAATTGTGATGCTGGCGCTTCTGTGCTTTGCGCTCGCGTGCGCGTGCGTCGGAGTCCTTTCAGAGGAAACGGATGGCTTCCGGCTGTGCGCGGACAACGGCGAGCTGAAGCTCTATATCAATGAAGAAACGCTGGAGCTGCGCGTCGAGGAATGCGCGAACGGCCGCATTCATGCGACGAAGATCATGGACGGACAGGGCGGCAACAAGACCACGAAGAACGCGCAGAAGAGCAACTTGCGCGTGTATTACGTGGTGAACGAGTTTGTCGGCACGAGGGATTCCATGGACAGCTATCCCATGTCGGTCGGCTACTCGGAATATGAAATTACGGACATTGACGGCGGCGTTGAGGTGCGCTATACGATCGGCGACATGACGATCAGCGTGGAAGACCTGCCGAAGATGATTCCGCTGGACAAGTATTATGACAAGCTCCTCCCGAATTGGAGCGAGCGGGACGACAAGGCGTTTCGCGAATACTATCGCGTGTACCAGAACACGATGTGGGTGCGCACGGACGACGGCAACATCGGCAAGGTAAAGCTTCAGAACCTGTATAAGCTGTTTTATGAGGTTGGAACGTACACGAGGGAGGATCTGGAGGAGGACAACACGGCCTACGGTCACGAGCTGACCAAGGTCAACCCGCGAATCGGCATCACCGTGCGTTTCACGCTGGACGGCAGCGACCTTCTGGTCAGCGTGCCCTGCGACACGATCGAATTCACCGAGGGAAACCCGGTCACGCGCATCGATTTGCTCCCGTACTTCCTGTCCGCGGGTGCGGAGGATGAGGGGTACATGTTCGTGCCGGATGGAAGCGGCAGCCTGATTTATCTGAACAACGGCAAGCTGTCGGCGCTGTCCTACACCGACACCGTATACGGAAGCGACGTGCTTCGAAACACGAATACATACAAACCCGCCTCCGAGCCGATTCGCATGCCTGTATACGGCATCAAAACGCAGGATGGTGCGACACTCGCAATCATCGAAAAGGGTGCGGAGCTTGCCGGGCTGTACGCCGATATTTCTGGGCGCAGCGATTCCTACAATCGCGTATACTCGTATTTCACGCTGCGCGACATTGAGTTTGTGTCGCTGATTGGCTCGGGCTCCGGCAGCACGCCGCGCTATCCGAGCGATGTGTACGACGGCGAGATCGTCGTGCGATATAAATTCCTGAACGGCGATTCCGCGAACTATACGGGAATGGCGCATGCCTATCGCGAGTATCTGCTTTCGCGCGGAAGGCTGAACGAGAGCGAAGCGCCGGAGGAAGCTCCCTTCTTTGTGGAGCTGATTGGCGCAGTCCGTAAGACGAAATTCTTCGCGGGCATTCCGTACAAGTCCACCATTGCCGCCACGACGCTTTCGCAGGCCTCGGAAATCGTGGATGAGCTCGCCGAGGCCGGAGTCAAAAACCCCGTGCTTTTGCTGGACGGATTTCTGAAGGGCGGCGTAAAGCATGCGTCGCTTGCGAACGTCCGCGTTGAATCCGCCGTCGGCAGCGCCCGGGAGCTGAACGCGCTGGCGGAGAAGACGGAGGAGCTTGGCGGAAGCGTATATCTTACGGTGAACGCCGAAAAGGTCTATACCACCGAGAATTTCAAAAAATCCTCACAGGCCGCCCGACGCATCGACAATTTCACGGCGAGCATCACGGCCTACGCCGAGCCGCTGCTCGCGGAGCAGGCGGGCTATGTGGACAGCTTCTATGTGTCGCCCGCCTATCTTGAAACCTACGTCAGTACGTTCATCCGGTCGCTCAGCCGGGCGAATCTTGGCGTTACGGGGCTCGCGGTGGACGATCTGGGCAATCTGCTCGTGGGAGACTATCGAAACAAGGCGAACATCAGCCGCGTGCACGCGACGGAGACGGCGCAGCGCGCGCTGGACGCGCTCGCGGGCACCGGCGGACTTGCGCTGAACGCGCCCAACGACTATGCGCTCGCTCATGCGGAGCTGATCTACAATCTGCCGAGCGGAAACAACGCGCACAAGGTCGAGGACGCTTCGATTCCGTTCATGCAGCTGGTGCTCGAGGGAACCGGCGTGTATACGACGAGGGCGTGGAATGAAAGTGCCTATGACGGCGTTCGCACGGAGCTTCTGTATGCGGTCGAGAGCAAGTCCACGCCGCACTTCCGGCTGTCGTATGAGGACGAAACCGTTTTCCTGCACACCGAGGATTTCGACGTGCAGAACAGCTTCATGACGCGCTATGACCGATGGCTCAACGACATTGAATATGCCGCCGTGCGCTATGGCGCGTTCTGGCGCGCGGTCGCGAACGAGCGCGTTGTGCAGCACGAAATTCTGACCTCCGGTGTTCGCCGAATCCGCTACACGGGCGGCGTAACCGTGTACGTCAACTATGGAGCCTCGGATGTGCTGGAGGATGGAATCGCGGTGCCCGCACAGGACTTTGTGGTAATGGGAGGCGCAGAATGAGAAATCGAAAAAAGGCTCCGCTGAAGGCGGTTGGCATCGGACTCCTTGTCGCTGCGCTTGCCGGGCTGGCAGCGGCAATATGGCTGAACGCCCTCGGAATTTATCCGCTGGGCGCGAGCAGCTGGATCGCGGCGATTGCGCTTGGCGTTCTGCTGATTGCGGGCGTTGCGCTTTCCTTCAGAAACGCCTATGCGAAGCTGTCCTTTTCAAAGAAGACCGGCCTGTGGGGAATCCTCTTTCTGCTGCCGTGGCTTCTGGGCTTTACGCTGTTTTTTCTGGTTCCCATGCTTCAGGAGTTCCGCTTCAGCTTTGAGGACGTATCGATCAACCCCACAGGGGGGCTGAACGAGGTCTTTGTACGGCTCGACAATTTCCGCTACATTCTGCTTGAGCATCCCACGTTCGTGCGCGACGTTGCGGAGACGGTGCTGGAGGTCGTGCTCTACACCGCGCTGATTATCGTGTTTTCGCTTCTGTGCGCAATTCTGCTGAACGGAAAATTCTTCGGAAGAAGCGTCGCGCGCGGCATCTTCTTTATTCCCATCGTCATGGCGACGGGGCTGATGATTGAGCGCGTTTCAAACACGGCAGGCATCCTCATGGCGCAGTCGCAGGAGCAGAGCGTTTACGGCGCGGCCATCGTTTCCAAGCTGCTGTTCTCGCTGGGCGTGGGAAACAGCGCGATCAGCTATCTGGAAAACGCGGTGAACGACATATTCAACGTTGTGTCGCTCTCCGGCATTCAGATTCTGATCTTCTTAGCCGCGCTTCAGGGCATACCGACGCAGTTGTACGAGGTTGCGAAGATCGAGGGCGCAACCGGCTATGAGACCTTCTGGAAGGTCACCGTAGTTATGGTCTCTCCCATGGTGCTCACGTGTACGCTGTACACGATCAGCGACCTGTTCCTGCGCAGCGACCTCGCTGATACCTTCAAGGATATTGCGTTCCGGCAGGGACGCTTCGGACAGAGCGCCGCAATGAGCGCGTTTTTCCTCATCGTCGTGGTGCTGGTGCTGGCCGCGTATATACTTCCGCTCAGAAAGGCGGTGTTCTACTATGACTGACCGTGGAAGAAAAAGCAGAAGGATGACAACCGGAAAGGCTCGCAAGCTGGCAAAATCCATCCTGCTGGGCGCGCTTCGGTATGTGCTGCTGATATGCCTCGCGTACCTGATTCTCGCGCCGATTCTTTCCAATATAAAGACCGCCGTCACGCATCCGGCGGATCTTGGGCTGAAGTCCTCAGTGTGGATTCCGAACCGCTTTAGTCTCCAGAACCTCCACGTCGCTTCCCTGATTTTGAACTACTCTCATGTGCTGCCGGTTACGTTCTTCTATACGCTTGCGCTGATGCTTCTGCAGGTGGTCTGCACGCTGCTTGCGGGCTATTCGTTCGCAAGGCTGAAATTCCGCGGGCAGAGCGTGATATTCATTTGCGTAATCGTGACCATCGTCGTGCCGTCGCAGGTCATCATGCTGCCGCAGTACCTGTATTTTCGGGATTTTCGACTGTTCGGCCTGATTCCGCTTTTTAATCAGGGCAAGGGCATAAATATGCTCAATAAACCGGCGGTCATTTATCTGCTTTCCGCGCTGGGCATGGGGCTGAAGAGCGGACTGTACATCTACATCTTCCGGCAGACCTTCCGCGGCCTTCCGCGCGAACTGGAGCAGGCGGCCTATGTCGACGGCGCGGGCTTTATCCGAACGTTCACAAGCATTGTCCTTCCCTGCGCGGGGCCGGGTCTGATCACCGTCGGTACGCTCTCCTTCGTGTGGAACTGGAACGATACGTCGTTCCTGTCGTGGTTCGACCCGAAGAACGTCGACAATCTGATGTTCATGTACGTCAAGCGCACCGCCAGCATGCAGGAGGCGCTGAACAGCATCAGCTCGAAGGTGCCCGGTACCTATACCTTCCTCACCTCCGAGCCGCTCTATCAAAGCGCCGAAGCGAAAACCTGCGCCCTCTTCGTGCTGATCCCGCTGATCGTTCTGTACCTGATCGTCCAGCGCCGCTTCGTGCAGGGCGTTGAACGCAGCGGCATCGTCGGCTGAGAACTCACAATGCGGCATATCTCCGTTGAAGAGAACGGCGAAGGATCGATTTTTTCCGGTCAGCAAAGTGATGTCAACGGCTTTTGCTGAGAAGCGGAGGCGGAGCTATTTGGCGCCGGAGTTCCTGTCGGACTGCGCGGCAAAGAAGCAATGCATAGCCTGTTCGAAGTGAGCGTCAAAGGCAGCGGCGGCGCGGCGGCTGGCTCTCAGGAAAGGGAGGAGCATGTCGAACGCATGGAAGAGGCCGGGATAGACATCGACGGAGGCGGTTACCCCCGCCCTTTTCAGGTTCTCGATATAGGTCAGCGTCTCGGCGTAAAACGGCTCTGCCGTGCTTACGAAGGTATATGCCGGAGGAAGACCGGTGAAGTCTGTGCGCCGGGCAGGCGCGGCGTAGGCGGGAATCGGAGCTTCGTGAATGCTGCGGAGATAGCGCGGCCAGCTATAGTGATTGCGGCGGGTGTTCCACACCGGCGCGTGGTTATTCCGAGAGGTCTCGGTATCTTCATTGTCCAGCATGGGATAGAGGGGCATTTGGAAGGCGATATTTATTCCGCCGATGTCCTTTTCATACATGCAGAGCGCCGCGGCCA
The DNA here is from genome assembly GCA_963618055.1 of bacterium. GTDB lineage: Bacteria > Bacillota > Clostridia > Christensenellales > Aristaeellaceae > SFHK01. The sequence goes on along the minus strand of CAVERI010000010.1, from coordinate 31,542 downwards.
ACCCGCCGCCAGCGCTTTCGCCGCCCACCATGAGCTGATCGTCGCGCACGCCTAACTGGGCTGCATGTGTTTTCAGATAAGCAAGCGCGTTGTGGCAGTCTAACAGAGCTGCGGGGTAGGGAGCCGTTTCGGCCAGACGATAGTCCGGAGAGACGACGACCGCCCCGTATTTTTTCACAAGATTCTTTGCACGGGACATATACACCATTTCCGGCATGCCGGTAATATAGCCGCCGCCGTGAATCCAGAGTATGCCGGGTCGCCCTCCCGAAGGATTCGGATCCTTCGGGCAGAGAAGAAGCAGCTTCATCGAACGACCCTCCGAGGAAATAAACGCTTTTCGCGTTGTATACTTCATGCGGCTGCTCCTTTTCTAAAAGCGTTTTCACCACAGTATAGGCGATTCTCGCAAAGGCCGCAAGCGCGGCTAAGATGGATGGAAAGAATATTGTGTAAAGTATCACAAAAGAAGGAATCGCAGCGGCGGGGTACGTTAGCATCCTCAACCGTTACGAGTCCTTGCGCATATGGGATTGCACGGTGGTGTGAGAAGAAGCTCCCGATGACGGGAGCTTCCTGCTCGGTGAGATTATGAAACGTGGGGGAGGGGTTACTTTGCGGCGCGCCACTCGTCGATCTGATCCTGAACGGCTTCGACGATGGTGTCAACGCCATTGGCGTGCAGCTTCGCGCGGAACTCTTCAACGATCTGCTCAACCTCTTCCTGGCTGGCGCACTTGCCGTTGACAAGGTCTGCCTGATACTCAAGCACGATGCTGGTGCAGGCCGCGAGCTCGTTAGTGACAGCGGAGGTGTCGAAGCCGAAGCCGAGGTGGCTGGGGATGACGCACTCCTCGTTGAGGCGGTTCATCTCGGTCATCATTTCGTTGTTCGGGCCAACGAGATCCTTCGGCGCGTTGACGATGGTCAGGTTGCCGACGGGGGCGTTGTACCAGTAGTAGTAGCCGCGGTTGCCGGTCTCGGCGTTGCGGGAGCCTTCGAAGTTGAAGGTCATGTCGCCGTTGGCGTCATAGTCCCAGTGCACGCCCTGAACGCCGAAGCGCATGAGGGTCGCGACGAAGGAATCGGTGTTGACGAGGTTCAGAACCATCATGGCGCGCTCGGGGTTCTTGCAGTTGGCGCTGATGGCCGTACCGGCGGAGTAGTAGTTGTTGGTCTCCGTCCAGATGTGATCGGACATGATCATCTTGCTGGTCCAAGCATCGCTGTAGAGGTGCTCCTGCATGTAGGTGTAGCCCCAGCCGATGAAGAAGCAAACGCCGTTGTTGGGCTTGCTCAGGTCGTCCTTGTCGGTGTAGTCATACAGGTAGATGCCGTCCGCAACGAGCTTCTGCTTTTGCAGGCAGAACTCGAGGAATTCGGGGGTATCATAGAAGTTGAAGACGGTTTCGGTGTCGTAGCCTTCGATGTCCATGATGCCCTCGATGTTGGCGACGGCCATGTAGGAATCATTCAGGAAGGTTTCGAACGCGAAGTTGTACGGATAGATCAGGCCGTTGCTCCAGACGATCGGGTAATCCTTCATTTCGGGATGGGCTTCGTCGCGCCATTCCTTCATGTCGTAGAACAGGTCTTCCAGATCGCGGAAGTTGGAGTAGTGGTAGTCCGCCAGATTGATGCCGCTCTCCTCAACCATGTCCGCGTTGTAGATCAGGGAGATGAAGTAGCCGTTGTCCTTTTTGGAGGGGATGCCGTAGATGTTGCCGTTGACCTTCATGCCTTCCCAAACGCCGTCCGGGAACAGCGCCTTGGTATCGGCCGCGAAGGTGTCGAGGAACTCGTTCATCGGGTAGTAGCTGCCGCGCTGGGACTCGATGACGTAGTCGCTCTTGGACTGGCTGCCGAAGCCAACGATGCCGCAGTCCTCGCCGGAAGCCAGCATGGTGCCCATCTTGGCAACCCAGTCGTTGCTGGTCATGTATGTGATGTTAACCTTGCAGTTGAGCTTTTCCATGAGGTACTCGTTCAGAGCGTCATTGACGATCTTCATGTCGGCGTCCTTCGGCGGGGTAGAGCCGATGTACCAGTTGATCTCACAGTAGTCGAGGTCGCTCTCGGCGGTGGCCATCATGCCACAGGAGAGAACGAACAGGAGTGCCAGCATCATGGCGAGCAGTTTCTTCATGGGGTGTGCCTCCTTATTTTTTTTACAGCCATCCGGCTGTTAGGTACGGTGCTATTCCTTCACGCTGCCCATCGTCAGGCCCTGCACGAAGTAGCGCTGGAAGAACGGATATGCGCACAGAATCGGAATGATGACGATGATTGTGCAGGCCATGCGAAGGTTCTGGTCGGGCAGGCTGTTGAGGAAGGCAATGCCGTCCGGCGTGCCTGCGATTTGGGCGTTCTGCTTCAGGAAGTCGATGTTGTCCTGAATGTTCTTGAGCATCGTTTGCAGCGGAATCAGGTTGGCCTTCTTGATGTACAGCATGCCGGTGAACCAGTCATTCCAGCGGCTGACCACGTTGAACAGCGCGATAGTGGCAATGCCGGCCTTAAACAGCGGCAGCACGATGCTTACGTAGATGCGGAAGTGACCCGCGCCGTCGATGCGCGCGGCCTCAAACAGCGTGTCCGGAATGGTGGTGAGGATGAACGTGCGCAGGATGATGACGTTGTAAACCGACACCAGACTCGGCAGAAGGAAGATCCAGATGCTGTCGTTGATGTGCAGGTAGCGGACGTTCATGATGTAGGATGGAACGAGACCGCCGGAGAACAGCATCGTGAAGAACAGAATCCACATGAAGAATTTGCGGAACACGAAGTTCTTCTGCGCCAGCACGTAGGCGTACATCGTCATTACGAACAGGCTCATCAATGTGCCTACAAGCGTAATGATGATGGTGATTTTATAGGAAGCCAGAATCTGGTCGCCCATCTTCGCGAGGTACAGATAGCCCTCAAGCGTCCATTCCATGGGGAAGAACGAGAAGCCCTTCAGCGCGATGGAACCCTCGGAGGAGAAGGAAACGATGACCACCAGTATCAGCGGAATCAGCATCAGAAGCGAGATCAGGCAGAGAATGATGGAGAAGAGGACGTTCCAGCCCGTCTTGATCTGGTTGAAGTGGTGATCCTTGTGCAGGTCTTTTTGCTTTGCCATACTCGTTCACCTCCTTAAAACATCGCGCTGTCGGCGTCGATTTTGGTGACTACCCAGTTGAAGAACAGCACCAGAACGAAGCCAACCACGGATTGATACAGACCCGCCGCCGTGGACATGCCCACGTTGGAGAGCGAGGTGAGCGCACGGTAGATGTAGGTATCGATGACGTCCGTTACCGCGTAGATGCGGCCGGAGTTCTTTGTGACCACGTAGAACAGGCCGAAGTCGCCGCGGAAGATGTTGCCCATGGACAGAATCAGCGAAATGCCGATGACCAGACGCATGTGCGGGATGGTGATGTACCACGCCTGCTGCAGCTTGTTCGCGCCGTCGAGCACGGCAGCCTCGTAGTAGTCCTGCGAAATGCCGGAGATGACGGCCAGATACAGAACCGTGGAATAGCCGACGTTCTTCCACGCGTTGATGCCGACCAGAAGGCTTGGCCACAGGCTGCGCTGCTGATACCAGTCGATCTTGGTGGTCTGGCGGCCGAGATTGATCATCAGTCGGTTGACGATGCCGTAATCATAGTCGAGGAACGCGCCCAGCACGATGGCGACGACCGCCCAGCTGAGGAAGTGCGGCAGCATGTAAATCGTTTGAAGCGTTTTGGCCATCAGGCGCGAGCGCAGCTCGGAGAGCAGGAGCGACATGAGAACCGCCAGAACAAGATTTACTGCGATGAATACCAGATTATAGCACACGGTATTGCGGGTAATGACCCACGCGTCGGTAGACACAAAAAGGAACTCAAAGTTTTTGAGGCCGACAAACGGGCTGCCCCAGATGCCCTTGGTGATGTTCAGATCCTGAAAGGCCATCACAAGGCCGAAGATGGGCAGATAGCAAAAGATAACCAGCCATACGACCGTGGGCAGAGCCATGATATACAGCGGCAAATCCTCCCTGCGGAAGCGTTTCTTTGGAGTGAGCATTTTGAGCATTCGGTCACGGCCTTTCCGTCCAGATTGCACAGCTTTTTCATTGAGAGCAAATACATTATAATGCACAAATCCATCCATGTCAATAGAAACAAACAAAAAAATTATGCAATGCTCCCTATGCGTTGCTGAAGCTGAAAATAGAACGAAAAAATGTGCGCGGAAGCGAACGAAGACCGTTGGATTCCGCAAATTTTGACGGCGCGGGATTGCTTTCCCGCGCCGTCTGCGATATAATGAAGGAAACCTTTTAGAGGCGGGGGAAATGCGCAATGAAGGACGAAAAAGCGTGTATCGCGAAGCACTGGCCGGAGGCCTTTCAGATTGCTATTCAGCAGAGCATGCAGACTGTGCGCGAGAAGGGGAAAAAGCGCCGCACCGTGAAGCTGTCGGAGGAGGAGCGAATGGCAATGTTCCACTTTTACCGGCAGAATGTGAAGGACGACCGGGTGATGGCCGTTGAGGCCATCGGCGCAAGCGCCCGCCGGGCAACCGCGCGCTCGCCGCTGTTTTCCGTGGCCATCTGCGTGGTGATTCTCGCGTTCCTTGCGCAGTCCATCTTCAAAAGGCCGGCGTATCCGGCGCTGCTCGTGCTTCTGGCCGCGCTGGCGGGCTATGTGTGGTATGCCGCGCGGCGGAAGGCGGCGCAGATCTGGCAGGGCGGCCGCCGCGAGAATCCCGCGGAGGCGCTGACGAAAATGTGCGTGGCGCTGGCCTCGCCGCTGAAGAGCGCGTCCTATCCCGTGCTGGGCGGGCTGCTCGCCGCAATCGGCGTTGCATTGTATGCAATTCTTGCTAAATAAGAAAACAGGGAGGCTTTTTATGCTGAGTGAATTTGACGTATCGGTGCTGGAAATTCTTTCAGAGGACGCGCGCACCACACCCGAGCGCATCGCCGTGATGACCGGGCGCGGAGAGGACGAGGTGAAAAGCGTGATCGCGCGCTTGGAGCGCGACCGGGTGATTTTGAAATATCCCGCCATGGTGAACTGGGATCTGGTGCGGGACGACAAGGTGCAGGCGCTGATTGAGGTGCGCGTAACGCCCCAGCGCGACGAGGGCTTCGACGCGATTGCCGAGCAGATTTATCGCTTCGAGGAGGTCAAGAGCGTCTATCTGATGAGCGGCGCGTATGACCTGATGGTCATCGTCGAGGGCACGAACATCAAGCAGCTGGCGCTGTTTGTGGCGGAAAAGCTGTCCACCATTGAGCATGTGCTTTCCACCGCCACGCATTTTGTGCTGAAGAAATACAAGCAGGACGGCGTAACCATGATGAAGGGCGAGCAGGATGACAGACTGCAGGTGAGCCCGTGAATTACGAGCGCGTTCTGTGCGAGCGGGTGCGAACGGTTCCGCCCTCCGGCATTCGAAAGTTTTTTGATATTGTGAGCGAGAGGAAGGACGTGATCTCGCTGGGCGTGGGCGAGCCGGACTTTACCACGCCGTGGCGATACTCGGACGCGGCGATTTATTCCCTGCGCACGGGGCACACGCACTATACGTCCAACCGCGGCCTCAAGGAGCTGACGCGCCTGATTTCCGAATACGAGGCGCGCTTTGGCGTATGCTACGATCCCGCAAGCGAGGTCATGGTCACGGTCGGCGCGAGCGAGGGCATCGACCTTGCGCTGCGCGCGCTGATCGAGCCGGGCGACGAGGTGCTGGTTCCCGACCCCAGCTATGTGTCCTACATGCCCTGCGTGGTGTTCGCCGGGGGCGTGTGCGTGCCGGTAAAGACGACGGCGGAAAACGGGTTCCGGCTGACGGCGGACATGCTGAAGGCGCGGATTACGCCGAAGACCAAGGCGCTCATCTTTCCATACCCCAACAATCCCACCGGCGGCGTGATGGAGCCGGAGGATATGAAGGAGCTGGCGGCGGCGCTGGACGGCACGGACGTCGTGGTGATTGCCGACGAAATCTATGCCGAGCTTACCTATACCGGACGGCCGCACGTCGCGTTCGCGTCGATTCCGGGCATGCGGGAGCGCACGATCACGCTGAACGGCTTTTCCAAGGCGTTCGCCATGACGGGCTGGCGCATGGGCTACGCCTGCGCGCCGAAGGAAATTCTGGACGTGATGCTGCGCGTGCATCAGTACACAATCATGTGCGCGCCCACGGCGGGGCAGTATGCCGCGGTGGAGGCGCTGAAGAGCGGGCTGGAAACCGATTTTGCCGACGTGAAGCGCATGGTTCGCCAGTACGATCGCCGACGGCGCGTGATTGTGGACGGTCTGCGCGCGGCGGGGCTGGAAACGCATGAGCCGCTGGGCGCGTTTTACGCGTTCCCGTGCGTTCGCTCGACCGGCATGACCTCGCAGGAATTCTGCGTGCGGCTGCTGGAGGAGGAGTGCGTGGCGTGCGTGCCCGGCGACGCGTTTGGCGAGACGGGCGAGGGCTACGTGCGCTGCTCGTATGCTTCTTCACTGGAAAACATCACAGAGGCCGTGCGCCGCATCGGTGCGTTTACGGCAAGGAACCGCGGCTGACGGCGCTTGAAAGGGCAAGGCATGGACTATCAGAGGCTGATCGACGGCATGCGCCGGTTTGGTTCCGCCGAGGCGGACATCTGCCGGCATATGCTGGGCGTGGGACGGGAAGCGATTCGCGAAAACGTGATTCTCGCGCCGTGGTGGCTGCCAGCGTCCATGCCGGAGCTGGGATGCGCGCGCTACCTGAGCGAATCGGATTCTTCGGCGCTTCGCGTGTGGGACATTGAATTTCCCTCAGGCGGCTGCACGTATATCCGAACCGGTATCGGCGCGCCCGTGCTGATGGACGTGGTGCTCGCGCTGGGGCTGACGGCGTGCAAAAGGCTGATCTTCATCGGCTCCGTCGGCTCGCTGACGCCGGAAATCGGCATCGGGGACGTGGTGGTTCCGGAGTACAGCATTTGCGGGGACGGCGCGAGCCGGTATCTGGCGGATTCGCTGACGAAGGATTGCTTCGGCACGCGCGCCCGGCCGGACGCGGCGCTGTTTGAAACGCTTTTGCGCGCGGCGCGGAGGGTGTGCGTGGAAAACGGCGTGCGCTGCCACGTTGGGCGGAATTTCAGCATCGACTGCATCTTCCCGCAGTACGCCCACATCGACGAGATTCTGGCGATGGGGGTCAACACCATCGAGATGGAAACCGCCGCGGCGTTCGCCGCCGCGCGCGTGGCCGGCGTGTCCTGCGCGGCGCTGTTCAGCGTGTCCGACAACACCGTCTGCGACAAGTCGCTGGTCAGCGGGCGCACGGAGGAAGAGGATCGATATCGGAGATTCGTCAGAAAGGCGCTGTTCCCGCGGATTCTGCACAGCGCGCTTGAATAGAAAGGACGGAAGACGCTTTGGCCAACATGCTTGATTACATCGCGAACTACGGAGAAACGTCCATGGCGGAGCTTCCGTTCGGCGCGGTGGACAACCTGATTTTCGCGGAGCTTTCATATTGCGACTTTACCGGCGCCGCGGCGCAGATGCCGGGGAAGCTGAACGCGATTCGCCCGCAGCTGTCGGGCGGCGTGAAGCAGCCGGACGACGAGCTTCTGAATCGCCTGTCCGCTTCCGCGCGGTATGGGGACGCTGTGGCCTATCATTTCGTGGATCATTTTGATCCCGTGCAGACGCTGCAGTTTGCCGCCGTCACGCTGCTTTTGCCGGACGGCACGGCGTATGTTTCCTTCCGGGGAACCGACTCGACGCTGGTCGGCTGGAAGGAGGACTTCAATCTGGCCTTCGCCACGCCGGTGCCCGCGCAGCTGGAAGCCGTTCGCTATCTGAAGCAGGTGGCGGATGTGCTGGCGTGTCCGCTGCGGGTCGGCGGGCATTCCAAGGGCGGAAATCTGGCGGTATATGCCGCGGCATTTGCCGGGGAGGATGTGCAGGAGCGCATCCTGAACGTGTTTAACAACGACGGCCCGGGGCACGACCTTGCGACGCTGGAATCCGCGGGCTACCGGCGCATTGAAAACAAGCTTCAGACATTTATTCCCAAGTCCAGCATCATCGGCATGCTGCTGGAGCACGGGGACGATTACCGCATTGTGGACAGCGACGCGCACGGGCTGTGGCAGCACAATCCCTATTCGTGGCAGCTGAACGGCGGGGATTTTGTGTATCTTCAGCACACGACGGCTTCAAGCGACTGCATGAACGAGTCGATTCGCCAGTGGCTGAACCACATGGACGCGGAGAAGCGCCGCCGGTTCACCGACACGGTGTACGAGGTGCTCAGCGCGAGCGAGGTGCGCTCCATCGGGCAGCTGGTCAGCGAGTTCAGAAGCAGCCTGCCGTCGATTATCGCGGCGACGAAGAATCTGGATCCTGAGGAAAAGCGCATGCTGTCCGAGCTGGCGACGCAGTTCGTGCGCGTGGCTTCCGTACAATATGGGCAGCTGGCGCGCGAGCAGCTGGACAACGCGCGCACGCTTGTGAACGCGCTGCGCGAGAAAAAGGCGGATATAAGCGCGTGGATCGAAAAGCATCGGGAGGATAAGGACGAATGAACAGGCTGGGTTTCATCGGCGCGGGCAATATGGGTTCAGCGCTGATTCGCGGGCTGATCGACTTTGATGGCATGGCGGCCGATCATGTGTACGCGTGCGGCCATCATCCCGAAATCCTGAACGCGTTCGCGCGAAAAAAGGGCTTTCATGTATGTGAAACGGTGGACGAGCTGCTGAACGAGTGTGACGCGGTGCTGCTTGCCGTGAAGCCGAAGCATATCGAGGCGCTGCTTTCCGAGTACCGCGAGGGGCTTATCGGGAAGACGGTGCTGTCCGTCGTCTCTGGATATGATTTCGCGCGGACGCAAACGCTGCTTGCGCCCGGCGCGCGCTTTCTGTACATCATGCCCAACACGCCGTGCGAGGTCGGCGCAGGCACGTTCCTGTTTGAAAAGGCGCATTCGCTGCCTGATGCGGAGTACGCGGATGTTCGGCGGCGCTTTGAGAGGATGGGGCGGGTGCTGGAGGTTCCCTCGAACCTGATGGCCGTGGGCGCGGCGGTCGCGGGCTGCGGCCCGGCGTTTGTGGCAATGATGCTGGAGGCGCTGGCCGACGCGGCGGTGAAGCACGGCGTTCCGCGCGCGCTGGCGTATGAGCTGGCTTCGCAGATGACAGTGGGCGCGGCGACTCTGCAGCTGAAAACGGGCGTGCATCCCGGGCAGCTGAAGGACGCGGTCTGCTCGCCCGGCGGCACGACGATTCGCGGCGTGCAGGCGCTGGAAAAGGCGGGCATGCGCGCGGCGTTTATGGACGCGGTGGACGCCGTGATGAACGTGGGGCGATAACGTGCGGGAATTTCTGAAGCGCAACCGCCAACTGATCGTGTATGTTCTGTGCAGTCTTGTGACGACGGCCGGCGAAATGCTGATCGGCTGGCTGATTCTGAAGCTGCTGCCGGAGCGGATTGTCGTGGCCAACACCGTGAGCCTGATTCTGGGCGGCTTTGTGCATTACCATCTGACGACGCGCTATGCGTTTCGCATGAAGCACACTGTCGTGAGCGCGGCGGCCTACGCGGCGACGTTTTGTCTGGGATTGGTGCTGCAGGATGTGGCGGTGTACCTGCTCTATCATAAGCTGCTGGACGCGCTGGGGGAGGGCATGCAATATCTGCTGAGCAAGCTGCTTTCGATGCTGCTCAACCTCGTCGTCACCTATTTCCTGCGGGATTGGATCAATCGCCGCATCCGGCGGCGCGCGCGGAAAAAGGACTGAATCAGCCTTGTTCAAAACAGACTTTGGTCTGTTCTGAATGCGCCGTCCTTGTTTATTGCGATAGGCGTTTTTGTTGAACACGGATAAAATGGGAGGAAGAATCTATGATCGCTGCGGAAGACCTGATGCGCCGGTTCAGCCCGGAATTTCTGAAAAATGAAAAGCCGCTTGAGTTCATTCCCGAGGACGGAGGCATGGTGGGCGTTCTGCGCACGATTGGCTGCGTGGGCGACAGCCTGTCCTCCGGCGAATTTGAAAGCACGAATCTGGAGGGCGGAAAGGGCTATCACGATTATTTTGACTATTCGTGGGGACAGTATCTGGCGCGAATGGCGGGCGTGACGGTGCGCAATTTCTCGCGCGGCGGCATGACGGCGCGCGAATACTGCGAAACCTTCGCGTCTCAGAACGATTTCTGGAACCCGGAGCTTGCCTGCAACGCGTATATCGTCGCGCTGGGCCTGAACGACCTGTTCGGCTGCAAGATGGACGTGGGCACGATGGACGATGTGCACGAGGATTGGACGCGCAACGAGCGCACGTTCGCCGGGTACTATGGCCAGCTGATCAGCCGCCTGAAGCAGATTCGCCCGGATGCGAAATTCTTCCTGATGACGATCCCGCGCGATTCGGACGAGCCCGAGCGCGTTCGCCTGTCCGACGAGCACGCAAGGCTGATGCATGCCATGGCGGCGCGCTTCGAAAACGCCTACGTGCTCGATCTTCGCGCGCACGCGCCGGTGTATGACCGGGCGTTCCACGAGAATTTCTTCCTTGGCGGGCATATGAACGCTGCCGGGTATCTTTTGACGGCGAAGCTGGTAATCGGATACATCGACTACATCATCCGCCACAGCATGGAGGATTTCTCGCAGGCTGGCTTCATCGGCACGGGGCTGCGAAACCGGGCGGGAAAGGCGTAAGGCACCGCTGCACAATTCGGCGGCGCGTCAGGCGATGTCTTTTCCGCCATCTGCGGCATGCGAATTTCTCAATTTACCTCCAGTAAACCTTCGAAATTTGCATTTGCATCTGACGAAAAATCCATTCGCCGGCCGACCGCCTCATTTGTGCGGCGTTGCCCTAAATTTTACCGGACGGCTGTTTCAGGCGCGGCCGGCATGTGGTATCATGGGGGACAAACGGAATCGAAACGGAGGCAGAAAAAATGGAACGGAAAGTTGCATGGAAATCGTATACGGACGCGGAGCGCGCCCATCTGGAGCAGGTAAGCGCGCGCTATCGCGCGTTTCTTGACAACGGCAAGACCGAGCGCGAATGCGTGACCGAGGTCGTGAAGCTGGCCGAGGCGAAGGGCTACACGAATCTGGAGGACAAAATCGCCCGCGGCGAAGCGCTGAAGGCCGGCGACAAGGTATATTCCGACTGGATGGGCAAGAGCATCATGCTCTTCATCATCGGAAATGCGCCTATGGAGAAGGGCATCAACATTCTGGGCGCGCACATCGATTCCCCGCGCATGGACGTGAAGCAGAACCCGCTGTATGAGGATGGTGATCTTGCGTATCTGGACACGCATTATTACGGCGGCATCAAGAACTATCAGTGGGTCACCATCCCGCTGGCGCTGCACGGCGTCGTCGCGAAGAAGGATGGAACCGTCGTGACCATCTCCGTGGGCGAGGATGAGAACGACCCCGTGTTCTGCATCAGCGATCTTCTGATTCACCTGAGCCACGAGCGCATGGGCAAGCCGGCCAACGATGTGATCGAGGGCGAGCAGCTGGACGTGATCATCGGCGGCGCGCCGCTGAACGGCGAGGACAAGGAGCCCGTCAAGCGCAACGCGATGAAGCTGATTTCGGAGAAATACGGCATCGAGGAGGAGGATTTCCTCTCCGCTGAAATCGAGGTCGTGCCCGCCGGAAAGGCGCGCGATCTGGGCTTCGACCGCTCCATGATTCTGGCCTATGGCCATGACGATCGCGTGTGCGCCTACGCGCAGGTGGAAGCGATGTTCGATATCGATGTCGTGCCGAAAAAAACCGTGTGCTGCATCCTCACCGATAAGGAGGAGATCGGTTCCGTCGGCGCGACCGGCATGCGCGCCCGCTTCTTTGAAAACGCGATTGCCGAGATGATGGCGCTTCACGGCGAGGAAGGCGACCTGCGCCTGCGCCGTGCGCTGACCAACAGCCGCATGCTGTCCTGCGACGTGTCTGCAGGCTATGACCCCAACTTCGCGTCCGCGTTTGACAAGAAGAACAGCGCGTATCTGGGCCGCGGCGTGTGCTTCAACAAGTACACCGGCTCGCGCGGAAAGTCTGGCTCCAATGACGCAAACGCCGAATATCTGGCGGACGTGCGCCGCGTGATGGATGAGGGCGGCGTGTTCTTCCAGACGGCCGAGCTCGGCAAGGTCAATCAGGGCGGCGGCGGTACAATCGCCTATATCTGCGCGCTCTACGGCATGAACGTGGTCGATTCCGGCGTGGCCGTGCTCAGCATGCACGCGCCGTGGGAGATCATCTCCAAGGCCGACCTGTACGAAGCCTATAAGGGCTATAAGGCGTTCGTCCTGAACGCGTAAAAACCCATACACCAACGCCCGCCGGAAACGCAGAAATCTCTGCACCCGGCGGGCGTTTTGCACAGAACGCCGCGCGTTACAGTACAAACAAAGGACTCGCGACAGCAGGATGATTCAGCGTCCGAAGCCGCGAGAAATGGTTTAAGAGCCACTTTTCCGCTGATATCGAAAAAATCTTGCTTCCTTAGGAAAGTCTTCTTCACCGCGAAGCTTCAGCGCTATTTTTTGAACCACAAAGTTGTAGTCGTCCCACGATCCGGCGGAAACCATATACATGATATGCCCGTCCGCTGTCATCCATTTTGTTGGAAAATTGGGCTGATAATCCCCGTAGGTTCCCCAATCATCGTCGCGATAAAACAACCTCCATGGACCCCACGGTTCGGGTGCTTCATATAAGGTTAGCTGACTTATGCTGGATTCGGGATAACCCATTTGATGAATCGGTCTGGGATACAATTCTTCATCAATAAAGCTATAGTTTCCCATAATATATCGCTGAATTCCCGCATTGTAGACAACGTGGTTTGCTCCGGTCATCTTAGGGTAGCAAAAGACAGGTACGGCGTCCTCGCTGCGCGCGCACCATACGGGAAGCGCCGGCGACTCCGAAGCGTAAAATTCCCATTTATCTCTGTCTAAAATATTATCTCTATGCACCCTGCCTAACAGCAGCGCATCATTATTCTCCCAGTAGCTTTGTCCATCCTCCATATCGTAGGGGAAATAGGCGTACACATACTCGTCCCGTGCGCCGTCATATCCCTTCCCGTATTGCAAAAAGTGGCATGACGCTACTTTCCCCGTGAAAAAATCACGATTTGGCGTCTCGACATCAAAATGGATTCCACCATCATTCGACCGCAATATCCAGCCGAAAAGATTATGCTGTCGTCCAAATAAAGGATTGTCCCCGTAATTCTGTGCTTCCATACTCAAATAGAGCGTCCCGCCAATATCCAAAATACCTGCCGGCTTGAATCCCTCAATGGATCTATCCGAAGCAACTCCTTGAATGTGAGCAGGATCCGGATTGATCATGTCAATACTCCAGTGTCCCGTATTCGACAGCATGGACGGTTCAAAACGCAGCGTCTTTACTCTCCACAAATTTGCCGAGCAGCCCTTGTTATCGCCGGCTCCGCAATAGAGGTAATCATCTTGCGCCCATGTGATAGGCCACATATCGCCCTCTCCGCTGTGATACCGAAATGAATCAAAGAGCACATCGGCAATATAATCCGAGTGTTCAACTGGTGGAATTGCCTTACGATATAGGATATAATCGCGTTTTTCTCCTTTCAGACCAGTGCACTGTTTAATTTTCATGAAAAAATCGTCTCCCTCACTCAAATTATATCACATCGCGCTTTGGGGGCGGTAAAGAGCAAAAGAAATGTCTAAAACGGCATTTGAACAGATTAAATACATTTTAAACCGTTCGCGCTTTCCCTGAAAGCGCGAACGATTCTTTCAAGCTTTGGATGGATTCAGGCTTTCTTAGAAGGCCTTGTCCAGATAATCCTGATACCACTGCAGCCACTCATAGTACTGATAGGCCTTCAGCTGCTCAAGGTGATTGTTCCAAGCCTCTTCATCAATTCCGTTGATGACGCTGTTCGCAATGAAATTGCTGATGTACGTGAAAAGCTCCGTCTCCATGAAGGTGCGCTCGCTGATCTTCTCCGGCTCCACGTAGCGGAGGGGGAGCTGCTGTTCTACCGGCACGCAGTAATCATGCAGCTTTTCAACGCAGTCAATGCGATACCAAGAGGTAAAGGAGTTTTCCTTCAGAACCGTTGCCTGCTGATCCTTGGGGATAAACGCACCCATATCAACCATGCCTTCGGTATACTTGTAGTTCTCGATGGTATAGTCATCCGTCAGCATATCCGGAATCTTTTCGATGATCGTGCCATCCTCCAGAATATCCCATGCTTCGCCCTGAGCACCGAAGCGGCTGATGTACTTCAGCTCAACACTCGCCGCCATGGAATCCCACCACTCAAGCAGACGCGGAACGTTCTTGCAAGCGCTGGTGATGCAGAAACCGGTGCGGCTTGCCGCGAACTTGTTCTGGGAACCGGTCTTCATGTAGCCATTGCCTACAGACGCCTGAAGCACGGGAACTTCGACCCAGTTTTCCGCTTCACTTACGCTCATATCCGCGTAGGGAGACCAGGTATAGTAGCAGCCAACAAGGCTTTCATTGATCTTCGAGTGATACTGCTCCGAGGTCTGAGAGAACATCTCCTGATCCATCAGGCCCTCCGAAATCATCTTGTTGCAGAACTGAAGGAAATCGAAGAAGACTTCATTATCAACCGTTCCGACAACCTTGCCGTCCTCGATCATCATGTACGCGCTGGAATCGCTGGAATCCGTTCCGGCAATGCCCCACGCGTTCGCGACGTTCATGATCTTGGAGCACCAGTCGCTCTGAGAGGGCTCAAAGGGAATCTCATCGGCTTTTCCGTTGCCGTTGGGATCCTGCTCCTTGAATGCCTTCATAACATCGTAGAACTCGTCAATCGTCTCGGGAACGTCCTTTCCCACCTTATCGAGCCAAGTCTTGTTGATGAACATGATACCTTCGGCGTCGTTCTCGTAGCTGGTCTGACGACCGGTCATCAGGGAACGGATCGAGCCATCCGGCCAGGTAACAATGTCCAAGCCATTGCTCAGACCGCTTTCGTAGTCCGCAACGACGTTGGGCGCATAGGTTCTCAGCATATCGTCCTTCGTAAGGTCGGCGAAGGAGTCCATGTTATTAGCAATCTGATTGCTGTCGATCAGTCCGAGAAAAGCGTCCGGAAGGTCGGAAGTCAGCATGACGCTGACTTTGTCGGAGGCGTCCGCCGCCGCGATCGGAATCCACTCAATGTGTACGTTGGTCTTCTCCTCCGCATACTTGAAGATGGCCTTGTTGTTGAAATCCTCGTCCTTGCACAGCGGATTCAAACTCACCGCGATCTTGAACGTGATCGGTTCGTTGTCCTCTGCCGCCGCTATGCCGCCAATGCCGACCATGCCTACCAACATGATCATCACCATGAGCAGAGCTGTCATTCTGGTTCTCCTGCAGTTCATTCTGGTTTTCCTCCTTTTATTCTCTATCAGATTTGAATCTCTCGCGTTCACCCTTTGAGCGATCCAATCATGACCCCCTTGACAAAATACTTCTGCAAAAACGGATATACGCAGATAATTGGCAGCGTGGAAACCACGATAATGCCATACTTAATGACCTGAGACATCTTCTGAAGCATCGCGGCGGCAGTTGCGTCCGACGTCACGGAAGATTGCGCGTTGGTGGAGACCGTCAGCAGAATCTCCCGCAGATACAGCGCGAGCGGGTATTTGCTGCGATCCGTCAGGAAAATCATGGCGTTAAAGTAGGAATTCCAATAGGTAACCGCGATATACAAGGCCAGCACCGACGCGATTGCCTTTGAAAGCGGAACCGCGATTTGGAAAAAGAATCGGCCGTCTCCGCATCCGTCGATGCGCGCCGCGTCCCGAAGCTCCTCTGGAATATTCGAAGACATAAACGAACGCGTAATGATGATGTTGTAGACCGCGACGGAGCTGATGATAATCATCAGAAACCTTGTGTTGGTCAGGTTCAGCGCTTTGATAACCATGTAATAAGGAATTAGACCGCCGCTGAAATACATCGTGAAGACAAAATACAGCATCAGCCCGCGGCGAAACGGCAATTCCCGGCGCGACAGGGCAAAGCCCGCCATCATCGTCACAATTACGCCCAGCAGGGAACCGAGGCCGGTATAGAGAATCGTATTCGCGTATCCCAGCCAGACTCGGCTTTCCTGAAAGACCTTCTGATAGCCGACGAGCGTAAATCCCTTCGGGAAGATCAGAATCGTTCCGTTATTGACATAGGTCGGATCGGAAAACGACGCCACCAGAACGAAATAAATCGGGTAGGCTGTTATCAAAATCAACAGCGCAAGTATGACATCGTTTACGACGTGAAAAATGGTGTCACCAGATAACCGGTTGGTTGCTACCCTCTTCATGGTTTTCTCCTTTCACCACAAGCTGGTTCCGGATATCCTCGCGGAAAGCCGGTTAACCGCAATCAGAAGCACAAAGTTCACAAGATTATTGAACAATCCGATTGCGGATGAGTAACTGTACTGCTGCTGTTTCAAACCGATTTTGTATACATAGGTCGATATTACCTCGGAGGTAGTAATATTAAGGTCGTTCTGCATCAGGAATACCTTTTCATAGCCGACGCTCATGATGTTTCCGATGCTCATGATCAGCAGAATCACCATCGTAGGCAGGATTGCCGGCAAATCAATATGCCACACGCGTTGAAGCCGGTTCGCGCCGTCTACCTGTGCTGCCTCATGCAGGGCGGGGTCAACACCTGTCAGCGCCGCAAGATAGATAATAGAATTCCAGCCCATATCCTGCCACACGCCTGACCACACATACAGATGCGCGAAGAATTCCGGCTTTCCGGTATAATAGGTATCTTCGGCGGCACCCAAAAACTCAAAAATGTGGTTCAAAAATCCGGAGCGTGGAGAAAGAAAGACGTTGAGCATGCTGACCAGCACGACTACGGAGATAAAATGCGGCATATAGGTGACGGTCTGAACAATCTTCTTATAGCGCTTGCTTTCTACGGTGTTGATCATCAGCGCCAGCAGAATCGGAATGGGAAAACCGACCAGCAGGGTGTAAAGACTCAGCGTCAGCGTATTGCGGAGAATCGCCCCGAACCTTGGCATTGTAAAAAACGTAACAAACCATTGAAATCCCAGCCAAGGACTGCCAGAGATACCCTTCGATGGGGAATAATTTTGAAACGCGGACAATACTCCGTACATCGGCGCATAGCAAAATATTCCTATCATTACTACGGAAGGAAGCAAAAACAAATAAAGCACATATGATCGTCGCATTTGCTGCAATGTATGTTTGATTTTCACGAATTCAGCCTCCTAATTTGTATCCATATCTCATTTATTGTCTTTATTCTACGCTCAACGGCTCCTTTTGTCTATAAGTATTCTCAAAGATAATGGTAATATATTATCTTTTTGTCGGAAATGTGATTGCGCTTCTCGGTCGCTCCGAATATAATCTCCTTGAAAGGAGCGCCTAAAATGCATTACTTGGATTATCCTGAGCAGCAGGTTTTCAATGGGAAAATCCTTCCCTGCTTTTTCTACAAGGTAGATAAGAATTATTCGAGATATAATATGCCTTTCCATTGGCATCCGCTGTATGAGTTGATTCATGTCTACGAAGGATGCTTTGAACTGTATATCGACCAGAAGACCTATCGCCTTTCCGCCGGCGATACCGCCATTATTCCGGGAGGCTTCACTCATGGCGGCACGCCGGACGAGCGCAGTAATTGCCAGTATTATTGTCTGCTTGTGGACATTGAGGCGGTAGCGCTCTTTTCCACCTCAATCCGATCCTATGAGCCGCGTCTCACCAATCTCTTTAACGGAACCTTGATGATCAATTTCTATTTTCCCTCCTCCGACGAAGAAGTCAATGAACTGGTATGCAGACTTTTGAAGCTTTTTGAATCCCCTTCTAAGGTGGATATGCTAAGCATTGTCGGCTATCTCTATTTGTTATTTGCCTGTATTCTTCGAAATCATTTATATACGAAGGTACCGCCGAAGTATGATATTCAGAAATACGCTTCGCTGAAAAACGCGCTATCCTATATTGAAGAGCATTACCAGGAGAAAATCACTTTAGAGGCGTTGGCTGCAAGCGCGAATTTAAGCCCAAATTACTTCTGTCGATATTTTAAGGAGTTGACTCATCGATCTCCTATCGACTACCTCAATTACTTTCGCACGGAGGTTGCTTGCAGCAAAATGCAGGATTCCACGTTGTCCATCACGGAAATTGCCAGCGAATGCGGGTTTTCCGATCCCAGCTATTTTGTAAAGGTATTTCGGCACTATAAACACGTATCGCCGACGCAATATCAAAATGGACACAAGAAACAGTAAAACGAATTCTGTGACGTGGATGCCGTAAAAGGAGATAGATACCCAATAGGGAGGACGCTTGATGAAATTTCTTTGGTTCACTCGGCTATGCGCAGCCTGATTATACCACGGTACGCGCCAGTCTGTAAGCATGAAAACGCCCTCCGCTTTCAAAACGGAGGGCGCGGGGTTATGCGGGGGATTACTTGGAGGCGAGGTAGGCGTCGAGCTGAGCCTGGGCATCTTCGATGATGTCCTGCAGGCCGGCCGCGTTCATCTTCTCCATCATCTCATCGAGCACGTCGTCGATGTTGGTGGTGCCGGTGGCGAAGGACTTGTAGTACTGATCCTTGATCGCGGTGATCTCGGCGTAGTTGGCGGTCCACTTGGAGCTGTCGAAGGTGAAGCCGGAGATGGCGGAAACCGGAGCGGTTTCGCAGTTCGCGAAGTACAGATCCCACTGGTTCATAACGGGCGCCTTGGCGGTGCCGTCAACCTGCTCCTGGCTTACCTGGATGGAAGAGAGGGCGTAGGAGCCCTGAGAGAACGGCCACGGGCTATAGTTATCGGAGCCAACCTGGGTCTTCAGGACGCCGCCCGCGCAGGCAGCACTCTGCTCTTCGGTGACGTAGTTCCAGTGATAGCCCTGAACGCCGTAGCGGAGGGTGTCGCGGTAGAGCTTATCGGTGTTGACGAGCTCCTGATACTTCATCGCGGCCTCAAAGCGCTCAAGATCGTTCTCCAGTGTGACGGAGAAGGCGTTCATGGAGCCCTGTACGCCGTCGGTGGAGAGGAACGGGCCGGAGTAGCGGGTCATTTCGCAGTTGTAGCCCTTGGTTACGCTGAAGTCGTAGCCGTCCCACGCCTGAACGAAGCCCAGATGCATGTGCTTGCTGTCGATGGCGTCCTCATTGAGCTGAGCGGCGTCGGGGTTCACGAGGCCAAGCTCGTACCACTTGTGCAGGGTCTGATAGCGCTCCATAACGGAGGGATCATCAAAGGCGGTGACGACCTCGGTCGTTCCGAACAGAACGCCGATCATCACGGTGCGGTCGATGAAGTCGAAGGAGGTTTCGAGGCCGGCAGCGCCGCCGCCGAGCATGACGGGATAATCGTTATCCGCGAGGGTTTCCTTCCAAGCGACGAGGAAGTCGGTCAGCTCGTCCCACGCGCCGATGTTAGCGGGAATTTCGAAGCCCAGCTCGGCCGCCAGGTCGGCGGGATAGGTGATGAAGTTTTCGGGGCAGTAATCCTTCTTTACGGGGATGGCGTACAGGCCGCCGTCAGCGGACTTGGCCAGATCCCAAACGTTCTCGGGCATCGTAGCGTACAGGTCAGGAGTCCACTCCTGAAGATGCGGCCAGATGTTGGCGAACAGCTTGTTGGAAACAGCCACGTTGAAATTGTTGTACCAGGAGCAGGTGTAGTACATATCAAACACCTCGCCAGCCTGGATTGAGTTCTGCAGCTGCTCGTTGGTGAAGTACTGAATGTCGACCTCAACGCCGATCTTTTCACGGCTCATCTTGTTCAGCTCTTCGAGAACCATTGCGTTGTCCTTCGGGGCGGTGCTGCCGGTGCCCATGGCCCAGGTCAGCTTGATTACGTCGTCCTCAGCGCCCGCAAAAGAGCAGACGGACAGAACGAGCATCAGAGCCAGTACGAGAGATGCGAGTTTCTTCATTTCTGAAACCCTCCTTTTTTATTATTACAACAGCGAAAGGCTGTTATAATCGGCAGAGATTATCCCTTCACGGCGCCGATCGTCAGACCGGAGATAAAGTACTTCTGGAAGAAGGGATACGAGCAGGCAATCGGGATGACGCCGACCATGACCATGGCCATGCGAATCGTTTCGCTCGGCAGATCCACGGACTCGACAGGACCCATGAACTGCTGGTTGCGGGTGAGGAAGTCGATGTTGCTTTCCAGCGCGATCAGCACGTATTGCAGCGGATAGAGATCCTGCGCATTGGAGTTGAGGTAGTACTTGGCCATCATCCAGTCGTTCCAGTAGGCGAAGGTGTAGAACAGGCCGATGGTCGCAATGGCGGGCAGAGAGATGGGAAGCACAATCTGCACGAAGATGCGAACCTGCCGTGCGCCGTCGATCTTGGCGGACTCGATAATCGCGTCGGGAACCGTCGTCTGGAAGAACGTGCGCATGATGATGATATAGAAGCTGGAGCAGCAGATTGGCAGAATCAGCACCCAATAGGTGTTTTTCAGCCCCAGCACCTGCGCGTTGATCATGTAGCTGGCCACGAGGCCGCCCGAGAACAGCATCGGGATGAACACGAACCACGTGAAGAACCCGCGCAGGCGGTAGTTCGGGCGGGACAGCGCGTAGCCCATCGTGGAGCAGAGAATCAGACCGAAGCACGTGCCGACGATGGTGATGCCGATGGAGTTCAGGAACGCGCGGCCTACGTAGTCCGCCTGACGTGCCAGATAGAGGTAGCTATCGATGCTCCACGCGTCCGGCCAGAAGCTGTAGCCCTTGCGCAGAACCGACGCATTCGAGGAAAACGAGACGATGCAGACCAAGAGCGCCGGAAGGAAGCACATGAGCGCGAGAATAATGAAGATAGCGCTGAAGATGACGTTTGCCGTAGGGGATACGCGGCTGTATTTCAGGGTTGCGTCCGGCTTTTTGTTTGCCATGATGTGTTTCTCCTTTCCGCCCGATCAGAACAGGCCTGCGTTGGGATCGATCTTCTTCACAATGATGTTCGCGAGCACAATGGTAATGCAGCCGAACACCGATTGCAGAAGGGAGGCGGCGGAGGAAAGGTTGATGTTCGGGTTTTCCAGCAGCGCCTTATAGATGTACACGTCGATCGTCTGGGTGATCGTGACCAGCGCGCCGGAGTTGCGCGTCGACTGATAGAACAGGCCGAAATCGCTTCGGAAGATGTTGCCGACGGCCATGATGAACATGATGGAGATGATCGGGCGCAGAAGCGGCAGGGTGATATAAATCGTCTGCTGCCATTTGGATGCGCCGTCGATCAGCGCGGCTTCGTACAGCTCGGCGTCAATGCCGCTGATGGAGGCCATGTACACGACCATGTTGTAGCCCATGCCCTTCCACACGTTCAGGAAGACGAGGAACCACGTCCAGAAGCTGATATCCTGATACCACATATGCCTTGGATCGCCCACGCCCAGCGCCTTTGAAAGGTTGTTGAACAGGCCGGCGTCCGTTGCGAGGAAGGCGTAGACAAAGTAGCTGACCACGACCCACGACAGGAAGTGGGGAAGGAACATCATCGTCTGGCAGACCTTTGCCAGCTTCTTGGAATAGAGCTGGGAAATCATAATAGCCAGCGACACGGGAATGAGAATGCCGAGCACGATGAAGATGAGGTTATACACAATCGTGTTGCGCAGCATCGTGCTGAAGTAGCTGCTGGCGAACAGGAACTGGAAGTTTTTGAAGCCGCTCCACTCGCAGTTCTTAAACAGATTGTAGATAAAGCTCACACCCGGCGCGGGCGTATAATTCTTGAAGGCAATGATGATGCCGAACATCGGGGCATAGCAAAAAATCAAATACCAGATTGTCGTTGGCAGATGAAGCAGAAAGATTTCTAAATTATCGAAGGACGAGCCTGTGCTTGCGCCGCCCTTCTTCTTTCGGGCGTGAATTGCCGTCATATTCAACAATACCAACTCCAATGCTGTAAAGATACGTCGATATACAACTGTAAAGAAACGACAGAATCAATCGACCATGTTGACAGTATACCACAACGCGCGCAATTTGTAAAGGACTAATTTTCCCAAATGCGGCGTTTTCCGAAAAAAATAAGCGCAGTTTTCGGCGCGCGCAGAGAAAAGACATTTTCTCGCCCAGAAAAAACCATAGAAAAAACCGCCTCCGGGCAGGGGAGGCGGGGATGGTCAGCGCTTGGCGCCCTTCGCGCCGGACGCGCCGCTCAGAATGGAGGATTGATAGGAGAACACGTTTTCGTTTCGGTCGGCGTTCGCGCGGAAGGCGTACTCGACCATCATATCGATCATGCGCTCAAAGGAAATGCCTCGGCCTTCCCACAGGTAGAACGCGAGGGAGCCGGGAATGGTATTGATTTCGCCGATATACAATTCATCGGCCGCCTTGTCGTACAGAAAGTCGATGCGGGCGACGCCCTTGCAGTCCAGCGCCTTAAACGCTTCGACGGCCAGCTCCTCCACACGGCGGGTCAGCTCCGGGCCGATGGGCGCGGGCATCTGGCGGCTGAGCGAGGACATGCCCTTGCTGGGCGCGCTCTTCGCGCCCTTTGCGCCGCGCAGGTATTTCTCGTCGAAGGACAGGAAGTCCGACCAGCGCACGGGCATTTCGGTTACGGAGGCCATTGCGTCACCGCCATAGCCGAGCACGGCGCAGTTGATTTCCATCAGATCCTGAATGCCGACCTCGACCAGCACGCGGCGGTCGTAGGACACGGCGATATCGATCGCGTCCTCAAGGCCGTTTTGGTTGTCGGCGCGGTTGATGCCGATGGAGGAGCCCAGATTCGAGGGCTTTACGTACACGGGGAATGAAAGCTCGCTCATCACGCGGTTCATCACGCCCGCGCGGCTGCGCTTCCATTCGGAGCGATCCACGCACACGTCCTTCAGCACCGGAAAGCCGCAGGCACGGAACACGCGCTTCATGGCGATCTTGTCCATGCCCAGCGCGGAGCCGAGCACGCCGGAGGAGGTGTAGGGGATGTTCCACAATTCCAGCATGCCCTGAAGCGTGCCGTCCTCGCCGTTCATGCCGTGCATGACGGGCATTACCACGTCCGCCTCGGCGATCTGGCGCAGGCGGCCGATGGGCAGCAGCTTGTCGTCGGGATGCTGCATCAGGCGCAGCTTGCCCTCCGCGCCCATGGGAATCACGCGCACGACGGCGCGCTTGTCAAAATTGCGATACAGCGAGATGTCCGCGAGCTTTTCGCCGGTGTACCATTCGCCGTGCTGGTCGATGTAGACGTAGATCAGATCGTAATCATCCGGATTCACATGCTGCGCCGCCTGCAGGGCGGAGATGATGGAAACGTCGTGCTCACAGGTGCGGCTGCCGTATATGAGCGCCAGTCTGATTTTCATGATGCTTCAGGCTTCCTTTCCTATTCGGTATAATTATCGGGAAGGTCGTTTTCAAACAGAACCGTGTCGCCGTTGCCGGCGAACGTGCGAATCAGCGCCGTGGCCTCCTCCAGCGTGCGAACGACCCGGATGTCGTCCGGGTGGAAGCCGGAATCAAGCAGACCCTTCTTAATCGGCGCGGTGTGCTTCGGGCCGACCAGAATCGCCGCGTCGCACGCTTCGGCAATCTGCCTGCCAAGCTGATAGTTAAATTCCTTCTCGTTTTCGCCCAGCTCCACGAAGCCGGGGGTGATGATCAGGTGACGGCCGGGGAACTCCTTTAACACGCTCAGCGCGCGCTTCGCGCCCACGGGGTTGGAGTTGAACGCGTCGTCGATTACGTTCATTGCGCCGGGCAGCAGCTGCAGGCGGTGCTCGATGGGCTTCACGCGCGCCACGCCCTCGGCGATTTGCGCCATCGTCATGCCCAGCTCGCGGGCAACCTGACAGCAGACCACGATATTGGAAATGTTGTGCCGGCCGAGCAGCTTCGTTTCGCAGTCCACGCGCTCGCCGTCGTCCGTAATCAGCGTGAAGCGGGAGCCGAACGAGCCGCTTTGAATGTTCTCGGCGCGCAGGTTCAGAACGCCGGTTTCGCTGATGCCGACGCGGCGCTTGTCGCACTTTGCGCGCTCGTAGAGCTTGTCGACCTCGCCGTCATCGGCGGCGAAGATGCCCACGCCGTTCTTGGGCAAGCCCTCGATCAGCTCAAACTTGGTGTTGGCGACGGTTTTCACGTCGCCGAAGGTTTCCAGATGCTGGGGGCCGACGCTGGTGAGCACGCCGTAGCGCGGATGCACCAGCTCCACCAGCTCGCGAATGTCGCCCACGTGCCGCGCGCCCATTTCGGCGATAAACACCTGATGCGCGTCAGTCAGCTCCTCGTTGATCACCTTGGAAAGACCCATCGGCGTGTTGATTGAGGACTTGGGGGCGTACACGTTGTATTTCACGGACAGGATGGCCTGCAGGCAGAACTTCGTGCTGGTTTTGCCGTAGCTGCCGGTGACGCCGATTTTGATCAGGTTCTTCCGCGACGCGAGCTTTCTCTGCGCCATGCGAAAGAAGCGGCGGTGAAAGGCCTCCTCCAGCGGCTGGATGCAGCGCGCGGCCAGCCACGTGAGCCACGGGGACAGGATGATTACCGCGAACGGGGGAATCCACATCAGAACCAGACCGGCGGATTCGCGGCGGAAGAGGAGGAACATCAGCCCCAGCGTTGCGGCGATAACCAGCGCGAGCATGACGGTCAGGCGGATCATGCGGCCGGTGAATCGCATTTTTTTCTTCTGACGCTTTTTGAAATCCTTCACGATCATCAGCGCCGAGTAGGCGGCAAAGAACGCCATGGAAAGGATGCTGGCGGTAATCGTGCTTCGCTTGATTTCGCCGGTGCTGAACAGGCTCAAAAGCACCGGCAGGATGATGGCGGACAGGCTCGCGATCAATCCGGCCTTCAGCGTCCAGCCGAGCTGGCGGGTCTTTTCGCGCTTCAGCCAGCGCATGTAGCCGTCCAGCTGATAGCTTTCCAGCTGCAGCATATGCAGGTAAAACCGGCACGCGCCCAGCGTGAATAGCAGGGAAACGGCCAGCTCAACGATGATCAGCCACCACATTCGTCTTGTACCTCCTCTGTTCGTCAGCCGAGCAGGAACCTATGCGCAATCGCGTAGAAGCGAGCATACTGTTCAAGATAGGCAAAATGTCCCGCGCCATCGAACACTACGAGGCCGGAGCCGGGAATGGTTTGTTCCATCTTCTTGCCCATCCACAGCGGCGTCGCGGTGTCGTTTTCACCCCAGATCAAAAGGGTGGATGCCTTTACAAGGGGCAGGCAGTCCGTCAGATCCTGCGAAACGACCCTCTGGAACGTCTCGCGCATGCGCGGCGAGGCGCTCTTATAGTCGGCGGAGCCGAACAGCCCGCGCATGGCGTCGCGCGCCTTCGTGATGCGCTCCGCGCCGATCACGCGGCGCGTGAGGGCGTTGTCCGCCACGGAGGAAAGCGCATGAAACGCCGTCTCGCTCAGCCTGCCGGAAGCGCTCTTCTTTGAGGGCAGCCCGGCGCAGCCGGTCAGAATCTGCTTGCCGATTTTGTCCGGAATCATCGTGGAAAGCAGAAGCGCCACGCGCCCGCCGAACGAATGGGCGATCAGGTCGACCGATTCTTCGCCGAGCGATTCGATGAAGTCCGCGGTCAGGCGCGCGTATTCGCTCACCGACCAGCCCTCGGACGGCTCCGGACTCTTGCCGAATCCGGGAAAGTCCACGGCCACCACGCGGCACTCGCGCTGAAAATCGCGAATCACGGGCAGCCAGCTGTCGATGCAGCCGCCCCAGCCGTGCAGAAGCAGAAGCACGCGACCACCGTCGCCTGCTACCTCATAATTCATCCGGGCGCCGTTGCTCTCAAAGACCAATCGCCAAGCCCTCCTTGCAGCGTTAATGGATATACATTTCCTTATCTTACCGTATGAATGTAAATTTGTCTACGCCTTCCCCTTTAAGGGCGCGCGCCGTTCAGAAACGGGTCGTCGTCCGGATGACCGGGCGGAAGCGCGATCAGCGCGTACACGAATGCGTCCTCGCCGGTATCCTCGTAATATCCCTTTCTGCATCCTACGCGCAGGAAGCCGAGCTTATGATACAGCGCCTGCGCGGCCAGATTGCCGCGGCGGCATTCCAGCTCCATAAAGCGCGCGCCGCCGTCCGCCGCCGCCTGAATCAGCGCCCGCATGAGCGCTTCGCCCGCGCCCGCGCGCCGAAATTCCGGAAGAACCGCCACGCTCATCAGGTGCGCTTCCTCCATCAGAAGCCACAGACAGCCGCAGCCGACGACCTGCTCGCCTTCCAGAATCAGAAGATAGCGCGCGCACGGGTTCTGGGAAAGGTCATGCTCAAGCACGTTCGCCTCCCACGGGGTGGGAAAGCAGGCGCGCTCGATGGCGTAGATGCTTTCGAAATCGGCGGGCGAAGCATAGCGTATAGCGCGGGTCACAGCCTCGCCCTCGTCGCCTTTTCACTGCGCTCGCGCTCGGCCTGCGGCGCGCGCAGGTAGATGGGCGTCAGCAGCCGGGCTTCCATGCGGCAGGATGAATCCAGTTTGGCCCAGTACGCGGCGGAGGATGCGCGCAGCACGCGGGCATGCGGCGGCGCGAACCGCGCGCGTTCGCCCAGCCGCGCGCGAATGCGCGCCTCGTGCACGGCCACACCGTCGCCGGTGAAGGTGATGATTTCGTTTTCGGGAAGCGCGGCAAGCAGCTCGGTCAGCGGCAGCGCCGCGTCGGGCAGAATTTTTTCGGGAAGCGCCGCGCCTGTCCAGCGATAGGCGGCGCAGTACACCTGCTCGCGGCGCGCGTCCAGAATCGGGCAGACGATACCGGGAACAAAGGGAAGTCCGACGGCCAGCGCGTCCAGCGAATTTACGCGCGCGCAGGGCTTGCCGGTCGCGTGCGCCATGCCCTTCGCCGCACACACGCCGATGCGCACGCCGGTAAACGAGCCCGGCCCCGCCGCGACGGCGAACAGATCCACGTCCGCGCACGTCAGATTTTCACGGCTGAGCAGCTCGTCCACGGCGGGCATGATCGTTTCCGAATGCGTGAGTGCCGAGTTGATCACGATTTCCCCGAGCAGGCGGTCGTCCGCGAGCAGCGCCGCGGAGCAGGCCGGGCCGGAGGTATCGATGGAAAGAAGAATCATGCGCGCACCTCCCATTTTGAAAGCGCGTTTCGAATCCGCGTCTCGCGCCCCTCGGGCAGGAAGCACGTCAGCTCGATTTCGCGGTCGTCAAATCCCTCGCCGCGCGTGAGATCGAGCTCGATGCGCGTATCGGGGCATACGTCCGCCTGCTGCGGCCACTCGATCAGCGCCACGCCGTCGCCGCCGATGGACTCCTCAAGCCCCGCGGCGAACAGCTCGTCTGCGCCGGAAAGACGGTACAGGTCGAAATGATACACCGGCAGCGCCGTTCCGCGATAGGGCTGCATCAGCGTGAAAGTGGGACTCGCCATTGCATCCGTCACGCCCAGCGCGCGCGCGCAGCCGCGAGCCAGCACGCTCTTGCCCGTGCCGAGATCGCCGTACAGAAGCACGGAGTCTCCTTTTTGAAGGCAGGCGCCCAGCGCCTGCCCGAATGCGAAGGTGTCTTCGCTGCTATGCGTATAATACATGCGTTTTCTCGATCAGCGCAGCCACACGGCGCCCTCCGGACGGATGTACAGCGGCTTGACCGCGCCCTGCCCGAACACGGAATCCATCGTTTCACGGTAGGCGGGCATCAGATCGACGGGCACGAAGGCCAGAATCGTTCCGGCGAAGCCGCCGCCGTGAATGCGCCAAGCGCCGCGGCCGGTCAGCATGCGGCGGCTCATCTCCAGCGCCAACGGCATCTCCTGATTGTCGCTGCCGGGCACGAACAGGTTCTGAAGCAGCATCCAGCTGCTTTCGCCGGAGGCGATTACGCCGTCAAGGAACGACGCGATGTCGTCGTTTTTAAGCGCCGAAAGCATCTCGCGCACGCGGCGATCCTCGTCCACAAAGTGCAGCGCGCGCAGAATGGCGCGGTCGGGCACCCTGCCCTTCAGAAGCGCGATGGACGATTCCACCTTATCTTCTACGTCGCGCAGCGTTTCGCCGCCGAGCAGGTGCGCCACCTGCTTCATTTCGGCGGGAATGGCGGCGTATTCGTTCGTCAGGTTGCCATGGTCGCCGCCGGCGCTCACGACACAGGGAATGAAGCCCTTCTTCAGGAAATCGTATTGCACGGCCTCTACCTGCGCCTCGCCGTGGTTGAAATCGATGAACACCAGCCCGCCGACGGCGCTGGCCATCTGATCCATCAGGCCGCAGGGCTTGAGGAAATAGTTGTTTTCGGCCTTCTGGCTCAGCCTTGCGTTCAGCTGATGATCGACCGTCCAGCCGTTGTACAGCACGTCGTTCACGGCCACCAGCATGACCTCGAGCGCCGCCGAGGAGGACAGACCGCTGCCGCGCATGACGGTGCTGCAAATCTCCGCCTCAAAGCCGCCCACGGTGAACCCTGCCTTCTTCATTTCGGCCGCCACGCCGCGAATCAGCGCCAGCGTGGTTTCCTTTTCCTCTTCATGCACGGTAAGGTCGTTCACGTCTACGATGAAGGGCTTGCTGTAGCCCGCGGAATACATCGTCACGCGGTTGTCGCCTGTTTTGCGAACGAGCGCCATAATATCCATATCCACGGACGCCGCGAGCACGCAGCCGTGATTGTGATCGGTATGATTGCCGGCAATTTCGGTGCGGCCGGGCGCGGAAATCAGCTCGCAGCCGTCGATGGAGCCGAAATGACGGATAAAGTTTTCCTTTAGCGCATCAATGCGCGCAAGCTGCCGTTTGGCGGGTTCCTCGCCGCCATACAGGCAAATTAGGCGATTATAATCCATGGGAGCCACCTCTTCAGTTTTTCTCATTTTCTATTGTAGCGCGAAAATGCGTTCTTGGCAACAGTTTTTCTTGACATTTCACCCGGAACGCGCAATAATAACCCCATGTAGTACATAAGGAGGCCTTTATATGTCCGCGATGGAACGGCTGCTGGATTTTGCGGAACGAACCCGACTGATTGAGGCGGAGGATCGCGCCTACGCGCGCAACCGCCTGCTGGAAGTGCTGCACTTGGACGCACCCGGGGAGAGTGCGAACGCGGAGGCACCGCTGGGCGACACGATGACCGAGGCGCTGAACGCGCTGTGCGACGACGCGGTTCGCCGCGGCGTGATCAACGACACCGGCGAATCGCGCGACCTGTTTTCGGCGAAGCTGGCCGGATGCGTCACGCCGTCGCCCTTTGAAACGCGCGCGCGGTTTTTTGAAGCGTACCGCCGTTCGCCGGAGGAGGCGACGAGGTGGTTCTATCAAATGTGTCGGGACGCGGATTATATTAAGGTAGACCGCATCCGCAAAAACGCCCGCTTCTTCGCCGAGGGGCTGGAAATTACGATCAACCTGTCCAAGCCGGAGAAGGATCCGCGCGACATTGCCAACGCGCTCAAAAGCAAGTCCGCCGGCTATCCGAAATGTATGCTGTGCGTGGAAAATCCCGGCTACGCGGGGCGGCCCGGCTTTCCGGCGCGGCAGAACCACCGCATGATTCCGCTGAACCTGAACGGCGAAGGCTGGCACATGCAATATTCTCCCTACCTATATTATAACGAGCATTGCATCGTGCTGAGCGACATTCATCGCCCGATGGCGATTTCCGAGGCCGGCTTCCGCCGCCTGTTTGCCTTTGTGGGGCAGTTCCCGCATTACTTCCTCGGCTCCAACGCCGATCTGCCCATCGTGGGCGGTTCGATTCTTACGCACGATCATTTCCAAGGGGGAAACTATGAGTTCCCGATGGATCGTGCCGGGGACGAAATCGCGCTTATCGCGGACGATGCAGCGATTCGCGCCTCTATCGTGGACTGGCCGATGAGCTGCCTGCGCCTGAAGAGCACGGACGCGGAGACGCTCGTTCGCAGGGCGGTTCAGGTGCTGAACGCATGGCGCGGCTATTCGGACGAGGCGCTGGGCATCCTCGCCGAGACCGACCAGAAGCACAACACCATTACACCCATCCTGCGCCGCGCGGGCGACGAATGGAAGCTGGATCTGGTGCTGCGCAACAACCGCACCAGCGCGGAAAACCCGCTGGGCATCTTCCATCCGCACGCCGATCTGCATCATATTAAGAAGGAAAACATCGGCCTGATTGAGGTAATGGGTCTGATGATCCTGCCCGGGCGGCTGCTTACGGAGCTGAAGGACGTGGAAGCATACCTGACCGGCGAACGAGCGCTGACCGACGCGCCCGCCGCCGACGCGCCGCTGGCGCGTCACTGGGACTGGACGCGCGAGCTCGTTTCCCGCTTCGGAAGCGCGAACACGCCGGAACAGGCGACGGAAATCATCCATAAGGGTCTGGGCGAGAAGTGCCGCCGCGTGCTGGCCGACGCGGGCGTGTATAAGCAGACGCCGGAGGGCAGGGAGGGCTTTGTACGCTTCCTGAATACCTGCGGCTTTAAACGCGCGTAGGGCGCGGATTGAAGTGCCCCGCGAAGGGTACGACAAATGCGCGGGCGGCTACGCTTGTGCATTTCGGTGACCAGGACGGATGCGGTTCAGAAGGGGAATTCTATTCTTGAACGCACAGCCAACGAAGGAGCTGTTGCACAAGTTGACTTTGTGTAGCTGTGCAAGAATTTAACGGAAAAGAGTCGGTTAATCCAAAAGGAAAAGCCGGCTCTTTCGTTGAATTATAAACTTATGCAGAACATTCAACAGTTGCAGTATATCCGGATTGTGAACGGCTGTCAACCGTTTCGATTCACATTTTGCTCCGGCGAAGGCGAACTTCTTCGCGTCAATCGCTTGATCCAGGCAGAGGGCAGTTTCGGACAGCTGAAAAACAACCGCGGCTTCCGGCGTTTCCTGCTGAGTGGAAATCCAAAGGTATTGATGGAGCTGTACCTGCTGGCGATCTCGCAAAACATCGTCAAGTACATTCGGAAGTGCAACAACGGAAAGCGTAAAGCGCACGATTTGCACCCGAAAACGCTCCTGAAATCTTAATTTTTCCGGAAAACGCGAATCGACCCAGTCAAATACCCATCCCCAAAAGTGCCCGAACTCGGACACTCGGCTTGTTGTACCCATTTATCCTGCAAAACACATCATGAAAGCAGCTCAAATGCATATCCCCCTCCATAAATCCACAAAAACCAAGAGCCGCCGCAGAATCAAAGATCTGCAATAGCCCATGGAGGACCATGCATTCAATCGAAACGTATCTGGAGAACATCGAAAACCGACTGAACGAAGAAGAGGGGCTTCGGCTGCACGAAGAGTGGACAAACTGGAAAACTCACAAAAACACAGGCGATCCCTTCCATTCCGCGGGATGAACCCCGCGCGCTTCGAAGCTCGTCTGGCCGCAGATCAACATCAACAACACCTTTCAAAACGACGATCTCGCCATTTTGCGGGAACTGTGCAACATCAACAGTCCGTTGGAAAACAGCAGCCGCTTTCTCCCGCGCGTGCGCGCGAATACCGGTG
>CAVERI010000009.1:13642-53958 GCA_963618055.1 bacterium | reverse complement strand
TTATAGAATATAGGTGTGTGTAAACAATCTCATTTTTTTTTTTTGAATACGGAATAATTGCAAATATGTTAATGAAAAACGCTGCAATACGAGATCTGTACCCGGAACGCGAAAACGCGGCGCGGCCTATTATGGGAGGGGCGGCTTCGCGCCGCCCGGCGAACGGAGGGCGCGGGATGAATGATTTTTCACTGGAACGAATCTGGGCATGGATTCAAATGGCCGCCGCCACGACCGGCGGCTGGCTGGGTTATTTTCTAAGCGGGCGCGCGAGGGAAGCGGAGGCGGCCGCGCCGGATCGGCTGCTGCTTGCGCTGATTGTATTTATGGCGCTTGACTATCTCTCCGGCGTGCTGTGCGCCATCGCGGCCAGACGGCTTTCCAGCGCCGTGGGCTTTCGCGGCATTTGCCGGAAGGTTCTGATTCTGATTCTCGTCGGCGTGGCGAGCGCCATCGACGCGCTGCTCGGCGCGGGCGCCGCTCTGCGCAGCGCGGTGCTGGTATTTTATCTGTCCAACGAGGCGCTGTCGCTCACGGAAAACGCGGCGCAGCTGGGCTTGCCCATTCCCGAAAAAATGAAGCGCGTTCTGGCTCAGCTGCACGGCCGCGCCGACGCAACGGACGAAGACGAGGAGATGTGATCATGGCGGTAAAGATAGGCTCCGCAAGAATCGATGAAAACGGCAAGACGCACGGCGGGCGCGCGGGCAACCAAAATGGCAGGGAGGTCAGCACCCAGTCGTGGTATAAGCACAAAAAGGGCTGGCGCGTATTGAGATGCAAAAACGCGGAGAAGGCGGAAAAAATCGCCCGCGCAATGCAGGCGGCGTGCGAGAACACGAACATTGGCTACGACCAGTATCAGCGGCTCACGCTCTACGACCTCGCGAAGCGCGTGGATTTCGACCCCGCCCGAATTACAACGCCCTGCGAAACGGACTGCTCCGCGCTCGTGCGCGTGTGTCTGGCCTACGCGGGCATCATGGTGGAAAGCTTCCGAACGCCAAACGAAGCGAGCGTCCTTTTGCGCTCCGGCGAATTTATCGAGCTGGCGGAGGAACGCTATACCGACCAGAGCACCTATCTGCGCCGCGGCGACATCCTCGTCACGCGCACGCAGGGGCACACCGTCGTGGTGCTCTCCAACGGTTCCAAGGCGGAAACGACCCCTACGGAAGAAACGCCCCGAACCACCCTGAAGCGCGGCATGAAGGGCGAGGACGTGCGGGCGCTTCAACAGCTTCTCATAGAGCGCGGCTACGCGCTACCGAGGTACGGCGCGGACGGCGAATACGGCGCCGAAACCGAACGCGCCGTCCGCGCGTTCCAAACCGACCAAGGTCTGGAATCCGACGGTGAATACGGTGCTCTTACCCGCGCCGCGCTCGCCGCTGAGCCCGGCATGGTTCAAATTTTTCAAAGCACCAGCGTCCGCGCCGGGAACGGCGAAGCATACGCCATTCTTCAATCCGCCGCACAGGGCGCGTCCTATCCCTATGTCGCCGCATCCGAAAACGGCTGGATCGCCGTCGCCCTGCCCGACCGCGTCGGCTGGCTCCCGAAAAACGCGGCTCGCGTGACCTGATTCCATGAAGAGGGGATGCCTCCGTCCCGTTCCGAGCGAAAGCATTTCCACCTTCGCGGGGAAGCGCGGCAGGCGCGCGTGAACGGATTCCGTCAAATGGAGCAGATCCATCCCGTTCTGGGTGAAGACATTTGCGCCTTTGTTTACCCGCGCACGGGGAAGCGCGGCATAAGCGCCTGCCGCGTCGGCAGGCGCGCGTGAACGGATTTCGTCAAATGGAGCAGATCCATCCCGTTCTGGGTGAAGACATTTGCGCCTTTATTTACCCGCGCACGGGAAAGCGCGGCATAAGCATCTGCCGCATCGACTGGCGCGCGTGGCCTGATTTCATCAAAGGAAGCGGCTTCGTCCCATTCCGGGTGAAAGCATTCCCTGCTTTCGTGGGGAAGAGCAGCTTAAGCGCCTGTCGCGTTGGCAGGCGCATGTGAGCGGATTCTGTCAAAGGGAACGCCTCCATCCCTTTCCGGTTGAAGGCGTTCTTAATTTCATTTACCTGCGCACGGGGAAGCGCGCCATATGCGTCTGACCGTCGTCGATGAGGTCGATCCATGCTTCCGCGTCGGGCGCGGCTTCGTCGGACGCTAAAATATAGCGGCTGCTGCCGATGGTCAGCTCGACGGACACCTCCTTCGTTCCCTCGGCGAGCAGCGGCCGGATGCGCGCGCGGCCGTTTTCGATTTCCAGCCCCAAGAGGTCGCGCAGGAGCACGCGCTCCGTCCATGCGGCCGCGCCGGTGTACCATGTCCATCCCGCGCGCCCCTTTTCCGCGCCGGTGGCGCGAATATCGGCAGAAATTACATATGGCTCCGCGCCGTACCGGCGTACACCGGCCGCGTCGGCCGTGCGGCGCAGCGGCAGCAGCATGTCGAAGATTTCCCATGCCCGGTTCGCGTCGCCCACCTTCGCGAACGCTGCCGCCAGCCATGTGACCGCGTGGGTATATTGCCCTCCGTTTTCGCGCACGCCCGCAGGATACGCGGCGATATAGCCGGGATCGGGGCAGTCTCCGGTAAACGGCGGGTCGAGCAGCCGCACCAGATACGCGTCGCGGTCTACCAGATAGCGATCGGCGCTGTCCAGCGCCTGCCGCACGCGCGCCGCGTCCTGCCCGTTCAGCGCTGCCCACGCCTGCGCGATGAGGTCGATTCGGCAGCATCTGGCCGCTGCGCTCCCCAGAAGGTTCCCGTCGTCGTCAATCGCGCGCAGATACCATTCGCCGTCCCAGCCGCTTTCCTCCACGGCGCGCTTCAGCCTGCCGGCCATTGCTTCGAGATACTGTTTTTCTTCCTCCTCCCGGCACAGCGGCGCGTACAGGCGCGCGGTATAGGAAAGAAATTCGCTCAGCCACACGCTCTCGCCGCGTCCGCGCGCGCCTACGCGGTTCATGCCGTCGTTCCAGTCGCCCGCGCCCATCCGCGCAAGGCCGTGCTCGCCGGCCGCGTCCGCCTTTCGGAACGCGCGCATGCAGTGCCCGTGCAGCGTTTCGCGCACGTCGGACGGCTCGGCCTCGCCGTAGCGATCCTCCCGCCCCTCCGGAATTTCGACGTTTCGCAGATACGGAACCGTCTCGCGAAGCACCGTTTCATCCCCAGTCGCGCGCACGTATTCGGCGGCTACGAAGGGCAGAAACAGCATGTCGTCGGAAATGCGCGTGCGCACGCCGGAATACGGCTCGTGCCACCAGTGCATGCCGTCGCCGTCCTCAAACTGATGCGCCGCGCAGCGAAGCAGGTGCGCGCGCACGAGAGATGGCTCCATATACAGCACGCACAGCATGTCCTGAAGCTGATCGCGCATGCCGTATGCGCCGCCAGGCTGATACAGCCCCGTGCGCGCGAACACGCGGCACGCCAGCGCCTGATACTTCACAAACCCGTTCAGCAGCCGGTCGCGCAGCTCGTCGCCCGTGCGCACCTTCACGCGGGACAGGCGATTCTGCCAACAG
The DNA here is from genome assembly GCA_963618055.1 of bacterium. GTDB lineage: Bacteria > Bacillota > Clostridia > Christensenellales > Aristaeellaceae > SFHK01. Next base: position 50,428 of record CAVERI010000009.1, on the reverse strand, counting down.
GCGCGCGTCCGTTCCAGCGAATCGCGCGGGGAAAACTCCGCCGCAAGGCGCTCCGCGTCCAATTTGGTCGGCGCCCAGCCGAGCAGGAAGGTTCGCCCCGCGCGCTCGCCCGGCGCGACGCTGACCGCGGCGCTTACGCACGCGTCCGCCAGCTCGGAATGCTCCGGCAGCTTCTCGCGCTCGCAGACCGCGCCCGCGAGGAAGCCCACGCCCTCCATGCGCCCCTGCGCGGCGATCAGGCCGTTTTCCCCGGCCACGGACAGCAGCCTGCGGTCACGCACGTCGTCGCCCATCAGGAAATCGCAGGCCGCGACCAGCGTCACGGCGCGCGTTTCTTCCGCGTCGTTTTCGATTTCCACGGTCATGCACGCGACGCTCTCCGCCTCGTTCACATGCCAGCGCGCGCAGGCGGACAGGCCGTCGAACGCGCATTCAAAGCGCGTTTCGCCCGGCGCGTGCGTCACGCGATACGCGCCGCGCGGGTGCTCCTGCGGCAGAAGCGGCGCGTATCCCTTCTCCGTCACCGCGTACAGGCGCACGCCCCAGCCCTCGCGGGCGACGTCGTTGTCAAAGGGCGTAAGCCGTCCCATGCGGCTGTTGCCGTGCCACGCGAAGCCGCCGCCCTTTTCCGTGACCAGCATGCCGAAGTCCGCGTTGGACAGGATGTTTACCCACGGGCGCGGCGTGTCGCGGTCTGGAAACACGTCGATCTGATAGCCGTCGTCGGCGAAGCCGCCGTAGCCGTTGTCCGCCAGCCGGACGGCGGGCGGCAGTGTGCGCTCCATAGGCAGCGCGGGAAGGCTGGCGAACACCTCCGCCGGACGCGCGGGCTCGGCTCGGTTCACAGCCAGCGCCGTCAGAAGCGCGCGCTGCGCGTCGTCCAGCCGCCCCGCGTCCAGTACATACACGCCGCCCTCGCGGTTCCGGCGCGCGTTCAGGTGACTGGCGGAAATCAGCCGGTCGATTTCCTCGCTCGCGGGCTGTCGGTATTCGTTTTTCCGGGCGCACAGCACCGCCATCGTCAGCGGCACGCCTGCCCTTTCCAGATATTCATGCGCGCGAATCAGCCGCGAAAGCGCCTCGCTTCGCGCCGCCGCGCGCGCGGACAGCAGCAGAATCGGCCGGTCGCCGGAAATGCCCAGCGGCCACAGCTCCCGTCCGGTCAGGTGCGGAAGTACGCGCGTTTCCGGCCGCGTCGTCAGCGCGCGGGCGCAGATCGCGTCGAGCGACGCGGTAACCGCGCCGTTCAGCCCGCAGAAATTTAAAAGCGAACGGGCGCTCGCTCCGGCCAGCGACTGTGCGCGCAGGAACGCGTCCGCGCCGCCGGATACCTCCGCGCCGCCGCGCACGAGCGCAAGGGTGAAATAGAAATCCTTCGTTTCCCCGGCGCTCACGCGGGCGCGGCAGCGGCTGGAAACGTCGATTTCCGCCTTGCGCCCCGATTCCGCCGCATCCTCGAACGTTTCGCCCCCGGCGCAGGCGGCGTACAGCGCGAAATCGGTATCCTCCGCCGAACGGCGAATGCGCGTATAGCGCACGGCTTCCTCGTCCGCGGCGGCCGCCTTCACAAACAGCGCCTGAAACGCCGGATGCGCGTACATGGCGTTTTCGTCCGCCAGAGATACCGGGAAGCCCTGTTCGCACACAATTTCCGCGTCGCGCAAGGCATGCGCCCGCACGCGGATGTGCAGCGCGCCCGTTTCCGGTGAGATGCACGCGCAGATTTCATAGCTTCCCCGGCTGCCGCGCCCGAAGAAGGAGGCGAGACCCGGCTCGAATACGCATTTGGAAAACGCGATTTCGCCGTCGTCGTCCTTCACGCGCGGAAGCAGCCGTTCGGGATAGCGCGCCGCGTCGCCGTGCCAGCGATTGGCGTAAATTCCCAGCCTGCGATAGAAGCCGTTCCCGTCCGCGTCCAGCCACGCGCACGCGTCCTGCCCGAACAGCAGATGCCCCTGCCCGGAACCGGCAAACGCCGTGCGCGCCGCGCCGCGCAGAAGCCGACGGGCGCGGGCGCTTTCCTCGGACGCGGGCGCGTTCGGCACGGGTCTGCGGAACAGCGGCGGGCGGGCGAACGGCTTCTCGTTCAGCAGCACGGAAAGGGCGCGCTCGCGCGGCGCATTCATGAAATGCCGGTTCAGGCGGCCGCCCGTCAGCGCGTTGCACAGCGCGCACAGCGCCATGCCCTGATGGTGCGACATATAACTGAACACCACGCCGCCCTCACCTTCGCGGCGCTCATCCAGCGCTTCATAGTAGCCAAACTCCCCGCGCAGTCCCTGCGCGGTCATATCCTGAAGGTTCTGCGCGGCGCGCTCCGGCGCGGCGGGAAGCGCCAGCATGCACGCATAGGGCGCGATTACGCCGCCCTCGTCCGTGCCGGACAGCGCCAGCTCGGCAATGCCGAAGGCGCGGTACTGATAGTTCATTGCCGCGTCAAACGCGCGGTAGGCGCTTTCGGAAACGCCCCACGGCCTGCGCCGCCGCTCGCCCTCTCGAATCTGCGCGCTGACCGCGCCGCGGGCGCTCACGCCCAGCAGCGTCCTCGCGGCGGAGGGCATGAACAGGAAGGGCATCATATATTCAAACATTGTGCCGCTCCACGAATACAGCGCGCAGCCGCCGCGCACCCGCGCGCACGGCCGCCCCAGCCGTTCCCAATGGCGCACGGGAATGCCGCGCTCGGCCATCGCCACATAGGACAGGATGCGCGCCTCGGAAGCCAGCAGATCGTAATGCGACTGCCCCGGCGCGTCCTTCTCCGCGTCGCAGCCGATGCGGAACAGGCTGCGCTCCTCGTCGTACAGGCGTTCCAGCTCCATTTCGTCGATCAGCGGCTGGAACCGTCCCGCGTCCTCCTCCGGAGACGCATTGCGCGCCACAAGCAGCGCGGCGAGCAGGTTTCCGCAGTCCACGCTGGAAACATACGCCGGACGCAGCGGATACATCGTGCGCGTGTCATACCAGTTATACAATAGCCCATGCCACTTGGGCAGCGAATGCAGCGTGCGCAGCGTTTCCCGAAGCCGCGCGCGCATTTCATTCGGGTCGATCAGCCCCAGCTCGCGCGCCGCCACGCAGCTCATCAGATACATGCCGATGTTCGTGGGCGACGTGCGCTCCGCCGGGCCCGCGCAGGGATCCAGCTGCACGTTGTCCGGCGGCAGACCGTTGCCGGACAGCGGTACAAAGCGCTCGAAATACTTCCACGTATCGCGCGCGGTCTCCATCATCATCGTGAACGCGCGCGACGGGAACACCGTTTCCTCGTCGTCGGCGCTCAGCCGCTCAAGCAGCGGCTTGCCCAGCGCGAACGCCGCCGCGAGCGGCAGCGCGATCAGCAGCCACGCCGGGCGCGCCAGCGCGGGCACAAGCAGAATCGCCTGCGCCACGCCTGCCACGTTGCCGCTTCCGTTCAGCCGATCCGCGTCCGCCGCCGTGACCCATTCCAGCATTTTCTTATGCGAAATCAGCATTCGATACAGCGCGCGCAGCGCCGCGGCCTGCCCCGCCGCGGCCATGGCGGGCAGCAGAAGAAAGTGTCCCGCCGCCTGCGAAAGGCCGCGGAAGCGCGACAGCGCGACCGGCAGAAACAGGCACGCGAGCGCCGAAGCCAGTGCCGCCGCGCTGCCCGTCCACACGGAAAGCACAAAAAGCGCGCCCACCGACGCAGGAAACAGACTGCGCAGGAGGTTGTCAAAGATATGGAACCGCCCCAGCGCCGACAGCCGCACGCGCCCGAAGGCATAGCGCAGAAGCTGCCAGTCGCCGCGCGTCCAGCGCTCCATGCGCTTCAGATACGCGTCCGGCGTGGCCGGAAAGCCCTCAAACAGCGCAAGGTCTCCGGCAAAGCCGCAGCGCGCCAGCAGACCCTCGATCATGTCGTGGCTGAGCACGGTATTGTCGTCAAACGCGCCCTCAGTGCGTTCAAGGAACGCGCGCACATCGTAAATGCCCTTGCCGCCGAACAGCCCTTCGCCGCACAAATCGCGAAGCACGTCCGGCGCGCACACGTGATACGTATCCGCGCCGCCCGCGCCCGCGAACAGGTGCTGAAAGCGGTTTTTGAGGCCGTCCGCCGCCAGCTCCATGCGCGGCTGAATCACGGCATAGCCGCGGCCGTCCGCGCGCGGACGATTCAGCGGATGATGAATCGTGCCAATCAGCTTTTCGACGGTGCCCGGAATCATCTGCGTGTCCGCGTCCACGGTGAACACATAGCGGTACCGACCCGTCAGCGCCGCGGCGCGCGTTCCCTCGGCGGCAAACCGATTTTCGCCCGTTGTAAGCAGCGCGTTCAGGTCGCACAGCGCGCCGCGCTTGCGCTCGCGCCCCAGCCAAACGCCGTCCGCTTTATTGTATTCGCGCATGCGGTGCAGGAAGAAATACTTCTCGCGTCCGGCGCGCGCGTTCATCCGCGCGATTTCCGCGCGCACGCGGTCGAGAATTTCCGCGTCGTTTTCGGTCTGCGGCTTCTTCCCGTCCCGAAAATCGCCCAGCAGCAGAAAATCGACGCGCTCATTGGAGTCCAGCACGCCCAATGTTTCCAGCTGCCCGGCCAGCTCCGCTCCGCGCTCGCTGCCGGTAATCAGCGCCGGAATCACAACCAGCGTCGCCGCATCCTCCGGCACCTCGTCCATTTTCAGCCGAAGCAGTGGGCGCACCGGCACGAAGCGCTGAAACAGCCGGTTCAGCAGCATGCCCGCCAGCGTCCACGCCGCCGGAATCGCCGCGAGCACCGAAAGCGCGCCGCGCACAAACGTCGCCGCCGCGAGCATCAGAATCAGAAACGTCAAAAGATACAGCGCCGTATAGCCGTGTCCACTCGCATCGGGCGTAATGGCGCGCACGCGCACGCGCGCTCCGCCCATCGCGTCCGCCAAGCGCGCGCGTCCCCTGTCGGTATACAGTACGCCGCACACGCCGTCCTCCGCGTCGGCGATTTCCAGCGCCAGCGAGGCCACACTGCGCTCCGGGTATCCACTGGCGCGGGCAAGCGCGCGCACCTCGCGCCGAAGGATCTCCCGGGACGCGCGCTCCATCCGCGCGTAAATTCCGGCAGGGTCGCGGCACAGCGTGCGCTCTAAAAAGCTCACGCGCTCAAACGCGTCCTCCCAGTTGATTTCGTCCAGCGCGCGCACGGCGGCCATCAGGTTCTCCATTTCCAGCCGTCCGGCGCTCTCCGCGTCCTGCGCCGCCTGCACACAGGCCTCTTCGTCGCGGCCAAGCAGCGCCAGTGCGCGCATCAGCAGACGGCGCTTCTCCGCGTCGCCCGCCGCGCCGACCAGCGCCAGCGCGTGCGCGAAAAACGCCTGCTCCTCCTCATACACAGGCTCGGCGCTCTCCGCGGCCGTCCAGCGCTCGGCGCGTCGCCACGCTTCCTGCATGACAAGCGCCCTTTCTCCGGCGCGAACGAACGCGCCCGCCGCCGAAAGCCGCAGTACGTCCGGCGCTTTCCAGATTTCCTCCGCCGTCAGAAGCTCGCCCTCGTCCAGCGCGGCGAGCGACGACAGAATCGCCTCCGCGTCCACGCGCGCTTCGCCATTCGCAAGCAGCTGCCGCGCCCAGCGGCGCAGGCGGCTATCGGCAAAAAAGCCCTTCAGGTTGCCGCGCGCCCGCTCGGCGTACACGCGCATCAGGCCGATGCTGGCGTTCAGGTATTGAGCAGTGTCCGTCATATCGGCGCAGTCGGCGCACATCTCCCGCAGCCGCGCCTCCATCCGGGACAGGCGAAGGCTGTCCGCCCGGTATCGTCCCTGATTCAGCCCCGCACAGCGTCTGTTCTGTTTCATGCATACCTCCGGGTATTCCCAAATTCGAATACCCTCATTATGCGCGCAAACCCCGCGGCTCATGCGAAACAAGGGGCTTGTTTTTCCGGCAAAGCATGCTATAATCAAGAAAAACGCGATACGGAGGAATGCGCATGGTTATCGGCATACAGATTTCAAGCCTTGAGGCCTACCTGACCACCCCGCGGGCGGTGGACGACACGCTTCGCCGACTGAAGGAAATGGGCTGCACGCATGTGCAGCTTCAGTGGATCGCTCCGTCGGTGCCGAACGCCGCCGTGGGCGACGCGCTGCGCGCGCACGGACTCATTTCGCTGGGCATACAGGAAAAATTCGACGCGGGGATTCAGGCGCTCGACCGCCTGATCGACCTGAACCGATGCAGCGGCTCGACGGAAATATGCCTGAGCGGCATCCCGGAGCGCTTTCAGGGACTCTCCGGCGCGCGGGACTTCGCGCTTACGCTGGAAGCTGTGCGCGCGCGGCTGGAAAGGGAGGGCCAGACGCTGAGCTATCATCCGCTGTGGAAGGACTTCCGCCCGGCGGAGGACGGCAGGCCAATGGCGGAAATCGTGCTGGACGCGCTGCCCGATCTTACACTCGTGCCCGACACCTGCCAGCTGATTCGCGCCGGCCTCGACGCGGGCGCATGGATCGAAGCCCACGCCGAGCCCATCTCCATGGTGCACTTCAAGGACATGCTCTCTCCCGATCCCGCCTCCAAGCTCGCGCCGGTAGGGCAGGGCTGCACGGACTTTCCCCGCCTCACAGCCGCCTGCCTGCGCGCGAACGTTCCCTACGCGCTTGTGGAGCAGGAAACATGGGACAGGGACGCCTTCGAATGCATAAAGGAAGGCTTCGACTACGCACGCGATTTGCTGTAAACTAAAACAGACTACGGTCTGTTTTTTGAAAATAAATCTAACAATAAACAGACTTCAGTCTGTTCGCGCTCGCTTCCATGCGAGAGCTCGAACGGCTTATTCGCCGTCCGAAAATAGACACGCTTCCATGGGATTTTGACGAGAGAAGGGATTGCTGCATGGTTTCTCTTGAAACGGAGCGTCTGGCGCTGCGCAATTTGCGGGCGGAGGACGCGGATGTGATGTATGATTATCGAAACAACGAGGTTTGCGCGCGGTATCAGCGGGGGCAGGCGAAGGAACGTGCGGAGATTGCCGCGCTGGTGGAGCGTCGGAGCAAGGATGTGGTCGGCGTGGACGCACCGTTTATGATGGCGGTAGCGTTGAAGGAATCGAACGAGATGGTGGGGGAGATCGTAGTCATGCCGAAGGAGGGCACGATTTCCATGGGCTACACCATTTCCTATCGGCATCACCGGAAGGGCTTTGCCTTCGAGGCGCTGGCTGCGCTGACCGCGCTTCTGCATGAGCGGTATCCGGACTGCGACTTTGTGTGCTTCACGGAGAAGGAAAACGAGCCGAGCAAGGCGCTTTTGAGAAAGCTGGGCTATCGGGACATGGGCTACGCGCCGCGGAAGGAATCCGAGGTGTTCGGCAAATGGCTGAAGCCTGAAACGGAGGGGGAAATCCTGCGGGCGGTCGGCGCTGGGCGGGAGGAGGGAGCCTGAACAGCTTTCTTTACAAGACGTTCGCGAATTCGGATAGCCGGGCGAGGCGGAAACAGGCCTCGCCCGGCGTGGCCGCGTACAGGCAGGGGCTTCGGAAAAGCGTCTTCGTGTTTGTCACAGAAGGGCGGATCCAAATGCCTCAATCGTCTGCTCGGAGGCCTTGTCTGCAACGGTTTTTCCCATTGCGGTTTCAATTACGGATAGCAGCTTTTTGGCGCGGTCAATGAAGTACGCGTCAAAGTCATCCCGTATAAAGGCGTCGTAGTCAATCAGGTGCGATTCAATCCGCTGCCGCAGCTGAGATTCGCAAATATCCGCCTTTTGCAGAATGGTCTTGCTGTATACGCTTGGCGCGTTTCCTCCAATCTGCCGGTTGGAGGCGGGAAGCAGCGGCGTTTTATTGACGATCGAATTCCACTTTTCGCGTTTGAGCTGTGCGGACAGGCAATACGCCTCCGGGAAAATGTGATGAATGTCCGGCGCTTCATCCATGCTTTTCACAATATCCATCGTTATTCCCTTTACAAAGTCTCTGCACTGCTCGCGATACACAAGCGCCATGATGCCCTTGTAGGCCGCGCTGTTCCTCGTTTGCAGGGAGAGCAGGCGCGTCGCGGAGAAAAAGGACGCGTTTATTGTCCGTATCGGCACATCCCTGCCTCGAATTACCGAGACAAGATCGTCGATGTCGTTGGCGTATCTGGATTCGTTCGCGCCGCCGTACATTTCGCCCATAATACCGCACCAGAACCATTGCGACAGGATCCTTTGCGTGCGCGGCTGTTCGAACACCGTTTTACCGATGGCCGCGCAGATGGCGGCGAGCGGTATCAGCTGCGTCGTGTACGGCAAATCCCTCTGACGGAACACATATTGACTGAACAGAAACCTTCTGCCATTCGGTATCCTTCAAGGACGGCGTTCCGGTTGGCCTTATACGCTTCGAAGGGCAAATCCAATACGTCTTTTCGTTTGCACGTCGTCATCGTTGGCGCAAGGAAGGTGGTATACAGCGTAACCGCAGTCAGAAACGCGGATTCGTCCACGCCATACAGAACATCCGTGTTGAGCGATTCATGCACGCCCCAGATTTGCTCCCGGCACGCTTCCCAGTCCCTGCGAAGATCAAACTCATAGGTGGCGAAGGAGGCGGTTACCAGCTCAAACACGGTAAGCGATACACCGCCCGAGTTTACATTCTCAAAAACCTTGCAGACGGCCTCGCGCGGCGTGCGCTTATCCAGATTTATAACGGGCAGTTTATAGTGGTTGATAATCTCGATGATTTCTTTTCGGAAGCGTTTATATCGTTCGCGGTGTTCCGGATCATTGTAATAGTCCTTATAGCCGTCCGCCCAATCCTCGCACGCGCTGCTGTCAAAGATGATGTTGATCGGGAACATTTCTTCTTTATATTCAAGCGCGCGGGAAGAAAGGTCGGTAACGATGTCCCGGCCTATGTTCGTTCGAATTTTCCGATCCTCCGGCACGGAGACGATGGCGTCAAGGCGATCCTCGTTGTCGTCAAGGCATTTCACAATGTCAAAATAGTAATATCTGCGAATTTCCTTTTTCTTCTCTGTGACCGTGTCCACCGCGTCGCGCGAGAACGTGGCTCTGTACATGGAGGTCAAGCGCTGCTGTCCATCCAAAATGAGGTACTCCGGCACAGCGCCGCGCGCAGTTACGCCCTCAATCGTTCGATATTTGAAGCGAACGCTTTCGTTTCCATATTGCAGACACATAATTGCGCCCATCGGATAGCCCTGCGAAAGACTGGAGAGAATGCCTCGGATTCTCCCGTCATCCCATGTCCATCCGCGCTGAAAATCCGGAAGCTGCATTTTTCCGCAGTCAACATCGCGCAGGAGGCTGCCAAGCTCGGTGTCGTTGGACGTCGGTGCGATAATCATTGCCATCTTTGTTGCTCCTTCAAGAAAGAATGCCGCCGCACAGAGGGGAAGGCTCCATGCGGCGGGGGAGTGGGAGAGAGGCTTATTTCTTTGCCTTGCTGTCCACGACGTCCTTCAGGAGCGCGGCGAAGCTGTCGAAGCTCATGGCGCCCAGATCGCCCTCGGCGCGGTGGCGCACAGAGACGGTGTTCTCGGCCATGTCGCGGTCGCCGACCACGAGCATGTAGGGCACCTTGTCCATCTGCGCCAGACGAATCTTCTTGCCGATTTTTTCGCTGGTCACGTCCGCCTCGGCGCGATAACCCAGCTCGCTCAGCTTGGCCACGAGCGCGTTCGCGTAGTCGGCGGCGCGGTCGGTAACGGACAGCACGCGCACCTGCTCGGGCGCCATCCACGTGGGCAGCGCGCCGGCGTACTTCTCAATCAGATAGGCCAGCGTGCGCTCGTAGCAGCCCAGCGACGTTCTGTGGATGATGTACGGGCGCTTCTTCTGGCCGTCCGCGTCCACATACTCCATGCCGAAGCGCTCGGCCAGCAGCATGTCGATCTGGATGGTGACGATGGTGTCCTCCTTGCCGAAGACGTTCTTGTACTGAATGTCCAGCTTCGGGCCGTAGAACGCGGCTTCGTCGATGCCGATAGTGTACTTTACGCCCAGATGATCGAGGATGCGGCCCATGATCTCCTGCGCCTCATGCCACTGCTCGGGCGTGCCCTCGTACTTGTTCTTCGGGTTGGCCGGATCCCACTGGGAGAAGCGGAACGTGCAGTTTTCCAGCATGCCAACGGTGTCCAGCATGTGCTTTGCCAGCTCCAGACAGCCCTTGAATTCCTCCTCCAGCTGATCGGGACGGAGAATCAGGTGACCTTCGGAGATGGTGAACTGGCGCACGCGAATCAGGCCGTGCATCTCGCCGGAATCCTCGTTGCGGAACAGCGTGGAGGTTTCGCCCAGACGCATCGGAAGCTCGCGGTAGGAGCGCTGGCGGTTCAGGTATACCTGATACTGGAACGGGCAGGTCATCGGGCGCAGCGCGAAGCATTCCTTGGTTTCGTCGTTCGGGTCGCCCATCACGAACATGCCGTCCAGATAGTGATCCCAGTGGCCGGAGATGCGGTACAGGTCGCGCTTGGCCATCAGCGGCGTCTTGGTGAGCAGGTAGCCCTTCTTTTGCTCGGTGTCCTCAACCCAGCGCTGCAGAAGCTGAATCACGCGCGCGCCCTTGGGCAGCATGATCGGCAGACCCTGACCCACCACGTCCACGGTGGTGAAGTATTCAAGGTCGCGCCCCAGCTTGTTGTGGTCGCGCTTCAGCGCCTCTTCGCGCTCGGCGACGTAGGCGTCCAGCTCCTCCTTGGTGGCGAAGGCGGTGCCGTAAATGCGCTGAAGCATCTTGTTTTTCTCACTGCCGCGCCAGTACGCGCCGGCGATGCTGGTCAGCTTCACGGCCTTCACCTTGCCGGTGGAGGGCAGATGCGGGCCCGCGCACAGGTCGGTGAAATCGCCCTGACGGTAGAAGGAGATCGCCGCGTCCTCAGGCAGGTCGTTGATCAGCTCGACTTTGTACGGCTCGTCCTTCATCAATTCGAGGGCTTCCGCGCGGGGCAGCTCAAAGCGCTCCAGACGCTCGTTCTTCTTGATGATGCGGTTCATTTCCTTTTCGATGGCGGCCAGATCCTCGTTCGTGAACGGGGTGGCGACGTCGAAATCATAATAGAAGCCGTTGTCGATGGCGGGGCCGATGGCCAACTTCGCCTCGGGGCGGATGACCTTCACGGCCTGCGCCAGCACGTGGCTGGCGGTGTGGCGGAGCACGCGCAGACCGTCCGCGTCGCTGCCGGTGAGGAACTCAACGCTTGCGCCGTCCGGAACGGGCTGTACAAGCTCGGCGACCTCGCCGTTTACGCGGGCGGCCAGCGCCGCCTTTTTCAGCTCCTTATCGATTTCACCGGCCATGTCCAGCGCGTTCATGCCGTCCGCAAACTCGCGAATTTCTCCCTGATACGTGATTTTCATAGAATTGCCTCCCATGTCTGTTTTTCCGATAACAAAAACGCCCGTCCCTCCATGAAGGGACGAGCGGTGATGCCCGTGGTTCCACCCAACTGACGCGGATGTGCCGCGCCGCTTTCAAAAGCTGTATCGCGCTTTTCGCGCCGACAGTCGGGAGGTGGTGCGTCCGTTCCGCGGTGTGCCGCGCGCGCTTTCAGCCTGCGACGCGCGCTCTCTTGTGCGCCTTGCGGGGGACAAAACTCCGTCTTTCCGCCGGATTGAAATGGATTATAGCCCCGCGCGGGCAGCTTGTCAAGGATTTTTGTGTAAACTTGATCAGAGCAGGATGAATAGAAGCAAGAGCGCGATCAGCAGGGTGAGGGACAGAAGCATCGCCGCGCAGCCGGACTGCGCCTTTTTTCGAATCTTTTTGGAGGAATAGGTTTTGGTGTGGCTGATGCCCGTGCCGGGAATGGAGAAGGTGCGGCGCACGCCGCGGGGGCCGACGCTCACGCGTGCGCCCTTTACGCCGCCGGAAAGCCCTACGCCGCTTTTGCTGATGTTCAGCCGGAAGCCCTTGCCCAGATTGATGCTTTTGCGAAACTGCCAGCCCATGAGAAATCGCTCCTTTGCTTTTGTAAAAATCGTCCGGCGCGAGAACGACGGACGATTCATATGGTTTTACTTGATGACTCGACGACCCCAGCAGAAGGCTCTGTTGTAGTAGCCGCTCGCCATGCTGGACACGACGACCATCTTCGCCGAGGGGGATACATGGATGAAGTAGTTCTTGCCCAGATAGATGCCCACGTGATCGACGATCTTGCTGTCCTCGCTGTCGTTTTCGAAGCACACAATGTCGCCGCGCTTCAGGTTGTTGCGGCTGATGTAGGAATAGCTGCCCTTGTGGCCGATGGTCTGCACGTCCGCGGGCACGGAATAGCCCAGCGACGCGAAGCAGGCGCGGACAAAGCTGGGGTTGCTGAAGGTGGTGGTATTGTTCGGCGACTTGGAGTAGGCGCAGCCGAGCCGGGACTGTGCCGCGTAGATGATGTAGTCCGCGTACTTGGTCTTGCTCATGCTCTTGGCCAGACAGTACTGAGTGGATTTCACGGCGGCGGGCATGGTCGTCGAGGAGCCCGAGGAGTTGTACGTGCCCTTCGCGCTGGCCGCGATCTTGAAGCGGTTCACCATCGTCTTGCTGATGTAGGTTTTCAGAATATAGCCGTGCCCCTTGCCGTTGGTGTTGGTGATCTCATAGAACGAGCCGCTCGCGCCAATGATGGTGAGCGGGTAATCGGCGGTGAGCACGTCCACCACCTTGCTGCCGGTGGAGGCGGTGGTGTACACCTTCGCCTGCTTCTTGGTGAAGCCGTTCCACTTGGTGTAGGTAGACACCTTCTGAAGATCCTTCACCTGCGCGAAGCCCTTGCGCCCCTTGTAGGTGATCTTGCACCAGTTGCCCTTTACCGCCGTGACGGTGACCTGCGTGCCCTTTTTCAGCGCGCCCAGATAATACACCCACGCCGTGTTGTTCGTGGAATACACGCGCATCGACGAGGACTTGACCGTCGCCGCGAAGTCGGCCAACGCCGAAACGGGAACCAGCGCCAGTAAAAGCAGACATACAAGCGCCTTTTTAAGGGAAAATTTTCTTTGGTGTTTCATCCGGTTCCCTCCTCAGTCATTTCAGAATGCGTCGTCCGACGTAGAACGTTCGGTTGTAGTAGCCGCTGGAAAGAGAGGACACCACCACGAGCTTCGCGCCGGAGGACGCGTGAATGAAGCGCCCGGAGCCCAGATAGATGCCGGTGTGATCGCTTTTGTCGTTATCGTCCTCGACGGTGTCGAAGCATACGATGTCGCCGCGCTTCAAATCTGAGATGCTCTTGATGTATTCGAAGCTGCCCGAATAGCCGCACGCATAGGCCGAGCTCGGAATGCTTGCGCCCGCCGCGCGGTAGGCGTAGTAGCACAGCGTCAGGCAGTCGAACGTGGTGCGGTTGTTGGGACTGCTGGAGTAGCCGTAGCCGAGCTGCGACTGCGCGTAGTAGATGGCGACCTCAATGCGCTCCTTCGCGCTCATGCCGCTGACATACTTGGATGTTGTGGACTTGAGCGACGAGGGCATGACCGTGGTGGAGGTGTCGGAGGTGTATTCCTTGCGGCCGTCGTCCGTCGTGTCGGTGCTCGTCTTGGAGGCGCTCAGGTTGCTCTTGGCGATGTAGCCGGTTTTCGAGCCGCTGGTCGTCGTGACCGCGTAGAAGGAGCCGATTTCGCCGATCACATACATTTTCGTGTTTACGGCCACCGTGCACCATTTTGCCGAGGAGGTGGACGCGGCCTTGTAGACCGCGCAGGCCTTGTTTGCGTAGGCCGTTTTCTTGCTCACGGAGACCTTTGAGGCGCTCAGGTTGGCCGTCTGAATGTAGCCGACCGTTCCGGAGGCGTTTTTCACCTTCGAGAAGCTTCCGCTGCTGCCAATGACAGACACCTTCGTGTTCACGCTCACCGTCGTAAGCACGGAGGACGTGGAGGCGGACTTGTACACGTAAACCGGCTTTTTGGTGTAGGCCGCGGTGGTCGTGATGGTTTTGCTCAGCGCTTCCTTGGCGATATAGCCGGTCTGTCCCTTGCTGTTTTCCACCAGATAGTAGCTGCCGCTCATGCCGACCATGTAGACCTTCGTGTTCTTGCCCAGCTTGCCCAGAGATTTGGACGAGGACGACGGCTTCTGATACGCAACCACGTCGCGGTTGGTGTACATCGTCGTCTTCTTGGAGGACTTCATGTCGGAAATCAGGGCAAAGCCCGTCCTTCCCTTGTATGTAATCTTCGCCCAGTTGCCAGAGGTCGCCGTTACCGTGAACGCGGTGTTCTTTTTCAGCTTGCCCAGCAGGTAGCGGCTGGCGGTGTCGTTGCGCGAATAGACCTTCATTTCGCTTGTATAGACCGTCGCGGTAAAATCGGCCAGCGCGCCCGCGCAGCCGGTAAACAGCGATACGAGCACGAGCAGCGTCGATAGAACCATGCGCAGCTTTTTCATATTTCCTCCTGATCACCGAAGAGCGTCGGCGCAAATTCTATGTCCCTATCCATATCATAACACAAACGGATGCAATACGCAAGGCTAAAGCGCACATTTCGCGTCGGTTTAAAACAAAAGAACGAAAAAAGGCAAAAATTCTCAATGCGCGGCGGCCGGAATCCGAACGGCGGCGAACAGCACCCACTGGCCGTCGTCCAGCTCGAACAGCGCTTCCATGGCGTCGCCCACCTCGTTCGCCCACGCGAGCACGCGCCGGGAGCCGGCGTTTTCCTCATCGGACAGCCGGAGCATGGCGATTTCGCGGCCGGGGGCGCCCATCAGCGCTTCGACGCTTTCGACGCTCGCGCCCTGCCGAAGCGAACGCGCCTGCGTGAAGTCTGCCTGCGAGGGCGCGGCCACGGCAGCGATGTCGTCAAAGGCCAGAATCTTGCCCTTCAGGCGGCCGCTTTCGTAGGCGGCGACCAGCGCGCCGCCGAAATCGTAGTAGCCGTCCTCCGTCAGAAGCGGCTCGCCCAGACGCGCGACTAAATCATTCAGCCGCTCGGTCATGGAGATGTCGTCGTATACCGAGGGCGCTTCCTCGCCGTGCGCGGCCGCGCACGCGAAGATGAGAAGCAGCAGGGAAACAAGCAGGGTCTTACAGGTCTTTTTCATGCGTTTTCCTCCGTAAGCGCAGCGTTTTTCACGCGGAACACGCGTCCGATGGCCGCGCCCGCGAGGTCGGTCGGGTCGGTGCAGGTGACAAAGGTCTGAACGTCCTCAAGCATGCCGATCAGAAGCCGCCTGCGGCCGGGATCCAGCTCGCTCATTACGTCGTCCAGCATCAGTACAGGCGACTCGCCGCTTTCGCGGCGCAGAATTTCAAGCTCCGACAATTTTAACGAAAGCGCGCACGTGCGCACCTGCCCCTGCGAGCCGTAGGCGCGCGCGTCCTGTCCGTTCAGAAGCACGCGCACGTCGTCGCGGTGCGGGCCGACGGACGTAATCAGCCGCCGAAGATCCATCGGCCGCGCGCGCAGCAGCATTTCGCGAAGCGCCTCCGCCAGCGCTGCGCCCGTATCCTCCGTTTCGGCGTTGGGCGCGTATTCAACGGTCATCGCCTCCGCGCCGCCGGAAACGCGCGCGTGGGTTTCCGCAGCCGTCTGCGCCAGCGTTTTCAGAAACTCGCGCCGCAGATCCATCACCGCCGCGCCGCTTTCGGCCAGCTGCGCGTCCCACATGTCCAGTGTGTCCGCACGGGCGTTTCCGAGGGAAATCTCCTTCAGAAGCGCACCGCGCTGCTTGAGCGCGCGGCTGTAGCGCTGCAGCGCATAATAATAGGAAGGGCGAAGCTGAGAAAGCTCCATGTCCACAAACCGGCGGCGCTCGGCGGGGCCGTCCTTCACCATGCGCAGATCCTCCGGCGCGAACAGCACGCCGGTGATGTGCCCCAGCAGCTCGCCGGAGCGCGAAACGACGTTGCCCGCCACCTTCACGCGGCGGCGCTCCATGCGGGGCAGGATGATTTCCACATCGTGATGCCCGTCCCGCCGGTCGGCGTCCACGCGCACGCGGGCGGCGTCCGCGCCGGTTCGAATCATTTCGCGGTCGTGACTGGTACGGTGCGAGCGTCCCGTGCAGCACAGGTACACCGCCTCGAGGATGTTCGTCTTTCCCTGCGCGTTGTCACCGGTGAACACGGTAACGCTGTTGCAGGGCATAATTTCGGCTTCGGCGTAATTGCGGAAGTCCGTCAGACGAATGGAGCGGATGCGCATACGCCGCCTCCTTTTCATGATATGCGTCGGAGAGGGACGCGCCCTCTCCGAAAAACGGCCGAATCAGCTCTTTCTGCGCGCCTCCAGCTTCTTGCGCGCCTCGGTGCCGAGAATCTTCTTTCGCATGCGGATGGATTTGGGCGTGATCTCCACCAGCTCGTCGTCGTCGATGTAGTCCAGCGCCTCCTCCAGCGTCAGAATGCGGATGCCGGTGACCTTCAGCGCTTCCTCGGCGCTGGCGCTGTTGCGGATGGAGGTGAGGTGCTTTTTCTTGCACACGTTCACGTCGATGTCGCCGGGGCGGGAATTGCGGCCGACGATCATGCCGTTGTACACCTTCGTGCCGGGCGCGACGAACAGCTCGCCGCGATCCTGAATGTAGAACATGGCGTAGCTGGTGGTCTCGCCGGTTTCCCACGCGACCAGAGAGCCGGACGGGCGGGTGGGAATTTCGCCCTTATAGGGCTCGTAGCCGCTGAACACGGCGCTCATCACGCCCTCGCCGCGGGTGTCGGTGAGGAATTCGCCGCGATAGCCGAACAGGCCGCGGGACGGCACGCTGAACACCAGACGCACGCGATCCACGCCCTCCATGCTGATAAGCACGCCGTGACGCTTGCCCAGCTTTTCGATGACCGCGCCCGCGTACTCGGAGGGCACGTCGCACACGACCTCCTCCATAGGCTCGCACTTCACGCCGTCGATTTCCTTGTAAAGCACGGTCGGCTTTGTAACTTGAAATTCGTAACCCTGCCTGCGCATCGTCTCGATGAGGATGGACAGGTGCAGCTCGCCGCGGCCGTATACGCGGAACGCGTCCGTGGTCTCGGTGTCCTGCACGCGCAGGGATACGTCCGTCTGCGTTTCCTTGAACAGGCGGGCGCGCAGGTGGCGGGAGGTGACGTAGGTGCCCTCGGTTCCGGCGAACGGGGAATCGTTCACGCAGAACGTCATGGACACGGTGGGCTCGTCGATCTTCACAAACGGCAGCGGGTCGGCCATCGCCACGTCGCAGATGGTGTCGCCGATGGACAGATCGGCAAAGCCGGTCACGGCCACGATGTCGCCCACCCGCACGTGCTCGGCGGGCACGCGCTTCAGACCGTCAAACGTGAACAGCCCGCCCAGACGGGACGGCACGGACACGAAGCTGCTGCCATATACGCAGCGCACGGCCATCTGTCCGGCCTTGATAGAGCCGCGCTCGATGCGGCCTACGCCGATGCGGCCCACGTAGTCATTGTAGTCGATGGTGGAGATCAAAAGCTGAAGCGCGCCGTCCGGGTCGCCGGTGGGCGCGGGAATGTGCTCGAGGATGGTATCGAACAGCGGCCGCAGGTCGACGGCGGGCGTGTTCAGATCCAGCGTGGCGACGCCCGTGCGGCCGGAGCAGTACACCACCGGCGAATCCAGCTGCTCGTTGGTGGCGTTCAGGTCGAGCAGAAGCTCGAGCGTCTCGTCCACAACCTCGGCGCAGCGCTGGTCGGGCCTGTCCATCTTGTTGATGACGATGATGACCGGCAGCGACAGCTCCAGCGCCTTCTTCAGCACGAAGCGGGTCTGCGGCATGGGGCCTTCAAAGGAATCGACAAGCAGCAGAACGCCGCCCACCATCTTGAGCACGCGCTCCACCTCGCCGCCAAAGTCGGCGTGGCCGGGGGTGTCGACGATGTTGATCTTCACGCCCTTGTAGTGTACGGCGGTGTTCTTGGACAGGATGGTGATGCCGCGCTCGCGTTCCAGCGCGTTGGAGTCCATCACGCGGTCGTTTACCTGCTGGTTCTCGCGGAATACGCCGCCCTGCTTCAGCATTTCGTCGACGAGCGTGGTCTTGCCGTGGTCTACGTGGGCGATAATGGCAACGTTGCGGATGTCTTCACGGGTGATGTTCAAGCAAAAAGACCTCTCTTATCTGTTGAATGTCGGTTGGTATCAGGCGTCCATGGCGTCCGCGGCGGCGCGGTCGGCCGTCTCGTTGAGCACCAGACCCTCGTTGTTTTCCATGGCCAGACGAATCGACCATTCGTTTTCAAACAGCAGAACGTCGCGCCCCGCGCGGTCGACGGCGGGCACGGTGGTGCTCGTCAGGCGCAGGCGGTCGAGGGGCTTGGGCGTCTGGGCGATCCAGCGCACGAAGCGGTAGGGCAGCGTTTCGCGGGTGATGTCCACGCCGTATTCGCTCTTCAGGCGGTATTCCAGCACGTCCATCTGCAACACGCCGACCACGCCCGCGATCATTTCCTCGCGGCCGATGTTCGGGCGCTTGAAGGTCTGAATCGCGCCCTCCTGCGAAAGCTGCGTGATGCCCTTGAGGAACTGCTTGCGCTTCATCGAGTCCACGGGGCTCACGCGCGAGAAAAATTCCGGGGCAAACAGCGGAATGCCGCTGTAGCGCACGGGAGAGCCGGTGCACAGCGTGTCGCCCAGCCGGAAGATGCCGGGGTCGAACAGGCCGATGATGTCGCCGGGATAGGCGAGCTCCACCGTTTCATGCTCCTGCGCCATAAACTGCTGCGGCTGCGCCAGCTTGATGCGCTCGCCGGAGGAGGAATGCCACACCGTCATGCCCTTTTCGAACACGCCGGAGCACACGCGCATGAACGCGAGGCGGTCGCGGTGCGCGGGGTTCATGTTCGCCTGAATCTTGAAGATGAAGCCGGTGAACTTGTCCGACTCCGGGTCGATCGGCCCCTGATCGGACACGCGCGGCGTGGGCGACTTGGTGTAGCTCAAAAAACGCTTCAGGAACGGCTCTACGCCGAAGTTGTTGAACGCCGAGCCGAAGAACATGGGCGTGAGCTGGCCGGACAGGATCATGTCCAGATCAAACGGGTCGCCCGCCACGTCCAAAAGCTCGATGTCCTCCATCAGCTTGTCATAGTACGTCTGACCGATGCGGCCGGGCAGCGCGGGATCGTCGATGGAAATCGTTTCCACCTCAACCTGCGTCTGGCCGTGGTTGCCGCCGCGGTACATTTCCACCTCGCGGGTGTCGCGATGGTACACGCCCTTGAAGTCGTCGCCGTGCAGGCCGATGGGCCAGTCCACGGGGCAGGAGCGGATGCCCAGCACGTTTTCAAGCTCCTCCATCAGCGCGAACGGATCCTTGCCGGCGCGGTCGAGCTTGTTTACAAAGGTGAAAATCGGTATGGAGCGCATGCGGCAAACCTTGAACAGCTTCACCGTCTGCTCCTCAACGCCCTTTGCGCAGTCGATCAGCATCACGGCGCTGTCGGCGGCGACGAGGGTGCGGTAGGTATCCTCGGAAAAGTCCTGATGGCCGGGGGTATCCAGAATGTTGATGCGGTAGCCGTCGAAATCGAACTGCATCGCGGACGAGGTGACGGAAATGCCGCGCTGCTTTTCAATTTCCATCCAGTCGCTGGTGGCATGGCGGGCAGCCTTGCGCGCCTTGACGGAACCGGCCTGACGAATCGCGCCGCCGTACAGAAGCAGCTTCTCGGTCAGCGTGGTTTTACCGGCGTCGGGGTGGGATATGATGGCGAACGTGCGCCTGCGGCGCGTTTCGGCGGAAAGCTCGGGATGGGGCATGGAAATTCCTCCTCTTTTAAGATACAAAAAATGGAAGCCTCCATGCGGTATCAATCGCCAACCATATCGTGAACCTCCTTGACAGCGTGCGTGCCCGGTCTGCCCGGGCATAAAAACGCATCTTCTATTGTATTCCCATGGAAAACCCATGTCAATCAACGAAGATGCAGTTTGCGTTAAAACATAAACACGCGGTTCTGAACACTCAAGGCGTGTATGTCGAGGATGAATTACGAGGCGGCGTTTGTCAGCGCCCACAGGTGGAAGGAGTCTTCGTACACCGTGTACGAATGTCCCTCCTTGGCGGACGCGCCGCCGCGGCAGGGCAGCGTGTACGTGTCGCCGTCGTTCAGCCTTGTGCCGTAGGACAGGGTGCCGTCCGGCTGAACGGTCAGGTCGGGGCCGTAGTACGCCGCGTCCGCGAAGAACCAGCCGTTGATGCGGGTGACGGAGTGGTCGCTCTCGCCCAGCGGCCAGAACAGGTTGGAGGTCAGGCCGGTCAGGCGGACGTTTTCCTTCGCCCATGCCTCGCCGTTTTTCGCGGTCATGAGAAGCGTGTATTTTGCGATATTGTCGATGTCGTTGGTGTCCTGCTCGCCGTTGAACGCCCACACCTTCAGGTTCGTGTCGGCGACGGCCGCCCAGTCCTCATCGTCGTAGCCAAAGCCGAACGAGCCGTTCTGGCAGATATAGGCGTCAACCGTGAAGTCATACGCGGTCTTGTCCAGCGTTTCGGTTTCCTCATAGGCCGCGCCCATGTTCTGGTTCATGGGGTGATAGGGCTGCCCCGCCAGCGCCTTGATCAGGATGGCGGAGGCCATCGTGCCGCGGGAATTGCCCTGCAGCGCGATGCTGCCGGTGATTTCGTACTTGTCAATGAAGTATTTCATCACGTTCGCATCGTCTGCAACGAAGTTGTACACGCTCCAGAAATCGCCGAACGCGCTGGCCGCGCTGGAGCGGTCGTGGATGTTGACGACGATTGCGCCGGTATTCGCCCACGAGGTGGTGGCGGTATCAAACAGGATGCCGGTGCCCTCGTTGTCCGTGCCGTCCTCCAGCCGCCAGTAGGAAATGCCCTGCCCCTGAAGCGTGAAGATGATGCCGTTGGCGGGGTCGTAATTTTCGGGAATGTAGTAGTAGCCGCGCACGTAGGCGTCGGCGGTTTGATCGGTGGCCGCGCTTGCCGTGCTGGGAATCTTCAGGTCGTACAGATTCTGAAAGCCGTTCGCCCCAAACTGGCGGTCGATGGTCTTGAGCCATTTGCCGCTCTCGTTGTATTGGCCGAGCTCGTCCGCAAGGCATTCGGCGGCGCTTTCATCCTCGCCGGCGTGGCGCAGGCGAAGCTCCAGACAGGCTCGCGCCTGATAGCCCATGCCGGTGTCGTTGCTTTCGTAAGCGCCGTCGCCCTTGCCGTAATGGATGGCGCCGCTCATGTCGCGATACCAGCTGCCCGTTACATACACGCCGTAGGAATTGCGCTGGCGCACGCCCTCCGCGTTTTCGCCGGTGTAGACGAGCGTGTTGGCGGCGGTCGCGTCGGAGTCACGCAGGATGTGCAGGGTGACGGTATCCTCGCCTACGTCCACGCGCGCAATCTCAATCGCGCCGAAGTCGGGCGACAGCGAGCCGCGATCCTCCAGAAGATAGCTTTCCGCGGTGATTCCGGACAGGTCGGTTCCCTTCTTATAGGTAACCGCAACCTCGACCACGCCGGTGCCGTACAGCGTGCCGTCGGTATAGGCCTGAATGCCGGTGACGTCCGCCATCGTCACGGCGGTTTCCGCCTCCGCGTTCTGCACGCAGCCGAATGCAGTCAGCAGTATGGCCGCGCCGAGTATAAGCGACAGGATCTTTTCTTTCACTTGGGTGTCCCTCCTCTGATTTGGATGGTTGGATTGAACTCCACGCGTATTATACAGCAGTTTTCCCGGTGCGGCAAGGCTGGCGCGATTCGATTTGCTGGATTTTGCCTTCCCTGAGCAGCCTCGAATATGTTAAATTCCATAATTATGAGCGCAGGCGCGAAAAGGGGCTTGACTTTCACGGACTTCTGTGTATAATTACCGCATAAATATTCAAGGAGGCGCTCGAATAATGAATAAACAGGGTATAAAAAAGGTTGTGCTTGCATATTCCGGAGGCTTGGATACGTCAATCATCATCCCTTGGCTGAAGGAAAACTACAACAATCCTGAAATTATCGCCGTGGCCGGCAATGTCGGTCAGGCTGATGAGCTCGAGGGGCTTGAGGAGAAGGCGCTGAAGACCGGCGCGAGCAAGCTGATCGTTGCGGATCTGGTGGACGAGATGGTGGACGAGGTCATCGTGCCCGCCATGAAGATGGACGCGAAGTACGAAACCTACCTGCTCGGCACGGCGTTTGCCCGCCCGGTGATCGGCAAAAAGCTCGCGGAGATTGCGCTCGCCGAGGGCGCGGACGCGATTGTTCACGGCGCGACCGGCAAGGGCAACGATCAGGTTCGCTTTGAGCTTGCGATCAAGCGCTTCGCCCCGAACATGAAGGTCATTGCCCCTTGGCGCGAATGGAGCATCAAGTCCCGCGAGGAGGAGATTGATTACGCGGAGGCGCACAGCGTTCCGCTGAAAATCAGCCGCGAGACCAACTACTCCAAGGACAAAAACCTTTGGCATCTGAGCCACGAGGGTCTGGATCTTGAGGATCCCGCGAACGAGCCGAATTACGACAAGCCGGGCTTCCTTGAAATGGGCGTGTCTCCCATGCAGGCGCCGGATACGCCCGCCTATGTGACCATCGACTTTGAGGCGGGCGCGCCGGTCGCCCTGAACGGCGAGAAGATGAAGGCGAGCAAGATCATCGAAAAGCTCAACGCCATCGGCGGCGCGAACGGCATCGGCATCATCGACATCGTGGAAAACCGCCTTGTCGGCATGAAGGATCGCGGTGTTTACGAAACGCCGGGCGGCACGATTCTCTACTTCGCGCATGAGCAGCTTGAAATGCTGACCGTGGATAAGGACACGCTGCACGAGAAGCAGAAGCTCGCCATTGTGATGGCCGACCAGATCTACAACGGCAAGTGGTACACACCGCTGACCAGCGCGCTCATCGCGTTCGCGAACGAGTCGAACAAGTATGTGACCGGCTCGGTAAAGCTCAAGCTCTACAAGGGCAACATCATCCCCGCCGGAACGACCAGTCCCTACTCGCTCTACAGCGAGTCGCTCGTAACCTTCGGCGAAAGCGATTACGATCAGGCGCAGGCGGCCGGGTTCATCAACCTCTGGGGTCTGCCGACCAAGGTGGACGCGCTCCGCGAGCAGGGCAAGCTTTAAGGCGTTCCCGCGCAAACTGAAAGCAAGGAAGAGACCGCTATGGCAAAGATGTGGGCAGGACGCACGGACGGAAAAACCGACAAGCTCGCGGACGACTTTAATTCGTCCATTTCCTTTGACTGCCGGATGTACCGGCAGGACATAACCGGCAGCATGGCGCACGCCGCCATGCTCGGCGCGTGCGGCATTATCGAGAAGGCCGAGGCGGACGCGCTCATTGACGGCCTGCAGGGAATCCTCGACGAGCTTACCTCCGGCGCGCTCGCGTTTGACGCGTCCTGCGAGGACATTCACATGTTTGTGGAGCAGGTTCTCACGCAGCGGCTCGGCGAGGCGGGCAAAAAGCTGCACACGGCGCGAAGCCGCAACGATCAGGTGGCGCTGGATCTGCGAATGTATCTGCGCGAAAAGTGCAGGGAGATTTCCGGCGGAATTCAGGCGCTCATCGAGGCGCTGACCGCGCGCGCGGACGAATACAAGGACGCGATCATGCCCGGCTACACGCATCTGCAGCGGGCGCAGCCCATTACGTTCGGGCATCATCTTATGGCATACGCCATGATGCTTCTGCGGGACATGGAGCGCCTGAAGGACTGCGTGCGGCGAATGAACCAAAGTCCCATCGGCTGCTGCGCGCTCGCCGGAACGACCTATCCCACCGACCGGCGAATGGAAGCGGAGGCGCTTGGCTTTGACGGCGTGTGCATGAATTCGCTGGACGGCGTGTCCGACCGCGATTTCTGCGTGGAAATGCTGAGCGATCTGTCGATTCTGATGATGCATCTTTCGCGGCTTTCCGAGGAGCTGATTCTCTGGACGAGCTGGGAATTTGGCTTTGTGGAGCTGTCGGACGCGTACACGACCGGCTCCTCCATCATGCCGCAGAAGAAAAACTCCGATATGGCGGAGCTGATTCGCGGCAAGACCGGGCGCGTGTACGGCGACCTTCTCGGCACGCTCACGATGCTCAAGGGGCTGCCGATGGCCTACAACAAGGATATGCAGGAGGACAAGGAAAGCATCTTCGACGCCTGCGATACCGCGGCGATGTGCCTGCCGGTGATGACGGGAATGATCGGAACCATGAAGGCAAACCGCGATACGATGCGAAAGGCGGCGCAGAAGGGCTTCATCAACGCCACGGATCTGGCGGATTACCTCGTGCGCAAGGGGCTGCCGTTCCGAAGCGCCTACAAAATTTCCGGCGGCATTGTGGGCGACTGCGTGAAAAACGGCATGGTGCTGGAGGATTTGCCGCTGGAGGCCTACAAGGCCTACAGCGAGCGGTTTGAGTCGGACGTATACGACGCGATCGACATGACGAACTGCGTCATGCGGCGCACGAGCGAGGGCGGCCCGGCGAGGGTTGAGGAACAGATTTGCTACGTCAAGGAAAAATTGAAAGGAATGTGAAAACATGAAACGGTGCATGGCTCTTCTTATGACCGCGCTGATGCTCTGCGCGCTGCTCACCGCCTGCGGCGGTACCACCACAACCGACGAGACTGCGAAGGCTACAGAAGCCGCGGCGGCGGCCGCGACCGCCTCCGACGGCGGCGCGCTTTCAAGGGTGAAGGCGGCCGGAAAGCTGACGGTTGCCACGAGCCCCGACTTCCCTCCGTTTGAGTCGCTTGAAAACGGGGAGGTCGTTGGCATCGAAATTGACCTTCTCAAGCTCATCTGCGAGCAGCTCGGCGTTGCGCTGGACATTCAGCAGATGGACTTTGACTCCGTTCTTCCCGGCGTGCAGGCCGGAAAGTTTGACCTTGGCGCGTCCGGCATCTCCGTTACCGACAAGCGCAGGAAAAACGTGCTGTTCACCGACGCCTACTGTCTCGCGGCGCAGGCCATCGTCGTAACCGAGGGCAGCCCCATCACCAGCAAGGCCGACCTTGAGGGCAAAACGGTTTCCGTTCAAACCGGCACGACCGCCGAAACGTTCTGCATGAGCGCGGGCTACAAGGTAAACGCCTACTCCGCCAACAACGACGCGCAGCTCGCGCTCACGAGCGGCAAGGTGGACGCGTGGGTCATCGACGATCTGACGGCCGCAGACATGGTGAAAATCTACAACGCGCAGGGCGGCAGCCAGCTTGTCATTCTTGGCGAGGCCATGACGACCGAGCCCTACGCCTTTGCCTTCGCGTTTGGAAGCGAGGATCTGGTGGAAAAAATCAACACCATCCTGAACGGCCTCGTGAAGGACGGCACGGTAGCCTCCATCTTTGAAAAATACGAAGCGCCCTACACCGCTCCCACGGAATCAAAGTAAAATTCAGAATCGCGGGGTCAAGGGCAAGCGCTTGACCCCGCCTTGAAGCGTTTGCGGAAGGAGGCGCTCGGATGACCTTTCCTGCCAGCTGGCTGAATAAGCTGCACGAAACATTCATCGAAACCGGATACTGGAGGCTGATGCTTGAGGGCTTCGGGAACACGATTGTGATCACGCTCGGAGCGCTGCTTATCGGCGTGGTCATAGGCACGCTGATCGCCGTTATCAAATATTGCGCGGAGGACGTGAGGCCGCTCAAGCCGCTTGTGTGGCTGTGCGACGTATATGTCACGGTCATTCGCGGCATTCCGGTGGTCGTTTTGCTGCTCATCTTCTATTTTATCATTCTCACAAGGGCCGAAGGAATTACCGTCGGCATTCTGACATTCGGCATCAATTCCGGCGCGTACATGGCGGAGCTTATCCGCAGCGGCATCAACGCCGTGGACAAGGGACAGATGGAGGCCGGGCGTTCCCTCGGCATGTCCCGCTTGCAGGCGACGCGCCGCATCGTTTTCCCGCAGGCCATGCGCTACATTCTTCCGGCCATCGGCAACGAGTTTATCGCCCTTGTGAAGGAAACGTCGGTCGCGGGCTACGCGGCGGTGGTCGATCTTACGCGCGCGGGCAACCTCGTGCGCAACAACACGTATGACGCGGTGAACCCGCTGCTCATCGTGGCGGCGACGTATCTCCTGATCGTCGTGCTTCTTGCAAAGGGACTCGGCAGGGCGGAAAGGAGGCTGGCCGCGAGTGATAAGCGTAAGTAATCTGAGCAAGTCCTTCGAGGGGCTGGAGGTTCTCAGGGACGTCAGTGTGGAAATCAGCAAGGGCGATGTGATCTGCGTCATCGGGCCGTCCGGCTCGGGCAAGTCCACGTTTCTGCGCTGCCTGAATCTTCTGGAGCGGCCGACCTCCGGCACGATTCTCTTTGAGGGCAGCAACCTTACGGACAGGAAAATCGACATCAACACGCATCGTCAGAAGATGGGCATGGTGTTTCAGCAGTTTAATCTGTTCCCGCACATGACGGTCTTGGACAACCTTACCTGCGCGCCGATGATGCTCAAGAAGATACCGAGGGAGCAGGCGGAGAAAAAGGGGAGGGAAATGCTCGCCCGCGTCGGGCTTGCCGACCGCGCGGGCGCGTGGCCGAATCAGCTTTCCGGCGGGCAGAAGCAGCGCGTGGCCATTGTGCGCGCGCTCTGCATGGAGCCGGACGTGATGCTCTTTGACGAGCCGACCTCCGCGCTCGACCCGGAGATGGTCGGCGAGGTGCTGGACGTGATGAAGGAGCTCGCGGTGAGCGGCATGACGATGGTTGTGGTGACGCACGAAATGGGCTTTGCCCGCGAGGTATCCAATCGCGTGCTGTTCCTCGACGACGGCGTGATCGCCGAGGAGGGCACGCCCGATGAAATTTTCGGCGCGCCAGGGTGCGACCGCCTGCGGTCGTTCTTAGCCAAGGTGCTGTAAAGGAGAGAGACCATGAATACGCTGAAGCATAAGAGCTTTCTCAAGCTGCTTGACTTTACGCCGGAGGAAATTTCCGAGCTTCTCGCGCTTGCCGCGAGACTGAAGACGGAGAAAAAGGCGGGCATTTCCCACAGGCTGCACGAGGGCAAGAGCATTGCCCTGATTTTTGAGAAAACCTCCACGCGCACGCGCTGCGCCTTTGAGGTTGCGGCGGCGGATCTGGGCATGCATCCCGTATACCTCGACCCGAAGGCCTCGCAAATCGGCAAAAAGGAGAGCATTGCGGATACCGCGCGCGTGCTGGGACGGATGTTCGACGGCATTGAGTACCGCGGCTTCGAGCAGGCGCGCGTGGAGACGCTCGCCAAATACGCCGGCGTGCCCGTGTGGAACGGCCTGACCAACGAGTTTCATCCCACGCAGATTCTCGCCGATTTTCTCACCATTCAGGAGCATTTTGGCCGCTTAAAGGGCATAAAGCTCGTGTATATGGGCGACGCGCGCTACAACATGGGCGATTCGCTGATGGTCGGCTGCGCGAAGATGGGCATGCATTTTGTCGCCTGCGCGCCGGACGGGTATTTTCCCGCGGCGGAGCTTGTGGCCGAATGCCGGAAAATCGCCGCACAGACCGGCGCGGTGCTGGAGCTTGACAGCGACCCCATGCGCGCGACGAAGAACGCGGATGTGATCTATACCGACGTTTGGGTCTCCATGGGCGAGCCGGACGAGGTTTGGGCGGAGCGCATCCGGGCGCTTTCTCCCTATCAGGTGAACGAAAAACTGATGGCCAACGCCGGCGCGCAGTGCCGCTTCATGCACTGCCTGCCCGCGTTCCACGACCTTGAAACGGAGGTCGGCCGGAGCATATACGAACGGTTCGGCATCGACTGCATGGAGGTTACGGACGAGGTGTTCGAGGGCGGGCAATCCATCGTGTTTGACGAGGCGGAAAACCGGATGCACACCATAAAGGCCGTTATGGCGGCGACTCTTTGAGAAAAAGAAGTGATATGATGGAAAAAGCGTATTTCGTGCTTGGTACCGGCGAGGTTTACGAGGGCGCGCGCATCGGAAGCAGAGCCGACAGCATTGGCGAGCTCGTCTTCACAACCGGTATGGAGGGCTACCTTGAAACGCTCACCGACCCGAGCTATGCCGGGCAGATCATTATGCAGACCTTCCCGCTCATTGGAAACTACGGCGTGATTCCGGAGGATTTCGAGGGCGCGCCCGTGGCGAAGGGCTATGTGGTGCGCGAGCTTTGCGACACGCCCTCCAATTTCCGCAGCGAATATGAGCTCGATCGATTTCTCAGGGACAACCACATTCCCGGCATCTGCGGCGTTGACACGCGCGAAATCACCAAGCGCATCCGCGAGCACGGCGTTGTAAACGCCATGATCTGCTCTCAGCCGCCGAAGAATCTGGACGAGATCAACGCCTTTTCGGTCTCCGGCGTGGTGGAGGCGGTGAGCTGCAGGGAAAAATACACCGTTCCCGCCGTCGGGGAAGCGCGCTTTCACGTGGCGCTCATCGACTATGGCGCGAAGAGGAACATCATCCGCTGCCTTGTAAAGCGCGGCTGCACCGTGACGGTGTATCCGTGCATGACGACGGCGGAGGAAATTCTCGCCGCGGAGCCGGACGGCATCATGCTCTCAAACGGCCCCGGCGACCCGGCGGAGAACACCTTCTGCATTGCGCAGATTCGCAGGCTGCTTGGGAAAAAGCCGGTGTTCGGCATTTGCCTCGGCCATCAGCTTACGGCGCTCGCCATGGGCGGCAAAACGATCAAGCTCAAGTACGGCCACCGCGGCGGCAACCAGCCCGCCCGGCAGACGGACGGCAGGCGCACGTATATCACCAGCCAGAATCACGGCTACGCCGTCGTGAGCGAAAGCCTTGAGGGCGTCGGGCGCGAAATCTTTGTGAACGCGAACGACGGCAGCTGCGAGGGCATGGAATACCCCGGCATGAGCTGCTTTACCGTGCAGTTCCACCCGGAGGCCTGCTCCGGCCCGAGGGATACGGAGTTTCTATTCGACCGTTTTATCGAAGGGATGGGAGGGGTTTCGAATGCCTAAGGACAAGAGCATACACAAGGTGCTCGTCATCGGCTCCGGCCCGATCGTCATCGGTCAGGCGGCGGAATTCGACTACGCGGGCGCGCAGGCGTGCCGCATTCTTCGCGAGGAGGGCGTAAACGTCGTGCTCGTGAACTCTAATCCCGCGACCATCATGACCGACAAGCAGCTGGCGGACGAAATCTATCTTGAGCCGCTGACAGCGGAAACCGTGGCGCGCATTCTTGCCAAGGAGCGCCCGGACAGCCTGCTCGCGGGACTCGGCGGGCAGACGGGGCTTACCATTGCCATGCAGCTCAGCCGCGACGGCACGCTTGAAAAATACGGCGTGCGCCTGCTCGGCACGGATGTGGAGGCCATTGAAAGGGCGGAGGATCGCGAGCGCTTCCGCGAAACGCTCCAAAGGATGGGGCAGCCGCTCATTCCGTCCGCCACGGCGGAAACGCTCGAGCGCGCGCTGGAAATCGCAGGGGAAATCGGCTATCCGGTCATCGTGCGCCCTGCCTTCACGCTCGGCGGTACCGGCGGCGGCATTGCGGACACGGAGGAGGAGCTGCGCGTCATTGCGAAAAGCGGCCTTGACCTTTCGCCGATTACGCAGATTCTGGTGGAAAAGTGCATCTCCGGCTGGAAGGAAATCGAGTTTGAAACCATGCGCGACGGCGCGGGCAACGTTATCGCCGTCTGCTCCATGGAAAACCTTGACCCGGTCGGCATTCATACCGGAGACTCCATCGTCGTCGCTCCGGCGCTGACGCTCGCGGACAAGGAATATCAGATGCTTCGCAAGGCGTCGC
Source organism: bacterium (assembly GCA_963618055.1). Classification (GTDB taxonomy): domain Bacteria; phylum Bacillota; class Clostridia; order Christensenellales; family Aristaeellaceae; genus SFHK01. The sequence continues at coordinate 20,831 of CAVERI010000009.1, read as the reverse complement.
TGGATATTATTTCCGAAATCGGCATTGTCGGCGGCTGCAACTGCCAGTTTGCGCTCAATCCCGACAGCTTCGAGTACGCCGTGATCGAGGTAAACCCCCGCGTTTCCCGCTCCTCGGCGCTCGCGTCCAAGGCGACCGGCTACCCGATTGCGAAAATCAGCACCCGAATCGCGCTGGGCTATACGCTCGATGAAATCAAAAACGACATCACCGGCAAAACGTGCGCCTGCTTTGAGCCGGCGCTGGACTATGTCGTCGTGAAGCTTCCGAAGTGGCCGTTTGACAAGTTTGCCGGCTCAAGCCGCAGGCTCGGCACGCAGATGAAGGCCACCGGCGAGGTAATGGCCATTGCGCCGAGCTTCGAAATGGCGCTTATGAAGGCGGTTCGCGGCGCGGAAATTTCGCTCGACACGCTGAACGCCGCCCCGCTCACGGACGCTCCCATACTGGAGCGCCTGCGCGAGGCAAACGACCGCCGCATCTTCACGGTGTTTGAGGCGATAAAGAAGGGCATAAGCCTTGAGACGATTCACGCCATTACAAAAATCGATTTCTGGTTTCTGCACAAAATCAAGGCGCTTGCCGATTACGAGCGGGAGCTTGCCGCCGAGGGAATGAGCGGCGCGCGCTACCTGCGGGGCAAGAAACTGGGCTATACCGACGCCGCCCTCAAGCGAATGACCGGCGCGCAGAGTCTGCCCGGTCTTGCGATGAGCTATAAAATGGTAGACACCTGCGCCGCGGAATTTGACGCGCAGACGCCGTATTTTTACTCGTGCTTTGAAAAAAGCTGCGAGGCGCGCACGTTTGCGCACAGCGGAAAGCCGGTCGTCATGGTGCTTGGCTCCGGCCCCATCCGCATCGGGCAGGGCATTGAGTTTGACTACAGCAGCGTGCACTGCGTGTGGGCGCTGCGCGAAATGGGCTACGACGTCGTTATTGTCAACAACAATCCCGAGACCGTATCCACCGACTACGACACGGCCGACCGGCTCTATTTCGAGCCGCTTACGCCGGAGGACGTGATGAACATCGTTCAAATCGAGCGTCCGGTGGGCGTTGTTGTCGCGTTCGGCGGGCAGACCGCCATCAAGCTCACGCAGCTTCTCGATAAGGCGGGCGTTCCGATACTGGGCACCTCCGCCGACAGCATCGACATTGCCGAGGACCGCGGCCGCTTCGATGCGCTGCTTGAAACCTTCGGCATTCGCCGCCCAAGGGGCATGGGCGTGAACACCCTTGAGGAGGCGCTGCGCGCCGCGGACACGCTCGGCTACCCGGTGCTTCTGCGCCCATCCTATGTTATTGGCGGACAGAACATGACGATCTCCCGCACGCCGGAGGACACGCGCAGGTATATGGAGACCATTCTCTCCGGCGGCATCGAAAACCCGGTGCTGATCGACAAATACATGCCCGGCACGGAGCTGGAGGTCGATGTGATTTCCGACGGCGAGAGCGTGCTCATTCCGGGCATTATGGAGCACATTGAGCGCGCGGGCGTACACTCCGGCGACTCGATCGCGGTGTATCCGCCCTACAACCTCAGCGATAAGTTTTTAGAGAAAATCGTCTCTGTTTCGCAGAAGCTCGCGCTCTCGCTGGGCACGAAGGGGCTTGTCAACATTCAGTATCTCATCTATCAGGATGAGCTGTATGTGATTGAGGTCAACCCCCGCGCCTCGCGCACCGTGCCGTACATCAGCAAGGTGACGAATGTGCCGATGGTCGACCTCGCCTCGAAAATCATGCTTGGCGCGAAGCTGGCCGACCTTGGCTACGGAAGCGGCCTGCACCGCACGCCGCCGTACTGCGCCGTAAAGGTGCCGGTGTTCTCCTTTGAAAAGCTCACCGACGCGAACTCCATTCTCGGCCCGGAGATGAAGTCCACGGGCGAGGTGCTCGGCATCGGCAAAACGCTCGCCGAGGCGCTCTTCAAGGGGCTCACGGCGGCGGGCTTCCGCGTTCCGCCGCTGCATGGGGCAAGGAAGCAGGGCATTCTGCTGAGCGTGGAGACGAGCGATTATCAGGAGATCATTTCGCTCGCGCGGCGCTTCTACCAGATGGGCATGCGGCTCTACGCCACCACGGGCACGGCCGAGACGATTGCGGCGCTGGGCATCGAGGTTGCCTCCGTGCCGAACGCCACGGAGAGCGGCGAGCTGTTCCGCCTTATGGAGGGCGGCGAGCTTTGCTGCATCGTCTATACCGGCGCCGTAAAGGACACCACGATGGGCGACTATATCTCCCTGCACCGCCGCGCCATGCAGCTGGGAATTCCGTGTCTGACCTCGCTGGACACGGCGAGCGCGCTCGCGCAGATGATGGAAAGCCGCTACACGCAGCAGAGCACGGAGCTTGTGGACATTAACGCTATGCGCTCGTGGCGGCAGCGGATTCCCTTTACCAAAATGCAGAGCTGCGGAAACGACTATATTTTCATCGAGAATTTCAACGGCCAGATCAGCTGTCCGGAGTCGCTTTGCGTCAGCCTGTGCCGCCCGCACTATGGCGTGGGCAGCGACGGCATCGTGCTCATGGAAAAATCCACGGTCGCGGACGTGAAAATGCGTTCCTTCAACCGCGACGGCAGCGAGGGCAAAATGGCGGGCAACAACATTCGCTGTGTGGGCAAGTACATGTACGATTGCGGCTATATCCGCAGTGAATTTATGTCCGTGGAAACCGGAAGCGGCGTGCATCACCTTCGCCTGTTCGTGCGCGACGGAAAGGTCAGCTCCGTGCTCGTCGACATGGGCCGGGCGGAGCTGTGCGCGGCGCGGATTCCCGCCGTGTGCGCACAGGAGCGGATGATCGACCATCCGCTCACGGTAGACGGCACGGAATACCGCGTTACCGGCGTTTCCGTCGGAAATCCGCACTGCGTCGTGTTCTGCGACGCTATCGACGCGCTTCGCCTTGAAAGGATTGGCCCGATGTTTGAGTTCAGCGAGGTCTTCCCGGATCGCACAAACACCGAATTTGTGCGCGTTGTAAATCGCAACACACTGCGCATGCGCGTGTGGGAGCGCGGCAGCGGCGAGACGCTCGCCTGCGGCACGGGCGCGTGCGCCGCCGTGATCGCCGCCTGCGAGGTCGGCTATTGCGACAAGGGCAGCGACGTTACCGTGAGCCTGCTTGGCGGCGAAATGACCGTAAACTACACCGACGACCGAGTGACCCTGCTTGGCGACGCGACCGAGGTTTACCGCGGCAGCTTCGAATACTGATCGGAACGAAGAAGAATGGGAAAACGGAAGGGATTATAAAGGGCGAGCCCGCGATCGGCCATCTGGCGAATCGCGGGCTCGCGCGGCTTAGCGGGAGATATGCTTGAAGTTGCCCAGCGTCTGGTTTACGTTTGACACGCACGCGAAGGTGTCCGGGAAGCGGCTGATGATTTCCATGAACCGTGTGAACTGGTGCTTGTTGATGACGCAGATGAGCATGGTCTTAGGCTGGCCGCTGTAGCCGCCGGTAGCGGACAGGATGGTGACGCTGTGGCGCAGCTCGCGAATCAGCATTTCCGTGACCTCCTGCGGATGAGAGGAGATCATTTCAATCTTCAGCGCCTGCTCGCCGCCCTGAATGATTTTATCGCTCACAAGCGAGGTGACATAGCTGTACAGGATGCAGAGGATGACAGGCTCCACGTTGAAATCGTAGACGAAATAGGAAATCAGCGCCACGATGGTGTTGAAGTAGAAGATTACGCGCATCAGGGAGTATTCCGGGCGCTTTTTATGCATATAGGCCGCGAGAAAATCGGTGCCGCCGGTGCTGCCGCCGTGGCGCACCGTCACGCCGTAGATCAGGCCGTTGATCGTGCCGGAGGCGATGGGGGCGAGAATCGTGCTGCGGCCGTCGTTCGTGTGGTAGAGAAACCGGCTCACGTCGATAACGTTGTTTTGCAAAAGCAGCAGAAAGCCGGAGAAGGAAAGCGTGAAGAGAAAGGTTTTTACGGTGAAGGAGCGATTCACATAAAAGAACCCGAAGATGGCCAGCGGCACGTTGATGATCAGCGACATGTAGCCGAGGCTGAAGTGGAAAAGGTATTGAACCATCGTGGCCAGACCGTTGATGCCCGCCGGCGCGAAGGCGTTTTGCAGAATGAAAATCTGATAGTTGAGGGCCATGCACATTGCGAGAACGACCATCAGCGCGCAGTCGGGCAGCGTGAGCTTCGATTGCTTTATGGACATGAGAAGAATCCCTCCCCGTTTTGTTGAGCAGCAACATTATACGCGCCCAATGTAAACGTGCAGGGATTCTTGCATTTTATTTTGGAAACGACCCGCAATTATGAATCATCGGCCTTCTCCGTCAGGTCGTCGCAGGTCGTCCACCAGCCGCGGTTCTGGTTGCCGATCCAGTGGTAGCCCTCAAGCCCGGCCGGGGGCTCGGGGGAGTAGGCCATGGGAATCGCGTAGCACACGCCGGTCACCCTGCCGTTTTCCGCGCGGATGCCGACGGCGCAGTGGTCTACGCCGGTTTCCTCGGCCATGGCGGCGCGCACGAACACGTAGCCGTCCACCGCGAGCGATTCATACGGCGGCTGCGTAAGGAAAAGCACGCGCAGGCTCTCTACGTCCGCCGGCCACGGCCTCGTGATGTCCAAATCGAGCCGCGCGCCCGCGGGGAGCGGCTTCGCCTCCGGATCGGCTTCGGGCGGCGGCTCGGAAGCGGCTTCCGATTTGTTGGCTTCCCCCGCCTGCGGGGCGGTCTGCGCCTCCGGCGCGGGAGCGCTTTCCGCCTGGCTCTGCGCTTCCGGCTGCGCAGGCGAAAGCGAATAGGCCTCCTCCAGCGCGCGCTGAATCGCCGTCCAGTCCATCGGGCGCGAGCCGTTTAGGTAGCCGTACAGCACGGGGGTCACGCGGCCGTCCGCAAGGCGCGACACGACCAGCGCCGTTTCCTCGCTTAAATCCAGCCCGGACAGGTTGCGCGGGTCAAAGGAGGTGAAAAGGCCCCTCTGGCCGCGTCCGTCCTCCCGCAGGGTTCCCATCGTTCGGGCCGTCCATTTGCCGCCGCGCGGCCCGAGCATGGCCGCGGTCAGCACCTCGCCTGTGCGGCTGCCGCCCACGGTGAAGTCCAGCGTGCCGCTGAGCACGCGCCTTTCCAGCCGGGCGTGCCCGCTGTATCCCTTCTCAAGCCCGCGAAGCATGATCAGTGAACGCCTGTATTCCTGATTTGCCATGCCCTTCGCCTCCCTCCCGCTGAGTCTATGTATGCGGCTCGTCCGATATGCGGCAGCGCGCGGCCATGTCGTGCCGCCGCATAATGCCCGCCAGCACGCCGCCCGGCCTTTGCGTGCGCGACGCGAAGGCGACCACCGGCCGCGTGCCCGGACGGCAGATCGCCGTGTCGGTGCGCGGCTTCCGCGCGGACAGGTTCCCGTCCGCCGTTCGAATCAGCTGCGAAAGATTGCCCATGAATGCGTCCCTCCCAAGCGCGTTTTCACCGCAGAATATGCGCGCAGGGCGGCGCGGGTGCGGCTGAGAAATTACAGAAGTATGACAGAGTTTACAAATTTTCTTAGATTTTATGCTCCTGAGGACTTGCCAAGGCGTGATTTTATGGTATAATGATAGAGCAGTCTGGAGACTGGTATTCGCGTTTGGCGCATACCGGCAAAGGTATACGATTTCTTTCGGCTCCTTCCGGGAGGAATGAGCCGAAATTGCGACACAGCGCGCATGCGTGCTGCTTTGAGAGGCGGTTTACAAATGGCAAGAGAAGACCGGAGAACTTCCACGGATATGAGCTTTGACGAATTTAAGCGGCTGCATGACGAGCAAAAGCGCCGTCAGGCTCAAAGGATGGGAACGCCCGCGCAGAAGCCCGCGCCCGTGCCCGCCGCGCCCGCGAAAAAGCCCGCGCCGACAAAGCGCGCGCGCCCGCGTCCCGCGCCCGTGGAAACCACCGACTGGAAGCAGATGGACGACGCGTCCGAGGGCGATATTGAGTCGCGCCGCGAGCGCCGCCTGAAAAACGCCATGGCGGCCGCGCAGGCCGCGGTGGAAGCGCCGGAGGATACGCCGAAGCCGCGCCGTGCCATGCGCGCGGAGCTGGAAAAGGAGGAGCGCGAGGAGGTCTACGACTCCGAGGAGGAGCTGGAGGACGAAATCCTCGATGAGGACGAGCCGGACGCCGAGGAAGCCGACGAAGAGGAGGAAGGCCCGTTCGCGCTGGTTCTGCGTCTGGGCGCGCGTCTGAAGGAAAAGCTTGCCAGCCGGAAGGGTGAAGCCGCGCAGGACGAGGAAGCCGACGAAGAGGAAGCGGACAGCGAGGCCGAGGAAGCCGGCGAGGCCGAGGAGACCGCGGACGAGGAAGGCGGCGGCGAAGCGGACGAAGCGCCCGCCGAGGCGAAGCAGCCCGCGTTTAAGCGCTTCGGGTCGCTTTTCAAGCGCCAGAAGGAAGAAGAGGAAAACTGGGAAGACGATCTGGAGAGCGTTGACGAAAGCGTGTTTGAGCCCGACGAGGAGCCGGAGACCTTCGAAGCCGAACCTGAGGAGGAAACGGATTCCCAGCCGGCCGTGGAGCCCGAGCCCGCGCAGGCGGTCGATCTTCCGGCGGAAGCGCCCGCCTCGCACCGCGCCAAGGCCGCCGACGAGGACAGCGAGCCGGTCGATTTCGAGGACGAGGAAGACGAGACCGAAGCCGGCGGCGAGGACGCGGAGGACGGCTACGACGAGGACGAAGAAGACGACGAGCCGAAGGGCCGCGTTACGCTCGGCAGAATGTTCGGCCGCTTCCGCAAATTCATAACGGGCGAGTCGGACGAGGAAGCCGACGAGGACGAGGAATACGAAGAGGACGAGGACGCGGAGGACGACGAAATCGACGAGGAAAACGGAGACGCCGGCGACGCGGACGAGCCGGAGACGATGCAGGAGGATGAACCCGCCGGGGAAACGGTGACAGCCGAGGCCAAGGTGGAGCAGGATGCGCAGGACGCGCCCGCGCCGTTTGAAGAAACGGAAACGCCGGTCGCCGAGAAGGAAATGGAAAGCGCGCAGGAGGCCGAAGCGCCGTTGCCGATTGCCCGGGAGGAGGAAATTCCGATGGAAGAAAAGAACACCAACGAAAGCATTGAGATGGATTCGACCATAGAGAATGGCGAGAGTCAGCCGCTGTCCAGACGCGAATGGCGCATGCGCCAGCAGGCCGCGCTGGAGGCCGCGGAAAAGGC
>CAVERI010000009.1:0-13437 GCA_963618055.1 bacterium | reverse complement strand
AGCTCGGACGATCCTACCCGTCTGTTCGCGCCGGTGCGCGCGCGCAAGAAGGACGACGCGCCTGCCGAGGAGCCGGAGGACGAGGAATATGAGGACGTCTTCAGCGACGACCATCTTCCGGAGGAAACGCCGAAGAAGGGCGGCCTGCTTGGCGGTCTGTTTGGACGCGGAAGGAAGAATCGCGAAAGTGACGACGACTTCGACGAGGAAGCGGATGACGAGGTGGATTCCGAGCCGCACGCTGCCGAAAAGAGCCGGCAGCCCGTGTTCGTCGACGAGGACGAAGCGGACGACGAGGAAGCGGAGGAAAAAAAGAAGCCGCACGGTCTGTTTGGCCGCCGGAAGAAAAAAGCATCCGCGGATGACGAGTATGTAGATCCCGCGCCGCACGGCCGCAAGCCCGTGTTCGTTGATGACGACGAGGAGGAAGAGGACGAGGACGACGAGGAGTACGAAGAACCCGCGCGCCGCGGCCGCAAGCCTGTGTTCGTTGACGATGACGAGGAGGAAGAGGACGAGGACGACGAGGAGTACGAAGAGCCCGCGCGCCGCGGCCGCAAGCCTGTGTTCGTCGACGACGAAGAAGACGACGAGGATGAGGACGAGTACGAGGAACCCGCGCGCCGCGGCCGCAGGGCATCGTTTGATGACGACGACGAGGACGATGAGGACGACGAGTACGAGGAGCCCGCGCGCCGCGGCCGCAGGGCGTCGTTTGATGACGATGACGAGGATGACGAGGATGACGACGAGCCCGCTTCCCGCTCCCGCCGCCGCAGAGCGTCCGACGACTTTGACGACGAATTCGACGATTACGAGACCTACGAAGAGGAAGATGAGGATGACGACGAGCCGGGCTTTGGACAGAACGTGCTGTCGTTCATCAAGGGCGTGATCGTTGTGATTCTGGTTGTCGCGGTGCTGATCTTTGGTTTGCGCGTGCTGGACGAAAAGGAAATCGTATCCTGCGCATGGTTCCGCGAGCATCTTGGCTCCGTAGGCACGATGCTGTTCGGCGAAGCGCCGCAGAGCGAGAACATCCAGTAATTTCAAACCGGTTTTCAGAGCGCCTTCCGCAGGGGAGACGCTCTTTCCGTAGGGACGGCGCGAGACTGTATATTTTGGAAAATTTATGGAAATGCGCGCATAAGGCGGTCGGAAGCGTACACAGGTAAAATTTATATACGTGAAACAAAGGCCCTCGGGCGTGCGTCAATGCATATGAGGTGGTAGACATGTTCAGAAAAATTCTCGCGATTTTTATGGCGCTCACGATTCTCACAGGCTCCGCGGGGCTTGCGGCGACGCTGGATGAGACGAAGCTCAAGTCCAAGTCCTGCATCCTCATGGACGCGGCGACCGGGGAGGTTCTGTATGGCCGTGCCGCGGACGTGCGCCGTTCGCCGGCGAGCACCACGAAGATCATGACGCTTTTGATTGCCATCAACAAGTCCGACCCGGACGAAATCGTCACCGTGCCCGCCTCGGCGGCGCAGGTTCCGTTGGATTCCTCCTTGGTTCCCGTGTATCCGGGGGAGAAGATGCCGATGCGCGATTTGTGGTATGGTCTGATTTTCAAAAGCGGAAACGACGCGGCGAACGCCATTGCCGAACTGGTGAGCGGGAGCGTGGACGCGTTTGTGGACGAGATGAACGACTGGGCGTACAGGCTTGGCATGCAGAACACGCACTTCGCCAATCCGCACGGCTACACCGACAGCGAGCACTACACCACGGCGCGCGACCTTGCGATTCTGACGCGGTACGCCATGGAGAGCGACCTGTTCCGCGAAATCACGTTTTCGCTCAGCTACACGATGCAGCCCACGGAGCGGCGCGACGCGCTGGAAATTCGGCACGAGTACCCGATTACCGACTACCAGTCGGCGTATTATTACAAATACGCGCGCGGTGTTAAGACGGGCTACACCATAAAGGCCGGGCAGTGCTATGTGGGCGCCGCGCAGAAGGACGGCCGGGAGCTGATCGCCGTGACGCTGAACTGCGGCACGACAAAGGTGGATAAATGGGTGGACGCGAAGGCGCTGTTCGAATACGGCTTTGAAAAGCTAAGCGAGCGGGACAAGAATATGTAACGTTTCCTCGCTGTACAAAGGCCGGAATTCATGGTACAATAGTAGGCGGCTATGCTGGGGCAATTTGCCGACGGCCATGAAAAAAATTCCGTGATTCCGGGAGGAAGCTGCGTTGCATTATAGAAGGAAGCTCGCGGCGGCGCTGTTTTGCGCGCTGCTGATTGCGTTTACGACGGTCGCCTCGGCGGTTTCGCCGACGGATTACAATCGAAGCACGCCGGATGTACTGGATCCCGGGCATCTGTATGGCACGAATTGCATCCTGATCAACGCCGACACGGGAGACGTGCTGTTTGAGAAAAATCCCGACGAGCGGCGCTATCCGGCCAGTACCACCAAGATTATGACGTGCATTCTGGCGTTGGAATCCGATCTGGTGGGTCGGGAGATTACGATTCCCGCGGGAATCGAAATTCCATCCGGCTCCAGCAAGATGGGCATTTCCGCCGGGGAGACGATGCTGTTTGACGATCTTCTGTACGGCATGATGATTGCCTCCGGAAACGATGCGTCCATTGCTGTGGCCATGCTGGTGAGCGGCAGCGAGTCGGCCTTTGTGCGCATGATGAACGAAAAGGCGCAGGAGCTGGGCATGACGGGAACGCACTATGAGAACTCACACGGCTATCAGCGCGCCAACCATTACACGACCGCGCGCGATCTGGCGACGCTCACGGCGTATGCGCTGAAGAATCAGGAGTTCCGCGAGATTGTCGCCTGCAAGGAGCATACGGTCGTCACCAGCCTGTATCCCGACGGCAAGGTGTATACCTCCAAGTACGACCTGCTGTTTGAGGGCAAGCAGCTGTATTACGCGCCGTGCATCGGCGTAAAGAGCGGCTACACCAATTCCGCGGGGCGCTGCTTTGTGGGAGCGGCGGAGCAGAACGGCGTGACGCTGGTCTCCGTGAGCCTGAATACAGCCAAGGACGATACCACCTATTCGCAGGTGTTCACCGATACCATCCGGCTGTGCAGCTATGGCTTTGCGCAGTACCGGGAGGTTTCGTTCCGCGAGATGTTCGCGATGTGCGACGACAGCCAGCTGGCGTTCCTTGTGAGCAAGGCGGCGAAGGACGACGCGAACAAGGGCTATCTGAAGATGAACGTCGTCGATATTCCCGACGACTACCGCGAGTCCTATCTCAAGAGCGACTGGGAGGACGTGAATTTCCAGAAGGAGCTGGCCAATTCGCTGGCCGAGCGGCTGGAATTTGAATTTACCGCGCCGCTGGTCGCGCCCATCAGCGAGGGCGACATTCTGGGCGTGGCGCGCTATACGACGCAGTCCGGCGCGGTGCTGGAGGGCAAAATCGTGGCCTCCCGCAGCGTGGCCATGGAGCCGCCCACGATGGACGAGCTGCTGGACGAATGGGTGGACGAAAACGCGCCGTGGATGGCCAAGCTGATGCCGCGCCGCAATCCGTCCGCGAGGGTGCTGTATCTGCTCCTGCTGGCGGGCATCGTGGCGCTGATTGTGCTGCGCGTGCGCCGCAATCGCCGCCGCGACCGCGAGCGCCGAGCCATGCTGGAAAAGAAGCGACGCGAGTATCTGCGCAGGCAGAAATACCTGCGCGAGCATCCGGAGGCGCGCCGCGCGCCCAGACCGTCCGCGTCCGGCACAGCCGCGCGCACACCAGCGAGGAAAACGCCCGCGCGTACGCCTGCAAAGGGAGCGGCTGCGCGCCCGGCGGCTCGAAAGCCGTCCGCGCAGGCGAGCGGAGGAACGGACGCGAGGCGCGCGCAGCCGTCGAAGGAATGGGATGGCTTCGGGCGGCGCTGACACAATCGCGCAGAAATGCTTCGGCTGCCATCGAAGCCGCCGCGGTTCCCGTGATGAGGTCGGAGCGTATCGCGCGAAAGGGTTCCGCTCTGGCGAACAGTTAGACAAGCTGGGTTTTTATGGAGAGAAAGGTGGGAGAGGAAATGCTTCTCACGGTGCTGGGCGCGAACGGGCCCTATCCGTCGGCGGGCGGGGCGTGCTCCGGGTATCTGCTGTCGTCGGACAGCGGGGAAACGAAGCTGCTGCTCGACTGCGGAAGCGGCGTGCTGGCGCGTCTGGCGGAGCTGTGTCCGGTTTCGGAGCTGTCCGCCGTCGTGCTTTCCCACCTGCACTACGACCATATGTCCGACCTCCTGCCGATGCAATATCAGCTGGATTTCGAGCGGGAAGCGCCCTTGAAGGTGTTCTGTCCCGCCACGCCCGCGCGGCAGCGCTCGCTTCTGGGCGGTCGGTTCGACCTGTATCCGACGCGGGACGCGACGGTGGGCGAGATGAGGCTGGAGTTTCTGCCGGTCAACCATCCGGTGGAGACGTATGCCGTTCGGGTTTCCTGCGACGGCGCGACGATGGTTTATACGGGCGACACCAACCTTTGCCCGGCGCTTTCGCTGTTTGCCGACGGCGCGGCGCTGCTGCTCGCGGACGCGGGGCTTTCCGAGGCGGACTGGACGGACGAAAAGCCGCATCTGAATCCGCGCCTGTGCGCGGAGCTGGCAAGGGAGGCGCGTGTGGGCACGCTGGTGCTTACGCATCTGTCGCCCAAATACGACGCGGAGGCGCTGCTCGACGAGGCGCGCCCGGTTTTCCCCGATGTACGGCTGGCTGAAGCGGGCTTGCGGCTGCGCGTATAGGCGCGCCGCGCGGTTCGCTTCGCGCCGTGCACTGGTCTGCGCGGCGCTGGCGGCGGGCGCGGGCTGCGTACTGGCACAGTATGCGCGGGTCTCGGGCGAAGTATGGTTTGCGCTCGGGGCGCTGCTTCTGGGAAGCTGGGGTGTGTTTTGTCTGCGCGCGCATGGAAGGCGCGCGTTTTGCGTACTGCTGGCGGCGATTCTGTGCGGCTTTGCCGGTTATGCCGGACTGCGCGGGCGGCTTCCGCAGAATCTGACGCCGGGAAAGTATGAGGTCGAGGGCACGGTGGCCGCCGTGCCGGCCGTGCAGGCGGACAAGGTGCGCGCGGTGCTGACGCTGTCCGATGTGACGCTGGACGGCGCGCCGCTTGAAGGTCGCCTGAGACTGTATGTATACGGAACGGGCGCGCTGGACAAATTTGCCTGCGGGCAGCGAATCCGAGCGTCGAGCGTAAACGTCAAGGTGCCGGACGGGCAGAACAATCCCGGAGGGTTCGATTTTCGGGCGTACCTGTGGCGCGGCGGCGTTTCAATGACGGGCTCCTCCACGCCGGAGAAGACGGCGGTTCTATCCGAGGGGCGAGGACTCGTGTGCGCGATTTATCGCCTGCGCGCCCGCTTGGCGGCGCGCGTGGACGCGCTGTTCGGGGCGCAGGCCGACGTGATGCGGGCGCTTCTGCTGGGCGACCGCGCGCTTGTGACCGAGGAGACGTATGACGATTTTCGAACGACGGGGATTGCGCACCTGATCGCGCTGTCCGGTCTGCACGTGGGCTGCATCGCGCTGATGCTTGACGCGCTTCTGCGCCTTCTGTGCCTGCCGCGCCGGGCGGTGAGCGCGATTACGCTTCTGCTGCTGGCCGCATACGCGGTGATGGCGGGGATGAGCGCGTCAATCGTTCGCGCCGTGCTGATGTACGCATTCGCGGCCGCAGCGCGGGAGACAGGGTATCCCGGCGATCTTCTGACTCGGCTTGCGGCGGCGTTTGTCGTGCAGCTGTCATTCAACCCGCTGCTCGTGCGGGACGTGGGCTTCACGCTGTCGTATATGTCCGTGCTCGGGCTTGCCTGCCTGACGGACGCGGTGCGCGCGCTTTTCGGCGCAAGGGAGGGCGAGGGGCGCGTAAGGCGTTGGGCGGCGGACGCGGTTTCCGCGTCGGCGGCGATTCAGCTGGCGGGCGCGCCGCTGGTTTCGTCCGCGTTTTTCGCGTTTCCGCTCTTTTCGATTCCGGTGAACCTGCTGGCCGTGCCGTTCGGGCTGCTGAGCGTGTATCTGGGCGCGGGCGCGCTGGCGGTATCGGGGCTGTCGCTTCCTGCGGCGCGGATTCTCGCCGCACCGGCAAGCGCCTGCTGGGCGTGGATTCGGCTTCTGGCGGCAAAGGCGGCGGCGCTGCCGTTTTCCAGCGTGGCGGCGCGGGCGTGGCCGCTGTGGGCGGGGCTCATCTTCTTCGCACTGATTGGAATCGCCTCGCCGTATCTGACCAAGAATGGCAGGACGCGCCGGTGGGCGCTTTCGCTGCTCGCGGTTCTGGCCGCCGCGGTGCTTTTGTGGCCGACGGCTCGAAACGACGGGCTGACGGTTACGTTTCTGGACGTCGGCTACGGCGACGCGGCGGTGATCGATGCGCGCGGCACGGCGTATGCCGTGGACTGCGGGCGCGACAACGGCATACTGGCCGATTATCTGACGACCTCGCGCGCCGACCTGCGCGCGGTGTTCGTTTCGCATCCGGATACCGACCATTCGGGCGGGCTGGCGGCCGTATTAAAGCGCTATCGCGGCGCGAAGGTCTATGTGCCGGAATGCTGGGATCGAATGAACGTCGGCGCGGCGGCGGAGGCGGCGCTGGCCGGGCGGCGGGTCGTGAGCCTGTGCGCGGGCGACCGGGTGGAGCTGGCGGAGGATATCGCGGTCGAGGTGCTGTGGCCGCCGGAGGATTATGTGCCGTCGGAGGACAACGAGGGCTCGCTGGTGCTGCGGCTGTGCTATGGAGAGGCGAACGCGCTTCTGACCGGGGACATTCCCGACACCGTCGACTGCCTTGCGGCGGAGGAGGCCGAGGTGCTGAAGGTGGCGCATCATGGCAGCCGCTACGCGACGACGGCGGAGATGCTTTCCATCGTGCGCCCAAGGCTGGCGGTGATTTCCGTGGACGGGAATCTGTTCGGGCATCCGACACAGGAGGTGCTCGAACGGCTGGCGGCGGTCGGCGCGGAGGTATTGAGAACGGATTTGCATGGCGCGGTCACGGTGACGCTGGAGCCGGACGGGCGCGCCGCGTATGAAACCATGCGCGTGCCGGAGGGATAGAAATGGCAAGGAAGGAAGGACTGGCTCCGAAGCGCCCGTTAGGGTGGAGCCAGTTGTTTAAGGATATTCGGGAGGGAAAGGCCGCGGGCGTGTATCTGTTTTACGGGCCGGAGGCGTTCGTGAAAAAGAGCGCCGTGGATCAGCTTCGCGCGGCGCTCCTGCCGCCGGGGCTGGAGCTTTTGAATGAGGACGTGCTCGAAAACGTGGACGCGACGGCGATTATCGAAAGCGCGGAGACGCTGCCGGTGATGTGCGACCAGCGCTTTGTGCTGGTGAAGGACTGGCCGCCGCTGTTTAAGGGCGGCGATCAGGAGGCCGACAAGCTGGAAGCGTGGCTTCCGAACGCGCCGCAGAGCTGCGTGCTTGTGTTCTATGCCTCGGCAGCGGAGCCGAACCGCGCGACAAAGGTGACGAAGGCGCTGTATGAATACGCGCAGGTGACGGAGTTTCCGCTGTTGGACGACGAGGAGCTGGGCAAGCGGCTGGGCAAGGCGTTCCGCGAGCAGGGCAAGAGGGTTGAGAAGGACGCGGTGTCGCAGCTGATCTTTCTGGCCGGGCGCGACCTTAATCGGCTGCTGGGCGAGGTTCAGAAGCTGGCAAGCTATGTCGGCGACGCCGAGGTTGTGACGGTCGGCGACGTGCGCGCCATTGTCACTCCCTCCACCGAGGCGGGCGTGTTTCTGATGATCGACGCGCTGATGGGGGGACGGGCACGGGAGGCCTACAGCGTGCTGGGCGCAATGACGGACGCGGGGGAGAACCGCGTGCAGATACTGGCCACGCTCATCTGGCAGATGCGGCTGATTGCGCACGTGGCGATTCAGCGCGATAAGCGCATGACGCTTCCGCAGATTCAGGCGGCGATTCGCGAGCGCCCGTTTGCCGTGCGAAACGCGTTCAACCGCTGCGGACGCATTCCCTCGGCGCGCTGTCTGGCGCTGTACGAGAAATGCGTCGCCCTCGATTACGCCGTGAAAAGCGGCCGAATGCGCGACGAGGAAGCACTGGACGCGGCGATACAGGCAATCTTAGAAGAAAAATCAAAAACTTAACAAAAGAAAATGAAACCAAAATGGGTTCCGCTCCGTCAAAGCTTTACATAAGAGAGAAATCAGAGGTGATGCGCAGTGAAGATGAACGGGACGCGGCAGCTTATGACGGCAATCGTGAGCGTATGCCTGATGCTGGCACTGATGGCTCCTGCAATCGCGGAACCGTCGGAGAGCGCGTATCGGCAGGCCAAGGAGGCCGTAAGCCTGATTTCCTACGGAGAATATGAAATGGCGCTGAATCGGCTGGGCATGCAGGATCAGATGCAGGCCAGCACGCTCAAGCGCTATATCGACCGGAATTGCAGAGAAATTCATCGCGGCAGCGTGCAGACGGACGTGTCCGTCGCGTGGTTTGACGGCAGCATGTGGCAGCTGGCTGTACCCTTCGAGGCGCCGGAGGACGAAGCAGTGGGCGCGCTGGTGTTCACGCTGTCTGAGGACTCCTTCAGCGGCATTGATTTTATGCGCTGGGGCGACGTGGAGGCCAGTTACGGCGTGGCCGACGAGGTGTATTGGAACCTTCCCTATACGCCCAGCTACACGGTGTACGGAGACTGGTAATCGCAGAATTGAGAAAGGTGGTTTGGGTTGAAAAAACCTGAGCCGTCTTTTTTTCGCGAAAAACGGTTGCCGGGCGGGGCGGTTTTCGGTATAATGGGGGCAGATTATGGTAGGGAGGAAGCGTATGCAGAGGTTTTCGGAGATTCAGTATGTGCGTCCTGATCTGGCGGCGTACCGTGAGGAGCTTTTGGATCATGTGGAAAAGGTGAAAAACGCGAAGAGCTGGGAAGCGCTGAAGGCGGAATGGCTGGCGCATTCGGCGAAGAGCATGGAGATGATGACGATGCGCAGCGTCGCCAGCATTCGCAATACCGTGGACACGACTGACGCGTTTTATGACGGCGAGATGCGCTACTTCCACGCCGAGCTGCCGTCTTTGATGCTGATTGAGCGGCAGGCGGACGCGGCGCTGCTGGCGTCGCCGTATGTGAAGGACTTTGAGCGCGAGTTCGGCTCGATCCTGATTCAGAACATGAAGAACAGCCAGCGCTTTGCCGATGAGCGGCTGGTGCCGTTGCAGGTGAAGGAGGCTGACCTCACGCGGCGCTATTCGCGCTGCTCCGCCACGGCGGTTACGAAGTTCCGCGGCGAAAAGGTGAACTTCTACGGCCTTCTGAAGGCGATGCAGTCGCCCGACCGCGAGACGCGCCGGGAGGCGTTTGAGGCGTGGAGCGGCCTGTACGCCCGCATTGCACCGGAGCTGGACGGCATTTACGATGAAATGGTGCAGCTTCGCACCGAAATGGCGCATACGCTGGGCTTTGAAAGCTATACGCAGATGGCCTATTTGCAGCGCCGCCGGTTTGACTATACCGCCGCGGGCGTAAAGGCGTTCCGCGAGCAGGTGAAAAGGGTAATTACGCCGCTGTGCGCCCGCGAGTTCGAGCGTCAGCGCCGGCGTCTGGGCGTGGACAGGCTGCACTGGTACGATGAGTCGCTCGTCTTCCCGCAGGGCAACGCCGACCCGGAGGGCACGAAGGACGAGCTGCTGAATAAGGCGCTTCAGATGTATCGGGAGCTTTCTCCGGAGACAGGCGAGTTCTTTGAGTTCATGATGAAGTACGACCTGTTCGATCTCGAAACAAAGCCGGGCAAGCGTCCCGGCGGCTATTGCACGTCGCTTCCCAGCCTCAAGGCGCCGTTTATCTTCTCAAATTTCAACGGCACGGCGGCGGATATGGGCGTTCTGACACACGAGGCCGGGCACGCGTTTGAGGGCTACACGGCTGGGCGGCTCATGCCGCTGCCGGAGCTGGCGCATTCCACCAGCGAGATCAACGAAATTCATTCCATGGCGATGGAGCACTTCACCTATCCGTGGATGAAGCTGTTCTTCGGCGAAAAGACGGATATGTATTTCTATGATCACCTGTGGGGTGCGGTCAACGTGATTCCGTACATGTGCTGCGTGGACGAGCTGCAGCATCGGGTGTACGACAATCCGTCGATGACGGCGATGGAGCGCCGCGCGGTGTGGCGAGAGCTGGAAAGGGAATACATGCCGTGGCGCGACTACGACGGCAACGAGTTCCTTGAGGGCGGCGGCTTCTGGATGCAGAAGCAGCATATCTTCCTGTATCCGTTCTATTATATTGAGTACGCGCTGGCGCAGATCTGCGCGTTCCAGTTCTACCTGCGCATGCTGGAAGACCAGCCTGCCGCGTGGGCGGATTATCTGCGCCTGTGCCGCGCCGGCGGGAGCCGCGGGTACTTTGAGCTTCTGAAGATCGGCAATCTGGAGAATCCCTTCGCCGAAGGTACGGTGGAAACGGCGATTTCCGCGGTCGCGCGCGAGCTCGACCGGCTGGATGGAAAGCTGAACGGTTGACAAAAGCGTTGCACATGCAACGCGGAAGGTGTGCGGACGGAGGTATAATGCCGGAAAAGGAGGGGAGAACGCCATGGAGAATTACATGATTTGCAACTGCAAGCAGGTTTCGTATTTCGATGTGGAGGACGCGCTGCACAGGGCGGAGCCGACGGAGAATCTGGAGGAGCTGTTCCGCGAGGTGCGGGAGATCACGAGCTGCACGACGGGCTGCGGCGGCTGCCACGATCAGATATTGAACGCCATTTCCGAGATTATTCACAGATAACGCGCCGGATTGATGAAATTTGCCCGCCCTTCGAAGCAAACTCGGAGGGCGGGCTTGCTGCCTTTACGTTGCCGTGCTATAATTCCGAAATGCCGAAGGAAAACGGCGGCGGGAGGACAGAAAAAATGGTTTCATTTGAAAGCGATTATATTGCGGGCGCGCATCCGAAGGTGCTTGAAAGGCTCGCGGAGACGAACCTTGAATGCCTGCCGGGGTACGGCGCGGATCGGTATTGCGAGAGCGCGAAGGAAAAAATCCGAGCGGCGATTGGCATGCCGGACGCGGATGTTGAATTTCTCACGGGCGGCACGCAGACGAACGCAGTGGTCATTTCTACCATGCTCGCGGATTATGAGGGCGTGGTTGCGGTGCACACCGGGCATGTGAGTACGCACGAGGCCGGGGCGATTGAGTATACCGGGCACGAGGTGCTGGAGATTGCGCAGAAGGACGGCAAGCTCGCGCCGGACGCGCTGGAACGGTATCTTTCGAATTTTTACGCCGACGGCAATCATGAGCACATGACCTTCCCGGGCATGGTGTACATCACGCATCCGACGGAGTACGGCACGCTGTATTCCAAGGGTGAGCTGGAGGCGATTTCGCAAATCTGCCGCCGCTGGAAGCTGCCGCTGTATCTGGACGGCGCGCGGCTGGGCTACGGCGTGATGAGCCGGGAAACGGACGTGACGATGGCGGACATTGCGCGGCTGTGCGACGTGTTCTACATCGGCGGCACGAAGGTCGGCGCGCTGTGCGGCGAGGCCGTCGTGTTCACGCGGGGGAACAAGCCGAAGAATTTCCTGACCTCGGTCAAGCGCCGCGGTGCGCTGCTCGCCAAGGGGCGTCTGCTGGGCGTTCAGTTCGACGCGCTGTTCACTGACAACCTGTATTTTGAAATCAGCCGGCACGCGATCGAGATGGCCGAGCGGATGAAGCAAATTTTCATCGCGCACGGGTTCCAATTCGAGATCGAATCGCCGACGAATCAGCAGTTTGTGGCGCTTGAAAACGGGCGCATGGAAAGGCTGCGCGAAAAGGTCGCGTTCAGCTTCTGGGAGAAGAAGGACGACGCGCATACCGTTGTGCGCTTCGCCACGAGCTGGTCGACGACGGAGGAGGATTTGCGTGTGCTCGACGAGGCGTTGAACGACTGATTGAAGGGGAACGGAAGCTATGACGTTCAGATACATACTGGTTCAGCTGGTCGGGCTCTGCGGAACGCTTTTGTTCTTTTTCTCCTATCAGTGCAAAAGCAACCGGAGGCTGTTTCAGGTGCAGCTCGCGTCCTATGTGTTTTACACGGCGCACCTGCTTCTGCTGGGCGCGGTGACTGGCGGAATCAGCTATGTCATCAACATGTTCCGTTCGTTCTGTCTGGGCGCGAAATGGAAGCTCGGAAAAAGCCGCGCCATGTGCGCGCTCATATGTCTTGCACAGCTGTTGGCGCTGGCGCTTACGTGGGGCGGCTGGCTCTCCATCCTGCCCGTCGCGGCCAACCTTGCCACAACCGTCGCGGGCTATACCCATAACCCGCGCAAGCTTCGCGTGGCGGGCATGTTCGTCAATTCTCCGCTGTGGATCGTCTACGACGTCGCGACCGGCTCGCTGGCGGGCGTCATAGACGAGCTGGTCACGGAAATCTCCATGATCGTGTCCATCCTCCGCTTTGGCTGGAGGGCGCTGGATAGGGTGGAGGAATGAGAAACAAAAAACATTATGCTTTTAAAAATACAAAAGCGATTTGAAAAAGTCAGTGCTTCAAGCAGGTGGAGGGTGTTACGCCGACAGCCTACAGATTTGCGTAAACTGTGGTTTTTATCAAAAGGCACTTTACAAGCGGAATGAAAAGGGCTACAATAAGAATGGAATCCTGTATACTGGAAGGAAAAATAAATGAGGAAGAAATACGCTCGCCGTTCGCGCGGCGGATACAGCTGGATACGGGAAACGAACGGCAGCCTGAAGCTGGCGCTTTTGGTCATTTTCGCGTTTCCGGTGGGGCTGTATCTGATGTGGACGGACGATTGCGGCTGGCCGAAATGGCTGAAGTCGGCGGTGTCTGTGGCGTTTGTGGCGCTGATTGCCTGCGCGCTTGTGGTGCTGAAGCCGATTTCATCCTATCAGGATAAGGGCGGCGTGGAGATTGTGTCGGAGCAGAGCAATAAAAAGATGCTTGGCCCGCCCAAGCCCGCGGACGTACCGGACACCGCGCAGCTGGTGATCGACGCGCAGGAGACCAGCTCGCTGATTTCCGAGCCTACGCCCACACCGCAGCCGTTCATGGTCTACTGCAACGATAACGGCCTGTACTACCATTTGGCGGGCTGCCGCTATGTGTATGAAGGCAAGACCCCGCGCGTGACGCTGCAGCAGGCTTTGAATGCCGGGAAAAGCGCCTGCAAGCTTTGTAAGCCCCCGACGGAGGTCACATACTGACGAAGGGGCTGTGAAAAAACGCCCCAACAAGACAAAAAGGATTTGAAGCCCGAAAGAGGGACAAATCCTTTTTTGTGTGGTATAATTACTTAGAATGAAAACAACACCACAGAGATATTATACACCAAGGCAGGGACAAATACCAGTATTTCTTTCAGATTTTCTTTCGATATCTGACCCGGTGTTGGCATTCGACCGGGACTTTGACAGTTCAATCCCATGAAAAGGCCCAAAAAGCCTGATAAACGCTG
>CAVERI010000008.1:25156-60820 GCA_963618055.1 bacterium | reverse complement strand
CGGGTTTATCCCGCCTCAAGGAAGAAATTCCTTGAGGCGTTTTTTTATGCGAAAGGAGGATGCGTGTCATGCAGTCGTTCGTTTCTACCAGCAGCAAAATCTACGAGGTGGCGGCTCGAATCCGCGAGCTGAGGGAAATCGCCGGATATTCGCAGGAGGAAATGGCGCAGCGCACAGAGGTGTCGCCGGAAATGTACCGCCTGTATGAGGAGGGGCAGACGGATTTCCCGTTCACGTTTATCCATAAATGCGCCCTTGAGCTGGGCGTTGAAATCACCGACCTGATGGAGGGGAAGTCCGCCCGACTGACCGGCTACACCGTTACCCGCAAGGGTATGGGCGAGATCACCGCGAAGGAGACGGGGCTTGAAATTCGTTCGCTCGCGCCGCTGTTTAAGAGAAAGATTGCCGAGCCGTATTTTGTGCGCTATGAGTATGTACCCGAGCAGCAGTCGCGGCCGATTCACCTTACGCGCCACAGCGGGCAGGAATTTGATTTAATTCTCTCCGGCTCTATGAAGGTGCAGGTGGGCGAGCACACCGAGGTGCTGCACGAGGGCGACAGCATTTACTACGATTCCTCCAAGCCGCACGGCATGATCGCCGTGGACGGCGCGGATTGTCTGTTCTGCGCGGTGGTGCTTCCCGGCGACGAAACCGAGGAGCTGGAGGTGCGCGATACCATCGTCGCCGCCAAGCAGACCGAGAAGCTGATCTACGAGAACTTCGTGACGCCGCAGGAGGACGACAAGGGTCTGGTTACGTCGCTTTCATTCCACAATACCGAGAATTTCAATTTTGCCTTTGACATTGTGGACGAGATGGCGAAGCAGAAGCCGGACAAGCTGGCGATGCTGCATCTGGATCGCTTCGGAAACGAGCGCCGGTTCAGCTTCCGGCAGATTTCGCGCGATTCCAGCCGCGCGGCGAACTACTTTAAGTCCTTGGGCGTCAAAAAGGGCGACCGCGTGATGCTGATTTTGCGCAGGCACTATCAATTCTGGTTCTGCATTCTGGGCCTGCACAAGCTGGGCGCGATACCGATCCCGGCCACGAATCAGCTGGTGGAGCACGACCTGACCTACCGCTTCAACGCCGCGGGCGTGAAGTGCGTGGTGGCGACCGGCGTGGGCGAGGTTGCTGCGCAGATCGATCTGGCCATGAAGGACAGCCCCACCGTGGAGCATCGCATCATGGTGGATGGTCACCGCGAGGGCTGGCGCAATTTCGACGAGGAATACCGCATGTTTTCCAGCAGCTTCCCGCGCACGGAGGACGCGCCCGGCGGCGACGACCCGATGCTGATGCTGTTCACCAGCGGCACCACCGGGTATCCCAAAATCGCGACGCACTCCTTCAAGTACCCGCTTGGGCATTTTGTGACGGCGAAATACTGGCATTGCGTGAACCCAAATGGCCTGCACCTGACCATCTCCGATACCGGCTGGGGCAAGGCGCTGTGGGGCAAGCTGTACGGACAGTGGATGTGCGAGTCGGCCACGTTCGTGTACGACTTCGACCGCTTCAGCGCGGCGGACATCCTGCCGCTGTTCAAGAGGTACAACATCACCACGTTCTGCGCGCCGCCGACGATGTATCGCTTCATGATCAAGGAGGATCTGTCGAAGTACGATCTTTCGTCGATCGAGCACGCGACGATCGCGGGCGAGGCGCTGAACCCCGAGGTGTTCTATCAGTTCCGCAAGGCGACCGGCATCAGCCTGATGGAGGGCTTCGGTCAGACCGAGACGGCGCTGATCATCGCCAACCTCGCGGGCATGCGCCCCAAGGTCGGCTCGATGGGCAAGCCGGTGCCGGGCTTCGACGTGGACATTGTGGATCGCGGCGGAAAGAGCGTCGGCATCGGCGAGACCGGCGAAATCGTCGTCCGTCTGCAGGGCGGCAAGCCAAACGGTCTGACGCTGGGCTACTACAACAACGAAACCGGCAAGCCGTATATCGACTTCCCGGCAGGGCTGTACCACACCGGCGACACGGCGTGGCGCGACGAGGACGGCTATTACTGGTATGTGGGGCGCGTGGACGATCTGATCAAGTCGTCCGGCTACCGCATCGGGCCGTTCGAGATCGAGTCCGTCATCATGGAGCTGCCGTATGTGCTGGAATGCGGCGTGTCCGCCGCGCCGGACGAGATTCGCGGGCAGGTGGTCAAGGCCTCCATCGTGCTGGTGACGGGCAAGGAGCCGACCGAGGAGCTGAAGAAGGAAATTCAGGACTACGTGAAGCACCGCACCGCGCCGTACAAGTACCCGCGCATCGTCGTGTTCAGAGATGAGCTGCCCAAGACCATCTCCGGCAAGATTCAGAGAAACCTGCTTTGAGACAAATGTTAAGATTCGGAATGAGACGCCGAAGGGATTGACAGGTGAGCCTCCGCGTGGTAGGATATTCTCAAATTTTATATCAGAGGGCTATGACGAAGAGGGCTCGGGGGAAAGCGCTTCAGAGAACCGACGGTTGGTGCGAGTCGGCAGCGCGGAAGCCGGTGCTTGTCGCTTCCGAGCCGGAGCGCAGAAACCCGCAAGGGGAGTAGAGCCTCCCGTGAGCCTGCGGAAAGGCAAACGGCTTGTTGGAGCCGTGAGAGCGCGCAGAAATGTGCGAATTTGAGTGGTACCGCGGATGAACATCATTCGTCTCAAGAAAGCAGAAGCTTTTTTGAGACGTTTTCTTTTGGACAGGGAGGCTGAATCATGAATCAAACGACGGGACTGCAATTCAAGCTGGAGGAAATGGCGGGGCGCATTCGCGAGCTGCGCGAAATCGAGAATCTTTCGCAGGAGGAAATGGCGCGCAAAACCGGCGTGTCCATCGAGGAATACCGTGCCTGCGAGGATGGTCGGTCGGATCTGAACTTCGCGTTCATCTACCGCTGCGCGCTGGTTTTGAACGTGGACGTGACGGACATCATCGAGGGCGCGAGCCCCAGACTGTCCAGCTACACGGTCACACGGCGCGGCATGGGGCAGCGCATCGAGCAGGCGCACGGCATGGTGTATTTCAATCTGGCGGCGCAGTTTAAAAACCGCATCGCCGAGCCGCTGTACGTCAACGCGGCGTATTCGCAGGAGGCACAGTATCAGGACATCGAGCTGACCAGCCACGAGGGGCAGGAGTGCGACATCGTCATCTCCGGCAAGCTGAAGGTGCAGGTGGGCACGCACTGGGAGATTCTGGGCCCCGGCGACAGCATTTATTACGATTCCTCCACGCCGCACGGCATGATTGCCGTGGAGGGCGGCGACTGCCTGTTCTACGCTATCGTGCTCAATCCGAGCGGCGAGCCGATTCCGGAGCTGACCGCGCACGAGCCCAGCATGTCGCTTCCGCAGCCTGCGCCCGCGCCTGCGCCGCGAAGGGACGAGGGCGAGCACCTGTGGCAGCGCTGGATTGACGCCGACGAGAACCCGGACGGCTCTCTCAAGGCGATTCGCTTTAAAAATCCGGAGCATTTCAATTTCGCCTTCGACATCGTGGACGAAATGGCGAAGCTCGCGCCCGACAAGCTTGCGATGCTGCACGTGGATCGGAACAAGAACGAGCGCCGGTTTACCTTTGCCGACATTTCGCGCCAGTCCAACCGCGCGGCCAACTATTTTCAATCGCTGGGCATCCGCAAGGGCGACCGCGTGCTTCTGATGCTGAGGAGGCATTACCAGTTCTGGATTGCGATGATGGCGCTGAACAAGATCGGCGCGGCGGCGA
The DNA here is from genome assembly GCA_963618055.1 of bacterium. Classification (GTDB taxonomy): domain Bacteria; phylum Bacillota; class Clostridia; order Christensenellales; family Aristaeellaceae; genus SFHK01. Next base: position 57,097 of record CAVERI010000008.1, on the reverse strand, counting down.
TTTTGGCCTCCAACCAGCTGCTCAAGAAGGACTTGGTCTACCGCTTCCGCGCGGCGGGCGCGAAGGCTGTGCTGTGCACATCGACCGGCGACTGCGCGCATCAGGTGGAGCTGGCGCTGGAGGAATGCCCGGAGGTAACGACCCGCATCCTTGTGGACGGCGAGCGCGAGGGCTGGCGCAGCTTCGATGAGGAATACCGCATGTTCCGCTCGACCTACACGCCCATGACGAACGAAAGCCGCCCCGAGGGCGAGGATCTTCTGTTCATGGTGTTTACAAGCGGCACCACCGGCTACCCCAAGATTGCCACGCACACGCACACCTACCCGCTGGGACACTTTGTGACGGCACGGTACTGGCATATGGTTGACCCGAACGGCCTGCACCTGACGATCTCCGATACCGGCTGGGCGAAGGCCATGTGGGGCAAGCTGTACGGCCAGTGGCTGTGCGAGGGCGCGATCTTCGTGTACGACTTCGACCGCTTCAACGCCGCCGACATCCTGCCGATGTTCAAGAAATACAACATCACCACGTTCTGCGCGCCGCCGACGATGTATCGCTTCATGATCAAGGAGGATCTCAGCGCGTATGATCTGTCCTCGATTCGTCACGCGACGATTGCGGGCGAGGCGCTGAACCCGGAGGTGTTCCACCAGTTTAAGAAGGCGACCGGCCTGAGCCTGATGGAGGGCTTCGGCCAGAGCGAAACCACGATGATGATCGGCAACACGCTGGGCATGACGCCCAAGGTCGGCTCCATGGGCAAGCCCGTGCCGCTGTATGACGTGGACATTGTGAACCCCGACGGCCAGAGCGTGGGCGTGGGCGAAACCGGCGAAATCGTCGTGCGCGTGGACAAGGGCATGCCGTGCGGTCTCAGCCGCGGCTACTTTGACAACGCGCAGGGCAGGCCCGTTTCCAGCGTGCGCAGCGGGCTGTACCATACCGGCGACACGGCGTGGCGCGACGAGGACGGCTATTACTGGTACGTGGGGCGCGTGGACGATCTGATCAAGTCGTCCGGCTATCGCATCGGGCCGTTCGAGATCGAGTCCGTCATCATGGAGCTGCCGTATGTGCTGGAGTGCGGCGTGTCCGCCGAGCCGGACGAGGTGCGCGGGCAGGTGGTCAAGGCGTCCATCGTGCTGACGAAGGGCACGGAGGGCACGGAGGAGCTGAAGAAGGAAATTCAGAACTACGTGAAGCACAAGACCGCGCCGTACAAGTATCCCCGCATCGTCGTGTTCCGCGACGAGCTGCCCAAGACGACCAGCGGGAAAATTATCCGCAGTCAACTTTAAAATAACATAAGTCGAACCGGGCGCGGCGTTGACAAGCCCGATGAAACGTGATATAGTTTCCGCATCACGATGCAAATGCAATGACGGAATTAAGCCTTCTTCCCACGCGAAACAGAGAGCCGGCGGCTGGTGCGAGCCGGCACGCAGTGAAGCGGGCAGTCTCCTTCCCGAGCAGGATTCCCGAAGTTCAGTAGGGGGTCACGGCACGCTCCGTTATCATGGCGAAGGGTTTTGCTGAACCCTGATCGAGTGGCTGCCTATGGCGGCAATTCGGGTGGTACCGCGAATGAAGCATCATCGCCCCGGAAACGTATTTCCGGGGCGGTTTTTGTTTACAGCGGGCAGCCGTATGAAAGGAGAGAACCAAGGTTGAAAAACATCAGGCTCACGGAAACAACGCTCGCGCACGGCGCGCAAATGACCTTTAAGGAAAAGCTGGAGGCGGCTCGGCTTCTGGACAGCGTCCATGTGGACGTGATTGAGACCTGCCCGGTCGGCGATAAGGCCGACGAAATTCTGGTGAAGACGATTGCGTCGCTGGCGGAAAACAGCGTGATTTCCTGCCCGGTATTGGACGGCGACGTGGAGAAGGCGTGGCAGGCGGTCGGCGGCGCGAAAAAGCCGAGGCTGAACGTGTGCATGCCTGTGTCGGTTCAGCAGATGGAATATACCGGGCACATGAAGCCCGCCGCTATGCTTGACAAAATCGCGGCCGTCGTGTCTGCCGCGAGGGAAAAATGCGAAAACGTGGCCTTCACGGCCATGGACGCGACCCGCGCCGAGAGCGAGCTTCTCGCCTCCGCCGTGCGCCGCGCGCTGGAGGCCGGGGCGGAGACCGTGCTTCTGACGGATGAAGCCGGTGAAATGCTGCCGGACGAATTCGGCGCGTTTGTCAAGAGCGCGTACCTCTCCGTTCCCGAGCTGCACGATCATCCGGTGGGCGTGGCGTGTGCCAATCGGCTGCATATGGCGGTCGGATGCGCGTTTGAGGCCGTTCGCGCCGGCGCGACGGAGCTGTGCGTGCGCGCCGCGGACGCGGATGCGGTGGAGCTGTGCCCGATGACGGAGCTGTTCGCCGCCCGCGGCGAGGCCTACGGCGTGGCCAGCGACATCGACCGCACGGCGCTTCGGCGCGCGTGCGAGCGAATCGCGTCGTTTGGAGACGTGCGAAGGACGCGGGAGGAGCCGACGGTTTCTATGCCGGAGGCCGTGAGTCTCAAGCAGGGCGCGAGCATCGACGAGGTTTCCCGCGCGGCGCGCGTGCTGGGCTACGACCTCTCGGACGAGGATCTGGCGCGCGTGTACGAATCCTTCTGCGCGCTGGCGGCGAAGAAGCCCGTTTCGGCGCGTGAGCTGGATGCGATTATCGCCAACGCCGCGCTTCAGGTGCCGCCCACGTACCGGCTTGTGAGCTATGTCGTCAATTCCGGAAACATCATCGCCGCCACGGCGCACATCGTGCTGACCCGAAACGGCGAAAGCGTGCAGGGGCTTTCCTCCGGCGACGGCCCGATCGACGCGTCGCTGATGGCGATTGAGAAGATCATCGGCCACCATTACGAGCTGGACGACTTCCAGCTGCAGTCGGTTACGTCCGGCCGCGAGGCATTGGGCGATGCGCTGGTGAAGCTGCGCGACGGCGGGAAGCTGTATTCCGGCCGCGGCATCTCCACCGACATCGTGGGCGCTTCGATTCGCGCCTACCTGAACGCGCTCAACAAAATTGTGTACCGGGAGAAATAAACGATGAAGCTTTCGTTTTCCACCTATGGGTGGCATGACCTTGAATGGGACGATTTCGTGTCGCTGGCGCGCGACATGCGCATGCAGGGCATTGAAATTCATGATATGGACGATGCGCGCCTGTCCGGCCCCAACGGCCCCTTCGCCGAGGAGGAGGCGGTGCGCACGGCGCGCGCGCTGGCCGCGGACGGCATTTCCGTGTGCTGTCTGGACGCGCGGAGCAATCCCGCCGACGGCGAAACGGCGAGCGAAAGCCGGGACGAGATTCTGTCCTGCATTCGCCGGGCGCGCTGGCTGCGCACGCCGTATGTGCGGCTGCGCGCGCGGGAAACGGGCGCGGGCGCGGACAAAGAGGATGAAAACGTGCGTGCGCTGATTGCACAGGTGCTGCCCGAGGCCGAACGCGCGGGCGTGACGCTTCTGATTGAAACGGCGGGCGTCTACGCCGACACGCGCCGCCTGTCCACGGTGCTCAAGGCGTTCGCCTGCGATTCGCTGTGCGCGCTGTGGGATGTGCATCATCCCTACCGCTTCGCCGGAGAATCGCCGGAGACGACCATCACCAACCTTGGCGCGTATGTGAAGCATGTGCACCTGAAGGATTCGGTCGCGGCCGCGGACGGCAGTGTTTCCTATTGTCTGCTGGGCGAGGGCACGCTGCCGCTGAGCGAGGTGTTCGACGCGCTGCGTTCCGTGAGCTACGACGGCTTCTACAGTCTGGAATGGGATCCCGCATGGCAGGCGGAGCTGAATGACCCGTCGGTGGTGCTGGCGCACTTCGCCTCTGTGGTGAAGAAGTATCAGCCCAGCGAAAGATGGAAGCAGACGCTGTATAAAAACCGCGCGGGAACCGGCCGGTACGTATGGCGGCACGACGAGCTGATCAACATGACCTTCCCGCAGGTGCTCGACCGCATGGTGGAGGAATTTCCCGATCAGCTGTGCTTCAAGTTCCCGACGCTGGACTACACGCGCACCTATTCCCAGTTTCGCGACGACGTGGACGCCTGCGCGCGCGCGCTGATTTCCATCGGCGTGGAGCCGGGCAGCAAGGTCGCGGTGTGGGCGACGAACGTGCCCGCGTGGTACATTGCCTTCTGGGCGACGACGAAGATTCGCGCCACGCTGGTTACGATGAACACGGCCTACAAAATCGCCGAGGCGGAATACCTGCTCAGGCAGTCCGACACGCACACGCTGGTGATGATTGACGGCTACCGTGATTCCAACTATGTGGACACGATCACGCGCCTGTGCCCGGAGCTGAAGGACACCGAGCCGGGCAAGCCGCTGCACGCGCGCAGGCTGCCGTTCCTTCGAAACGTGATCACCGTCGGCTTCCGCATGGACGGCTGCCTGACGTGGGACGAGCTGATGGCGCGCGCGCCGATGGTTCCCAAGGAGGAGGTTCGCCGCCGGGCGGCCGACATGCGCGGCGACGACGTGGCGAACATGCAATACACCTCCGGCACGACCGGCTTCCCCAAGGGCGTGATGCTGACGCACACGGGCGTTGTGAACAACGGAAAGTGCATTGGCGACCGCATGGATCTGTCCACCGCCGACCGAATGATGATTCAGGTGCCCATGTTCCACTGCTTCGGCATGGTGCTGGCGATGACGGCGGCCATGACGCACGGCGCGACCATCTGCCCGCTGCCGTACTTCTCACCCAAGACGGCGCTGGACTGCGTTACGCGCGAGAAGATCACGTGCTTCCACGGCGTGCCGACGATGTTTATCGCCATGCTGGCGCATCCGGACTTTGACAAGGCGGACTTCAGCCACGTGCGCACCGGCATCATGGCGGGCTCCAACTGCCCGGAATCCGTGATGCGGCAGGCGGCGGACAGGATGAACATGATCGGCATCGTGTCCGTGTACGGGCAGACGGAATCGTCGCCCGGCTGCACGATGAGCCGCTGCTATGAGGATTCGCTGGACGTGCGCACGACGACCGTCGGCTGCGCGCTGCCGGGCGTGGAATGCCGCATCGTCGACCCGGCGACGGGACGCGAGCTGGGCGTGGGCGAGCAGGGCGAGTTTGTCGCCCGCGGCTATAACATAATGAAGGGCTATTACAAAATGCCGTCGGCGACGCGCGAGGCCATCGACGAGGACGGCTGGCTGCACACGGGCGATCTGTGCGTCCGCGATGAAAACGGCAACTACCGCGTGACCGGGCGGCTGAAGGATATGATCATCCGCGGCGGCGAGAACATCTACCCGCGCGAGATCGAGGAATTCATCATCACTCATCCCAAGGTTCGCGACGTGCAGGTGATCGGCGTGCCGGACAAGAGGTACGGCGAGGAGATTATGGCCTGCGTGATCGTCGAGGATGGGCAGACGCTGACGGAGGACGAGCTCAAGGCCTTTGTCGCGGCCAGCATGGCGCGGCACAAGGTTCCGAGATACGTGTGGTTCATGGACAAGTTCATCATGAACGACGCGGGCAAGATTCAGAAGTTCAAAATGAGAGAGAAGGCCAAAGAGGTCTTCGGACTGTGAAAGGGGAGGGAAACTCATGGAAATCCGCATTGAAAAGAACCTGTCGCCCAAGGCAAAGCCCACCGACCCGTCGACGCTCGGCTTCGGCAAAATCTTCACAGATCACATGTTTGTGATGGAATACGACCGCGAGAACGGCTGGCACGACGCGCGAATCGTACCCTACGGCGATCTGACCATTTCGCCCGCGGCGACCGTTCTGCACTACGGCGCGGAAATCTTCGAGGGACTGAAGGCCTATCGCCGTCCGGACGGCGAGATTCAGCTGTTCCGCCCGTGGGACAACTTCGAGCGCATGAACAATTCCGCCGACCGTCTGTGCCTGCCGAAGCTCGATCCCGAGTTCGCGCTGAAGGCGCTCAGGACGCTGGTCAATCTGGATCGCGATTGGGTGCCCTCCGCCGAGGGAACCAGCCTGTATATCCGCCCGTTCCTGTTTGGCAACGACCCCTTCCTCGGCGTGCACACGGTGAATCGGTGCGTGTTCGTCATCATCCTGTCGCCGTCGGGCTCCTATTATAAGGAAGGCGTCAACCCCGTCCGCATCATGATCGAGACCGAGGACGTGCGCGCGGTGCGCGGCGGAACCGGCTACGCCAAGTGCGGCGGCAACTACGCCGCGTCCATGCGCGCCGGTGAGAAGGCCGAGCAGAAGGGGTTCGCGCAGGTGCTGTGGCTGGACGGCGTGGAGCGCAAGTACGTGGAAGAGGTCGGCTCGATGAACGTCATGTTCAAGATCAGCGGCACGGTGGTCACGCCCAAGCTGACCGGCAGCGTGCTGCCCGGCGTCACGCGCAGAAGCTGCATCGCGCTTCTGCAGTCGTGGGGCGTGCCGGTGGAGGAGCGGCTTCTGTCCGTTCAGGAGCTGGAGGACGCCGTGCGCAACGGAACGCTGGAGGAGGCCTTCGGCTGCGGCACCGCCGCCGTGGTTTCGCCCATCGGCGAATTGAGTGTGGACGACGTGCCCTATGTGGTGAACGGCGGCAAAATCGGCCCGATTACCCAGAAGCTGTACGATGAGCTGACCGGCATTCAGTGGGGCCGCAAGCCCGATCCGTTCGGCTGGACGGAGATTGTGAAATGAAGCGCGTGACGCTGTTCGCCGGGCACTATGGAAGCGGAAAGACGAATCTGGCCGTGAATTACGCGCTTGAGCTGGCGAATGCCGGAAGGAAGACGCTGATTGCCGATCTGGACATCGTAAATCCGTATTTCCGTACCCGGGACAGCGAGGACGAGCTCGATCGCGCCGGGGTGGAGATTATCGTGTCGCCATACGCCAACAGCAATGTGGACGTGCCCGCGCTGCCGCCGGAGATGTACCGCGTGACGGACGACCGGGCGTATCACGCCGTGGTGGACGTGGGCGGCGACGACCGCGGCGCGCTGGCGCTGGGCAGGCTGTCCCCGGCGCTTCGGGAGGAAAACAATTACGACATGCGCTTCGTGGTGAACTTCTATCGTCCGCTTACGCAGACGGCGGAGGCAGCGCTGGGCGTTATGCGCGAGGTGGAGGCCGCGTCCGGGCTTCGGTTTACCGGAATCCTGAACAATTCCAACCTCGGCGCGGAAACGACGGCGGCGACCATACGCGAAACGCTCGAACGGGCGCGGCGGCTTTCCGAACGCGCGGGGCTGCCCATTGTGGGCACCTGCGCGCGGGAGGACTTGGCAGGGGCGCTGTCGGACATCGACGACCTGATTCCCATCCGTCTGCATTTCCGGGCGGACTGGGCGATCTTTTAACGATTGGGAGGACAGAATCATGGCAAAAGTAACGTTCCGTGAAGAACGGTGCAAGGGCTGCGGACTGTGCGTGAACGCCTGTCCGAGGAAAATCGTCAAGCTGGACGAGGAAAAGCTCAACGCGCTGGGACATCACCCCGCCAAGGTGGATGAGATGGACAAGTGCGTTGGCTGCGCATCCTGCGCCATTATGTGCCCGGACTGCGTGATTACGGTGGAAAGGTAGGGTGGATTCATGGCTGACAAGGTACTTATGAAGGGCAACGAAGCGCTGGCCGAGGCCGCCATCATGGCTGGCTGCCGCCATTACTTCGGCTATCCCATCACGCCGCAGACGGAGGTTGCGGCCTATCTGAGCAAGCGCATGCCCCAGATCGGCGGCACGTTTTTGCAGGCGGAAAGCGAAATCGCCGCCATCAACATGGTCATCGGCGTGGCGTCCGCGGGCAAGAGGGTTATGACGTCCTCCTCCAGCCCCGGAATTTCGCTCAAGAGCGAGGGACTTTCCTATCTGGCGGGCTGCGACCTTCCGGCGCTGGTGGTCAACGTGCAGCGCGGCGGCCCGGGTCTGGGCGGCATTCAGCCCAGCCAGTCGGACTATTTTCAGGCGACGCGCGGCGCGGGTCACGGCGACTTCCACATGCTGGTGCTCGCTCCGGCCTCCGTGCAGGAAATGGCCAGTCTGGTGTTCAAGGGCTTTGATCTGGCGGACAAATACCGCATGACGACGATGATCCTCGCCGACGGCACGATGGGGCAGATGATGGAGCCCGTGTCGCTGGATATGGGCGAGGTGCAGGATTACGACAAGAGCTGGGCGGTTACCGGCACACAGGGAAAGCGCAGGCACAACATCGTCAACTCCCTGTCGCTTCTGCCGGAGGAGCTGGAGCAGTGGAACATCGCGCGCTATGAGAAGTATCACACCATCGAGGAAAATGAACCGATGGTGGAGAAATTCATGGCCGACGACGCGGAAATCGTCGTGGTGGCGTTCGGCGTGGCCGCGCGCGTGGCGCGCAACGCGATCGTCGCGGCGCGTGAAAAGGGCATCAAGGCCGGCCTGATTCGTCCGATCACGCTGTGGCCGTTCCCGAAGAAGCCGCTGCGCGACGCGGCGAAGCACGCGAAGGCGTTTGTGTCGGTTGAGCTGTCGATGGGTCAGATGATCGAGGACGTGGAGCTGGCGATTCGCTGCGCGCGCCCGGTGCTTCTGTGCAGCCGCGTCGGCGGCATGATTCCCACGCCCGAAGAGGTGCTGGCAAAGATTGAGGAAGCCGCAAGGAAGGGAGGCGACGAGGCATGATCGTATTTGAAAGACCGAAAGCGCTGGCGGACGTGAAGCTGCACTATTGCCCCGGCTGCACGCACGGCATTATCCATCGTCTGGTTGCCGAGGCCATTGACGAGCTGGGCATCGAGGGCCGAACCATCGGCATTGCGCCGGTCGGCTGCTCGGTATTCGCGTATAACTATTTCAACTGCGACATGGTCGAGGCCGCGCACGGCCGCGCGCCGGCCGTCGCTACGGGCGTGAAGCGCGCCAATCCGGACAACATCGTGTTCACCTATCAGGGCGACGGCGATCTGGCCGCCATCGGCACCGCCGAGACCGTGCATTCCGCGGCGCGCGGCGAGAACATCACCGTCATCTTCGTCAACAACGCCATTTACGGCATGACCGGCGGACAGATGGCGCCCACGACGCTGCCCGGGCAGGTCACGCAGACCTCGCCCTATGGCCGCAAGGTTGAGTCGGTCGGCTATCCGCTGCGCGTGTGCGAGCTTTTGAGCAACGTGACCGGCGCAACATATCTGGAACGCGTGGCGGTGAACGACGTGAAGAACGTGCGCAGCGCCAAGCGCGCCATTCAGAAGGCGTTCCGCTACCAGATGGAGGGCAAGGGCTTCTCGCTGATCGAGGTGCTTTCCACCTGCCCGACCAACTGGGGGCTTACGCCGGACAAGGCGCTCAAGTGGCTGGAGGAGAACATGATTCCCTACTATCCGCTGGGCGTTTACAAGGATAAATATGCCGAGGAGGCCGGAAAATGAAGACGACGAACATTCTGATTTCCGGGTTCGGCGGGCAGGGCGTGCTGTTCACCGGAAAATTCCTCGCCTATGAGGGACTATTGGAAAACAAGGAGGTCACGTGGCTGCCCTCCTATGGCCCCGAAATGCGCGGCGGCACGGCCAGCTGCTCGGTGATCATCTCCGACACCGCGATTGGCAGCCCGCTGGTTCCGCATCCGGATATCCTGATCGCCATGAACCTGCCGTCTCTGGATCGCTTTGAGGACGCGGTCGTGCCCGGCGGCATGATCTTCTATGATTCCTCGCTGATCGAGCGCGCGGTAAAGCGCACGGATGTAAAGGCATTCGGCGTTCCGGCCACGAGGCTGGCCGACGAGGCGGGCATGTCCACGCTGGCGAACATGATCGTGATGGGCAAGATGCTCAGGGAGAGCGGCCTGTTCCCGTATGACGCGGTTGACCGAACCATCCAGAAGGTCGTCTCCGCCAAGCGGCAGAACCTTGTGGAGCTGAATAAAAAGGCCATTGCGATGGGCTACGAGCTGTAGGCAGGAATGCCTTGCGGCGGGGGATTCGTCCTCCGCCGTTTCTTCGTTCGGGCGATTCCAGATTGAGAAATGAAAAAAGATTGTACGAATAGTTACTATAGGTGTAGAAAAACGGCAAAAAATCGACACAAAAGCATTTACATTTGTAATAAAAACGTATATAATAGTACCCATGAGAAATCTGGGAAAGGTGAATCGCACATGAAACCTGTCAATCTCGTAGTCGCAGACGGCGATCGAAATACGCTCGGGAAATATGTCTCTGAGCTGCGCCGGATGGATGGCATTAACGTTGTGGGCGCAACGGCTGATGGCGCGGAGCTGCTATCGTTATTGACGCATGTGCGCGCCGACGTGGTGATGACGGGACTGGCGCTGAAGAACGTAGACGGACTGGGCGTGCTGGAGGCCGTTCACGATATGCGCGGCGCGCACCCGAAGATGCTGGTGCTGTCGAGCTTCTGCCGGGACTCGCTGGTGGAACGGACGTTGGCGCTCGGAGCGAGCTATTACATGCTGAAGCCTGCGGACAGCCGCCTGTTGTACAAACGGATTTGTCTGCTTGCGGAGCAGGCGGACGCGTTCGTCTCCGCGAGCCCTGCGGACGCCATTGCGGGCGTACTGAAGCGAACCGGCATTGCGCCGTCGATGAAGGGCTACCGCTATCTGGAGGCCGCGGTCGCGCTGTGCATTGAGGATCCATCGTATGTGCATACCCTGTCCGCCAGGCTGTATCCAGAGGTGGCGCTGCAGGTGGGCGCGACGCCGTCGGGTGTGGAGCGCGCGATTCGCACGGCGATTCAGACCGCGTGGCAGAACGGCGGCATTCAGAGCTGTGCGGCGGTAATCAGCGACCCGGCGCTGGCGGACGCGCGTCCCACGGCCGGCCGGCTGATCGCCCGTCTGGCGCAGGCCTGCGTGCAGACAATGAAGAATTGACTTGACATCAAGCCCTGTTTCGGCTACGATACCTGTAAACCGGGATGGGGGTGCTTTCTATATGAAGCTGCTGATTGCGTCGGATATTCATGGCTCGATTCTGTATGCCGAAAAGCTGTTTGAACGGGCGGAGGCTGAAAAGCCGGATAAAATCCTGCTGCTGGGCGACCTTCTGTACCATGGGCCGCGCAACGATCTGCCGGACGGGTATAATCCCAAGGCGGTGATCGCGCTTCTGAACGCGCACAGGGAACGGCTGCTCTGCGTCCGCGGCAACTGTGAGGCGGAGGTGGATCAGATGGTTTTGCTGTTCCCGGTGATGGCGGAATACGCCTATCTCTCGGTGGACGGCGTGACCATTTTTGCCACGCACGGGCATCACGCGGGGGAGGATAACCCGCCGCCGCTGAACGCGGGCGAGATTCTTCTGTGCGGACACACGCATATTCCCGCCATGCGCGCGCACGAGGGCTTTAGCTATCTGAATCCCGGCTCGGTCTCCCTGCCCAAGGGCGGAAGCGTGCGCTCCTATATGACGCTGAACGAAGGGGTGTTCGAACTGAAGACCCTCGCCGACGGTAAAACCATTGAAAGCCTTGATGCGCAGAAAAAATGAAGGAATTTTGTCGAAATGAGAAGGGCGCGCCCGATTGCCAAGCGCGTCTTTTCATGATATAATGAAGTCAGTACGCGCGGGAAAGCGCGAAACTGACGAGCGGAGGGTTTACGATGGCCGGATTGATGAACAACTACTTTTATGGGAAAGCCGGCAAGGGCGATTACACGGTGGATCAGATGCCGACGACGCGCAAGCAGCTTTTTTTTACTACGCTGAGGGTGCGCTTTTCCTCGATGGTCGGCTTGAACCTGCTTCATGTCGTGTTCCTGCTCCCGATGATCATCTGGCTGTTCATTAACTATCAGACGCTGACGATGTACGCCACCGACGAGGCGTACAAGCTGGGCGGCGAGGAAATGAAGGCGGCCTACGAGGTATACACCGAGAAGTACGACCTGTACAGCGCCATTCAGAACGAAGCGCAGAACACGGCGGAGCTTACCTACGAGCTTGAGGACGTGGAGGACAAGATCGCGCAGATCGAAGCCGGCAAGACCGTCATGGTCAAGGAAGCGCCGGTGGTCGAGGGCGGCGAGGAAACCGAGCGCCCCGCGACGGTGGAGGAGCTGACGAAGCAAAAGGAAGAGCTTGAGGCGAAGCTGGAAAAGCAGCAGGAATACCGCGATTACGCGGCGGACGAGGCGTTTATGGAGACGCTTACGAGCGAGTATCAGGAGGCCGCGAAAACGTACAGCGGCTATCGCAGAAGCGCGATGCTTTCCAATATTTCCATGCTGCTGCTGGTCATGATTCCGCTGATGGGTCTGGCGGGCATCGGCTCGACCGGCCAGATGTATATTCTGCGCAACTGGGCGCGCGACGAGCATGCCTTCATGTGGCAGGATTACAAGGCCTCCATCAAGGAAAACTGGAAGCAGGGTCTGGTGGTCGGCCTGCTGAACGGACTTTCGCTGTTCCTCGCGTATATCGCGTATGTGTTCTACGGCGATATGGCCAGCAATCGCGGCGCGTTTTTCATGATTCCGCAGATGCTGATGGTCGTTCTTTTGATCGTGTGGTGGATGATCAACGAAATCATCTTCCCGATGATGGTCACCTACGATATGAAGCTTTCACAGCTCATTCGAAACAGCGCCATCATGGTCGTGGCGCGCCTGCCGATTTCCTTTGTGATTCTGCTTGGCTCGCTGCTCGTGCCGGTGCTGCTGATGTTCTTTATTCCCTACCCGCAGATCAGCATGATGATACTGATTCTGCTGTACGGCCTGATTGGCTTCTCACTGACCGGCTTTGTGTACGCGTCGTATGCCAACGATCTGTTTGACCGCTATCTGAACCCGCGCATTGAGGGCGCGGAGGTCGGCAAGGGTCTGCACCGTTCGGACGACGAGGACGACGAGGAGGAAGACGGGACGCAGGAGACCGACAAGACGGAAAAAACCGAAAACGAGCACTTCTGGGAGCATAAATCGAGATGAGCTATCAGAGCCTTGCGGAGGTTTACGATCGCTTTGCCTATGATTTCGATTACGACGCTTGGACGGACTGGTACGAGAAGCGGCTTCTTGACCTCCGTCCGGGCATTCGCGAAATCTGCGACGTGGGCTGCGGAACCGGCTCGCTGGCCGTGCGATTTGCCCAAAGGGGATATAGAGTTACCGGGATTGATTTGTCCGAGGACATGCTTCGCGTGGCCTCGGACAAAGTGCGCGCATGGGGCGTGCCGGTCAGGCTGGTGCGGCAGGACATGCGCGCGCTGCTTCTGCCCCGAAGGGTGGACGCGCTTGTGTGCGCGTGCGACGGCGTGAACTATCTGACGGACGAAAAAAGCGTTCAGCGCTTTCTAAAGCGTGCGCATGAGGCGCTGAAGCCCGGCGGCGCGCTGGCGTTTGATATCTCCAATGCCGGAAAGCTGCGGGAGATGGGGCGCGTCGGACTGTACGGAGAGGATCTGGAAAACGAGACCTACCTGTGGCAGAATGAATACGACGAAAGCACTTCGCTTCTGACGATGCGGCTGGCCTTCTTCGTGCGCGAGGGGGATGGGAGGTATCGTAAATTTGAGGAAACCCATGTCCAGCGGGCGCATCGTGTGGACGAAATTCTACGTCTTCTGACGGACGCGGGCTTTGAGGACATTCACGTCTTTGGCGGCGACGAGGGGGAAAGCGAAGGCCCCGGCGGCCAAAGGTGCTATTTCGCGGCGACGCGGGGAAACGGGAAGGATGAAACGATATGACCGTACAGGACGGCGTAAGCTATATGGATGGAATTTTGCGCGTTTCGCTGATGGGCGGACAGGCGCGCGCGTTTCTTGTGGAGAGCACGCATACGGTAGAGCACGCGCGGCGCGTGCATCATCTGTCGCACACGGCGACGGCGGCGCTGGGGCGCACGCTCACGGCCACGGCCGTGCTGGGCGCGATGCTGAAGGGCGAAAATGAGTCGGTCACCTGCCGCATCGACGGCGGCGGCCCGCTGGGGCTGGTGCTGGCCGTGGGCGACAGCGGCGGCAATGTGAAGGGGCTTGTGGCGCATCCCGAGGTCGACCCGCCGCGCAGCGGCGAAAAGCTGAACGTGGGCGCGGCCGTCGGAAAGGACGGCATGCTGACAGTCGTGAAGGACATGCGCATGCGCGAGCCGTATGTGGGGCAGGTGCGCCTGCGCTCCGGCGAAATCGGAGAGGACTTCGCCATGTATTTTACCGCGTCTGAGCAGACGCCATCGCTGGTGTCACTGGGCGTGCTCGTCGGCGAAGAGGTGATTTCGGCGGGCGGGCTGATCATACAGATGATGCCGGGCGCCTCCGAGGCGGCGATTCAGTCCATCGAAACGTCGGCAGGCATGTTCATGGATATTTCGGGCACACTCAAAACCGACCATCTGGACGGCGCGCTCACGCAGCTTTTGAGCCATCTGGAGCCGGAGGTGCTCGACCGGCTGCCGCTTCGCTATCATTGCGACTGCACGCGCGAGCGCGTGGAGCGGGCGCTGATCTCGATGGGCGAGAAGGAACTGACGGAGATGATCGAGGAGCAGCACGGCTGCGACGTGGATTGCCATTTCTGCAACACCCGTCGGCATTTCAGCGAGGCGGAGCTGCGCGCGCTTCTGGAAAAGGCAAAGGCAAAGGCCTGACGGATGCGAAGGAAGCTTGACGAAGAGGAGGCGTGCGGATGGGCGAATACGATTCGAAGGTGGTTTCGTTTCAGCAGGAAAGCGGGTTTGTTCATCAGCGCGCGCGGATGAACTGGCGCGCCGGGAATTATCCTGATGCGCTGAATCTGATCCGAAAGGCCGTAGAAAGCGACCCGACCGATGCGCGATGCCGGCTGGATATGGCGCGCATTCTGGTTTCGATGGAGCTGTACGAGGCGGCGGGTCGGCAGCTGATGTGGCTTTTGAGCGAAAGGCAGGAGATGGAGGAATGCCTGTTCCTGTCCGGCAAGATTTTATATGCCCGCGGCCGGCATGAGGAAGCGGAGCATGTGCTGCGCGCGTATGTAGATCACAGCGGCGGGCATGAGTCCGTGGAGGAGGCCGAGCAGATACTGGATTCCATCTACCTGAACGGCGAGGTTCAGGATTGCGCGCTTGAGGATCGCCACGAACGGCGGGTGCAAAGGCTGATTGAGGAGGGCGTTCGCCAGCTGGAAACGCTGGGGGATTCGCGCTCGTCCGAGCAGGCGTTCAGGCACGCCGTTCGGCTGAATCCGCTTCGGGGCAGCGCGCACGCGCTGTATGCGGTGGTTTTGAACCTGAATGACAAGCCGGACGCCGCGCGCCGGGAGGCGCTCATAGCCAGACGGCTTCTGGGAGATTTCGCGCCGCTGTCCGAGGTGTGCATCTGCGCGCAGGCGCTGTACGAGTCCGGCATGCGCGAGGAGGGTCGCGAGCTGATGAACCGTGCGCGGGAAATGGACGCGGACGACGACGGCAAGCGCGTGCGCGTCACGGCGCTGGAGCGGCTGGAGATGTATGACGAGGCCTTCGAAGCGCTGAATGAGATGGTGGCCGCGCATCCGTACAACCCGGCGATGCTTCATGAAATGTCGTGTCTGGCCTTTCTTGCGGGGCGACCCGCGGAGACGGTGGCGAGCGGCTGGAGGCGCATTCAGCGGCTGGATCCGGAGGATCCGGCGCCGAGGACATTGCTTCAAAAGCTTGCGGAGGGATCGCTTACGCCGGAGGATTGCACGCTTCGATACGATACGTGCGACGCGCGCCTGCAGGCCTTTCAGACGTTTCATCTGGTTGAGGTGCCGCGCGTCCTAAAGGAGGAGGGGTTGGCGCAGGCGTGGAAGACGAATCCATCGTTCCGCGCGGCGCTGGAATGGCAGCTTTCCAGCGTCACACCGTCGATTTCGGCGGCCGCGGCCTGCCTTCTGTCGCGCATCGACGATCCCGAAGCGCGCAGAATGGCGTGCGCGTATATCGGGAGGCCGGATATTCCGGCGGAGGTGCGCGTGGCCGCGATGCTCGGCATGGACTCCGCGATACTGGAGGAAACGCCGCTGCCGGAATACTATATGGAGGCGACG
The DNA here is from genome assembly GCA_963618055.1 of bacterium. GTDB lineage: Bacteria > Bacillota > Clostridia > Christensenellales > Aristaeellaceae > SFHK01. The sequence goes on along the minus strand of CAVERI010000008.1, from coordinate 41,148 downwards.
CTGCCCACCGAAACGGACGTGCTGCGCGAGCTTCCGGTGGGCGCAAGGCAGATGCTGCGCGACGCCGCCGAGTATGTGGAGGAGGAAACGGGAGATTATCCCATTTCCGTGCTGGCCGGATACTGGCTGATGTTTCAGAAGAAGCGGCTGGACGGCGGCGCGGCCATCGCGCGCGGAGACGTGGGAGCGGCGGCGCTGGCGTATCTGTATCTGGATGGGGGCGAGGAGGCCGTGGATATAGAGGAAATTGCCGAGGAGTTTTCCTGTCCGGCCCGGCAGGTGAAGCGCGCGGTCGCGCTGTTGAGCCATGCGCTGGACGAGGTGAACGAAAACGGGACGCAGGAATAGGGGAGACGGAAGGAATGTACGATATTCTGGATTTCGACGCGAATTTCGCGGCGTACTGCGAAAAATGGATGCAAATGAACAAGGGGCGCTTCGCCAACATCGAGCAGATGGAGGACGCGATGCCGGACGTATACATGCACTGGCTGTCCTCTCCGGCGGCGTTCTTGGGCGGCGAGAAGCCGGAGGAATACTTTCAGAAGTACGATGACGCGCCGATGCTGGTGAACTGGGTCGCCGAGTATGAGTCGGCGGGCGTGCCTGTGCCGGACGTGCTTCTGGAACGGATTACCGATCTGGGCCAGAAGAGTGTGCGCCCGTTGATTCGCGCGGCGGCCGACCCGGATAATCCAAAGGGGCTGCGCGTGACGGCCCTCAACCTGCTCAAGGAGATCGACTGCGGCGAGGCTCCGATGGAAACGTGCTTCGCGATTATCGATCGCCGCGAGGGCGAGGACGAGGTCGCGGACGTGGCGGCCGAGCTGCTTCAGAATATCGGGGACGCGTGCGTGCCGGACATTCTTTCGCGCATCGACGAGGTTTCCGATGAAGCCAGAGAGACGTATCTCGACGTGCTGTGCAATTTCCCGGGGGATGAGCGCATTTTCACGTCGCTGATGGCGGCGTTCGACGCGCATCCGGAGAAGCTGGCCATGTACGCTTCGCTGCTTGGCAAGCTGGGCGACGACCGCGCGCTGGAGCCTCTGCGCGAGAGCCTGAACCAGCCAGACATCAACTATCTGGACTATCTTGAGGTGCGAAATGCCATTGAGATGCTGGGCGGCACGGTGGATGGCGAAAGAGATTTTTCCGGAGATCCGTATTATGAGACGCTGAAGGGCGTATAAAACCATCAGGTGAACGCGCGCGAAGGGGGGTGAGAGCGTGTTTTGCGTACGGTGCGGGCGGCGAGACCTTACACACGGGAAGCGATGCGTGTATTGCAAAACGCGTCTCGTCTATCCTGTGGATCTGCGTTATCTGATGGAACGCGACGCGCGCCTGCGCGAGCGGGAAATGGGGAGCGCGGGACGAGGCCTGTTCGACCTGCCGCGCGAGAAGGCGAAGGGACGGAAGTATTCCGAGTGGCCGCGCGAGGACGCGGACGCGGGAGCTTCCTCTGAAAGAAGTGCGATTGAGCGACCGGGCGTGGACAAAGGAGCTTCCTTTGAAAGAAGCGCTTCCGAGCGGTCGCGCGTGGACAAAGGAGCTTCCTCTGAAGGAAGCGCTTTTGAACGATCACGCGGAGATGCGGAAATGGGAAGGGTCTCCGGCCGGATGCGCGACGGCGCGAAGACGGAAGCTTTTTCGGCGAGGAACGCTTCCAGCCGGATGCGCGAGGGCGTTAAGGAGGACGCCCCTTCCGGGAAGGGCCTTTCTGACCGAAAGCGCGAGAACGCGAGGACGGAAAAGGCGGGAACAGATGGAAGGTGGAGCCTGTTTGACCGGGCGCGCGAGGAAACAAAGGCGGTTGCGCGTCCCGGCTTTGTGGAAAAGGCCGAAGCGTCCGCCAGAGCCCGCGCCGAAAAGGAATCCGGCCGCTCGGATCAACGCAGTGACGCGGAGAGGATGAATCAGCGCCGCGCTGCAGAGAAGCCGCGCGCTTCGGGAAATCCGGTCGTTCGTCTGCCGGAGAAGCGGGCGGGAAACGGCGTTGCGCGTCCGGCTGTGCGCCTGCCTCAGAAGCAGAGCGCGGAAGGGTTTGAAAACGGAGAGCGCTCCAATCGCGGTGTTCCATGGAAAAACGCGGGAGAGGAGACGCTGAAAAGGGCGCGCCAGCTGATAAAATCAGCCGAAAAAACACTCGGACGATTTGAAAACACGCTGGAAAAGCGGGTTCAGGAGGGAAAGAATCGCCTGAACGGGCGCGCGAAGCCGTCGCGCCAGCCGTCAAGGCCGGTGCGAACGGCGGCAAGACGGGAAAACGAGCCGCGCAGACCGGCGGCGTCCATGCGGATTGACGGCGCGCCGAATCGGCGTCAGCCGCCGCGCAGGGTTCCGCCGCGAGGAACGCGAAGCGCGCACGCGAATGTCCGCTCGCGGCAGGGCAGGGAGAGCTTTCTGGAGAAGCATCTGCGTTCGCTGATTGCCATGGCGCTGCTCGTGGTTACGGTGATTGTGTTCTGCGCGTGGAGCACGTCCACGGCCTCGGGAAAGCGAGCCTTCGCGCAGCTGGGCATAGGCAGCGCGTCCGGGTACATATTGCTGGGCGACGATTGCATGGAGACGGGCAACTATGCCCGCGCCGTGGAATACTATTATCGGGCGCTGAGCCGGCACACCACCTATGAATCGGCCGTCAAGCTGGCGCGCGCCTATCGAATGACCGGCGATACGGAACGGGAAGCCACCGTGCTTCTGCTGTGCGCTGACCAGTTCGAAACGGAGCGCGAGCCCTACGAACGCCTGAAGGCGCTGTATCCGACCCTGACCCAGCGCCCGGAATCCGTTCAAAACGCCCTGAACCGCGGCGCGCATATCCTTGGCGACGCGTCGATTGCGCAATAATTGAATCCACGCGGAGGAACAAGCGGTCTGTGCATGATGGATGCGCAGGCCGCTTCCGTATACGTTTCACGCGCATGTTTACCGGTAAATGCTTTTCAAAACAGCGCGATTGTGCTATACTAAAAGCTGAGGTATTGTGCGCCGCAGCAGGCGGCGCGGAGATTGCGGAGGATCTTACATACATGCGCAAATTATTGGCTGTTTTAATAATTGTGGCGGCGGTTCTGGCAATTTGTTTTTGGCCGGCCGCGGAAGCGCCTGAACCGGCGAGCGCGGGGAACGCGTCGGTGACGCCGATTCCGACTCCGTCGCCCACGCCGAGTCCCACGCCCACGCCCACGCCTACACCGACCCCCACCCCAACGCCTACGCCCACGCCCACGCCGACCCCGGTGATGGTGGACATGAGCGCGCTGTATGAGGGAATTTCCGATGAAAACGGCGCGAAGGACGTGGCGCGGCTTCAGAATCGCCTGATTGAAATGGGCTACATGGACGGCGGGTATGACGGCATTTACGGCAAGTCCACGGCCAACGCCGTGCGCTTTTTCCAGAAGCTGAACGGTCTGCCGGTGACTGGCGTGGCCGATTACGACACGCTTGTGAAGCTGTATTCGGACGACGTGGTCGTGAACCCGGAGCCCACGCCCACGCCGCTGGCCAAGAGCGTGAAGGGCGACGAGGTGCAGCGGCTTCAGCAGGCGCTGGCGCTGTACGGCTTCCTTGACGGCGCGGCTGACGGAAGCTTCGGCGATAAGACCGAAACAGCCGTGAAGGAAGCGCAGGCGTACTATTATCAGCTGATGCAGGCGGTCGTAACGCCCACGCCGATGGCGACGCAGGCATGGATGACGCCCACGCCCACGCCGACGCTTGTGCCTACCCCGGCACTGACCGTTTCGCCGGACGACACGGCGCCGGTCTCCACACCGGCGGCGACGAAGCTGCCCACACCTACGCCCACCATCCGCTTCGCGCCGGAGGCGACCGCATATGTGCCGGACGGCGTGGCCTCGGAGGAGCTGCTCGCGTGGCTGTATGGCGGCACGTTTGACGTGTATCAGGCTACGGCGCAGCGCGGCGACAAGACGGCGGAGGCCATGCGCGTGCAGCGCAGGCTGGTGTATCTGGGCTATATGCGCAAGGCGGACGGCAATTTCGGCCCGGCTACGGAGCGCTGCCTTGTGTACTTCCAGAAGCTGAACGGGCTGAAGCAAACCGGCGTTGCCGACGAGACGACGCAGCGCGCGCTGTTTTCCGAGCAGGCCGTGAAGTCGGACATCATCGTGACGCAGTATCGCATTACCATCGATACGAACAAGCAGCGCGTGTACGTCTACGAATGGAACGGCTCCAACTTCGATAACCAGATCAAGGAATTCAAGTGCTCCACGGGCAAGGATGAAACGCCCACGCCCAAGGGCGAGTTCTGGAATACCGCGCCGCTGACGGAATGGTGGTATTTCAAGGAGTTCGACTGCTGGGCGAAATACGCGTGGACGATCGACGGCGGTATCTTCTTCCATTCGGAGATTTATTCCTCAAAGAACGACAATTCCGTCCGGTCGAACACGATCAAGCAGCTGGGCAAGAAGGCGTCACACGGATGCGTGCGTCTGTATCGCGACAATGCCAAATGGATTTTCGAAAACTGCCCGGCGGGCACGCCGGTAACGGTAAAGTGACGGAGGGATCGGATGGGTCACGTGATTCGGTCGGTGGAGAAGGACAGCATCGCCGACCAGCTGGGACTCAGGCAGGGCGACGTTCTTCTGAAGATGAACGGAGAAAGGCTTCTTGACTGGATCGACTATCAGGCGCTGTCGTGCAGCGACCACATTGAGCTTCTGATTGAGCGCAATGGCGTGCAGACGGAGTACGATTTCGAAAAGGACGACTATGAGCCGCTCGGGCTGGCGTTTGAAAATGATATGCTGGACGGCCTGCGCCTGTGCCTGAACAAATGCCTGTTCTGCTTCGTGGATCAGCTGCCCGCCTGTGCGCGGGACAGCATGCGCGTGAAGGACGACGACTGGCGGCTGTCGCTGATGATGGGAAACTTCGTCACCATGACGAACGTAGGCCCGCGCGAGCTCGACCGCATCATCCGCAGGCACGCGTCTCCGCTGTACATTTCAGTGCACGCGACGGAGCCGGAGCTGCGCAAAAAGCTGCTGGGCAATCCGCAGGGCGGAAAGATCATGGAGCAGCTTGAGAAGCTCGCGGCGGGCGGCGTCAGCTTTCACGCGCAGGCGGTGCTCTGCCCGGAGCTGAACTGCGGCGAAGCGCTGGAACGGACGATGAACGACCTGATGGGGCTGTACCCTGCCTGCCGTTCGCTCGCGCTGGTGCCCGTGGGTCTGACCGGACACCGTGCGGGGCTGGACAGCATTCGCATGTTCGACCGGGAATCGGCGCGCGCGGTGCTCAGGCAGGCGGAGCGCGTTCGCGAGAAAATGCTTCGGGAGGAGGGCACGCGGTTTGTGTTCCCATCGGACGAGCTGTATCTGAAGGCGGAAATGCCGCTTCCGGAGGATGAGGCCTACGAGGATTACGAGCAGATTGACAACGGCATCGGCCTTTGCCGCCAGCTGATCACCGAGTTTGAGGACGCGTATATGGAGCTTCCCGCGAGGCTCAAGCGCGAGGTGAAGCCGCGCCGCTCCATTGCCATCGCTACGGGTGTGTCGGCGCAGCCGATTCTGAAAAACCTGCTGGACGCGCACCCGGTGACGGGCGTGGAGATAAAGGTATACGCGATTATCAACCATTACTTTGGCGAGACCGTCACCGTCGCGGGGCTTGTGACGGGCGGAGACTTGGTTTCCCAGATGAAGGACAGGCCGTCGGAGGCAATCTTGATTACCGAGTGCATGATTCGTTCGGAGGATAACCGCTTCTTGGACAACCTCCTGCTCACCGAGGCAGAGGCGGCGCTGGAACGGCCGATTCTGCCGGTCGGGCGCAGGGGCGACGAGCTTCTGGACGCGATTGTCCGGTTCGCAGAAATTTGAATATGCGCCGCCCGCGGGCGGCTTCAGGAGGATATGGATATGGCACGACCGTTGGTCGCAATTGTTGGCCGCCCCAACGTGGGCAAAAGTACGTTCTTTAATAAGATGTCGGGCAAGCGCATTGCCATCGTCGAGGATACCCCCGGCGTGACGCGCGACCGCGTGTATGCCGACTGCGAATGGCTGAACCATAAGTTTACGCTGATCGATACCGGCGGCATCGACCCGATGAGCGACGATCCGCTGCTGAAGCAGATGCGCAGGCAGGCGGAAATTGCCATTGAAACCTGCGATGTGATTCTGTTCTTCGTGGACGGCAAGCAGGGATTGACCGCCGACGACGAAACCGTCGCCGACATGCTTCGCCGCTCGGGCAAGCCGGTCATACTGGTCGTGAACAAAATTGACAACATCCGCATGATGGACGGCATTTACGACTTCTATCAGCTGGGAATCGGCGACCCGATCGGCATTTCCTCGGTGAACCTTCTGAATCTGGGCGATCTGCTGGATCTGGTTGTCGCGCACTTCCCGGAGGAGAGCGAAGAGGACGAGGAAACGAGCGCCATCTCCATTGCCGTCGTCGGAAAGCCCAACGTGGGCAAGTCGTCGCTGGTGAACCGCATTCTGGGCGAGGAGCGCGTGATGGTCTCCGACATTGCGGGCACGACGCGCGACGCGATTGATACCCGCTTCAAGGACGGAGACGACGAGTTCATCATCATCGACACCGCGGGCATTCGCAGGAAGCGCGCCATTGAGTATCAGTCGCTGGAGCGCTTCTCCGTCGTGCGTTCGCTGGCGGCCATCGACCGCTGCGACGTGGCGCTGCTTCTGATCGACGCGACCGAGGGCGTGAGCGAGCAGGACAGCAAGATCGCCGGCTACATTGACGAGCAAGGCAAGGCGGCCGTGATCGTCGTGAACAAGTGGGACGCAAAGGAAAAGGAGACCGGTACGCTCGAAAGGTACGTGAAGGAGGTGCGCGAGAAGCTGCGCTTTATGGCTTACGCGCCGGTGATCTTCATTTCCGCGAAAACCGGCCAGCGCGTTAACAAGGTGCTGGACACGGTTCGCAGTGTGAACGAGCAGGCCTCACGGCGCGTGACGACCGGCCTTCTGAACGACATCCTGACCGACGCGCAGACGGCGCTTCAGCCGCCCGCCACGTCGGGCCGCAGGCTGCGCATCTATTACGGCACGCAGCAGGCAACCAAGCCGCCCACGTTCGTTTTGTTCGTCAACGACAAGGAGCTTTTGCACTTCTCATATGAACGGTATCTGGAAAACCAGTTCCGCAAGGCCTTCGGGTTTGAGGGAACGCCGATTCGTTTTGTCCTGCGAGAGCGGGAACAGAAGGAGGAATAAATGAAGCAGGTGCTGCTATACGCGCTTTGCGCGGTGATCGGCTATGCGCTGGGCTGCGTTTCGACGGGCGTAATCGTTTCGAAGCTGTATGGAAGAATCGACATTCGCAACTATGGCAGCGGCAACGCGGGCATGACCAACGTCATGCGCACGCTTGGCTGGGTGCCGAGTTTTCTGACCTTTGCCGGGGACGCGCTCAAGGGCGTGCTTGGCGCGCTGATCGGCAGCTGGATCGGCGGCGAGCTGGGCATGCACATCGGCGGCATCTGCGCGATTCTCGGGCATAACTGGCCGGCGCTGTTCCGTTTTCGCGGCGGCAAGGGCATGAGCACCTCGTTCGGATACATTCTGGTGGTGGACTGGCGCATCGCGCTGGTGCTGCTGGGCATTCAGGTGCTGGTGCTGCTGATTTCCGGCTACATGTCGCTGGCGTCAATGCTGTCGGCGTGCGCGTTTGTGGGTCTGGTGTTCCTGTTCCATGAAAGCTGGTACGCGGTTGGCGGCGCGTTTGTCGCCTGCGCGTTGGCACTGTTTTCGCACCGCTCGAACATGAAGCGGCTGGCCGAGGGCAACGAAAACCGGCTCGATTCCAAGAAAATCACGCAGGTTTCCCGGAAGATGACGAAAGCGCTTAAAAACAGGAGGAAGAAGCATGACCAAGAGAATGCTGATCGGTCTTGACATTGGCACGTCCGGCGCGAAGTGCCTGCTTGCGGACGATACGGGGCGGGTAATCGCCTCGGCGACGAGGGAATATCCGCTTTCAACGCCCCGACCCGGCTGGGCGGAGCAGAACCCGGAGGACTGGTGGCGCGGCGCGGTGGAGGGCATTCGAGCCGTGCTGGCGAAGGTGGATGTGGACGCGAAGGACATTTGCGGCGTTTCGTTCTCCGGCCAGATGCACGGGCTTGTGGCGCTGGATGACGAAATGCGCGTGATCCGCCCCGCAATTCTGTGGTGCGACCAGCGCACGCAGAAGCAGTGCGACTGGATTACCGAGCGCGCGGGCGGCGTGGAGGGGCTTCTGCGCTATACAAACAACCGCATGCTCACCGGCTACACCGGGGGCAAGCTTCTCTGGCTGCGCGACGAGGAGCCGGAGAGCTTCGCGCGAATGAAGATTTTCTGCTGTCCGAAGGATTACATTCGCTTCCGCCTGACCGGGAGGGTGCTGACCGACGTTTCCGAGGCGTCCGGCACCGGCCTTTTTGACACGAAAAACCGCGTTTGGGCGGATGAGCTGATCGCGCTCGCCGGGCTGGACAAGGCGATTTTCCCGGAGGCAGTGGAATCGACGGCACTCGCGGGGCGCGTAACGGCGGAGGCTGCCGCGCAGACAGGATTGCCCGAGGGACTGAACGTGTACGCGGGCGGCGGCGACGCGGTGATTCAGACCACGGGCACGGGACTGGTGGAGCCCGGCGTGCTGGGCGTGGTCATCGGCACCAGCGGAAATGTTTCGATGGGCATGAGCGGCTTCCACGCGAATCCCGAGGGAAGCCTTCAGATGTTCTGCAACAACGAGCCCGGTCTGTGGCATGCCTTCGGCTGCACTTTGACGGCGGGCGGCGCGTTCAGCTGGTTTGTGAAGACGCTGGCGGGCGAGGACGCGGCCGACGCGGCGCGAGAGGGCAAAAAAACCTATGCTTACATCGACGAGCGCGTGAAGGCCGTGCCTGCGGGTGCAAACGGCGTGCTGTTCGCGCCGTATCTCACGGGCGAGCGCTGCCCGTATCCCGACCCGAACGCGCGCGGAATCTTCTATGGCCTTTCGCTGGGTACGACCCGCGCGGATATGGCGCGCGCGGTTATGGAGGGCGTTACGTATTCGCTGAAGCAGGTGGTTGAGCTGATGAGCGCGGAAATCGCGCCGCAGAAGGTCTACCTGTCCGGCGGCGGCGCTTCCAGCGAGGTGTGGAAGCAGATGGCCGCGGATATTTTCGAGCTGCCGGTGTATACGATGTCCGCCGCGAAGGAGGGCGGCGCGTATGGCGCGGTGCTGGTTGCGGGCGTCGGCGCGGGCGTCTGGAAGAATCTGAAGGAGGCCATCGGCGTATTGCGCGAGGACGAGCGCTTCTGCACGCCCGATCCCGCCGTGCGCGAAGCCTACCGGCGCGGATACGAGCGGTATTGCATGCTGTATCCGGCGAATAAGACGCTGTTTGACAGGGAAGACTGACGCGGTTCAGGATTATTCAAAACCGTCCTCAGAATTCTTATGAGGCATGACACGGAAACGCCACATTTTTTCGGTATCATGCGATCATGGAGGGATGGAAATGGAAGGATATAAGGCAAGCTATCGCGTGTTGATCGCGGATGACGACCCGAATGTACACCAGTCGCTCAGCCCGTATTTCCGCCGGGAGGGGTATGAGATTTTTTCGTCCTATGACGGAGAGGACGCCGTAGAGAAGGCGCGCTCGCTCAAGCCGGACATGATTATTCTGGACATCATGATGCCCAGAAAGGACGGGCTCGCGGTGTGCCGGGAAATTCGCAGGGACGCGAACATTCCCGTGATCATGCTTTCCGCCAAGGGCGAGGAGTTTGACAAGCTGCTGGGTCTGGAGCTCGGCGCGGACGATTACATTACCAAGCCCTTCAGCCCGCGCGAGGTGCTTGCGCGGGTGAAGGCGGTTCTAAGGCGCCTGCACGAGATCAAGGACGAGAGCAAGGGTACGGTTGTGCGCGTTGAAAATCTGGAAATCGACATGAGCGCGTTCATCGTGAAGCTGAACGACCAGCCGGTGCCGTGCACGCCCAAGGAAATCGAGATTCTGTACACGCTGGCCAGCAATCCCGGAAAGGTCTTCAGCCGCGAGCACCTTTTGCAGAGCATCTGGGGCTATGATTTTCTGGGCGACACGCGCGCCGTCGACAGCCACATCAAGCGCATGCGCGCCAAGCTGTGCCTGCCGGAGAACCGGTGGGACATCAAGACGGTGTGGGGCGTAGGCTATCGCTTTGAGATCGGAGAATAAATGCGAAAGCTGAAAACGGAAAGCCGGTCGGGCGTGGGAATCTATCCCAAAATGCTGACCGGCTATATGCTGATTATCGCGGTTGTGCTGTCCATGACGGCGCTTATGACGTATCGTCTGGTGCGTAATTATATCATCCAGACCAATGAAACGGAGCTGGTTGAAAAGGCGCAGTATATCGCGATTACCCAGAAAAACGGCATTGAATGGAAGCAGCTCAGGCGGTATCAGTCGCTGGTGGACGCGAAAATCGTGTTCGTAAACCCGGACTATATCGCCACGCAGTCGCCTCCGAATCAGGCGTCCAAGAAAACGCCGGAGGAGGAGGACACGGCGGGGCTGGCTTATACGGAAATCGTATCCAACATGGATCGCAGCATCTTCGAGGCCATCTTCGCCGGCGGCACGGCGCGGGGGGTGGAGGCGGTTGAGTTTCTGACGGCAAAAATCGTGTACGCAGGCGTGCCGCTGAAGGACGCGCAGGGCGAAATTGTGGGCGCGATGATGCTGTTTCGCCCCGTGGCGGACGTGGACGTGGTGTGGATGCGAATCGCTACCTATCTGACCGTCGCCGCGGCCTGCGCGATGCTGGTCGCCGTGGCGTTCACCTCGGTGTTTTCGCGCAGCATCACCCGGCCGCTGTGTCTCATGAACGACGTCGCGCGCGCAATGGCCGCGGGCGATTATTCGCGTCATGCGCCCGTGGCGCAGGCGGACGAGATTGGGCAGTTGGCGGGCACGCTCAACGTGCTGGCCGACCGGCTGAAGGACGTGATCGAAAATCTGCAAAACGAAAAGAGCAAGCTGGAACAGCTGTTTGAGTCCATCGCCGAGGGCATTGTGGCCGTGGAGCGGGACGGACGGGTGTTCCATGTGAACGCGCCGGCGCTGGAAATGCTGGAAATCGATCGCTGGGAAGAGGAGCACGCCCGCGCGGGCGAGCCGCAGAAGCACGTTCTCTCGATGCTGGCGGTGTGCATGGATTCCGGCGAAAAGGAAAGCGCCGTGTGGACGAGCGACTCCGGCCGCGCCATTGCCGCCGTTGCGTCGCCGATTCCGGGCGCGGAAGGCGCGTGCATCGGCGCGGTATGCCTGCTGCGCGACGTTTCGGAGGAAACGCGGCTGGAACAGCTTCGGCGGGAATATATCGCGAACGTATCGCACGAGCTGCGAACGCCGCTCACCGGCATTCGCGGCATGGTGGAGCCGCTGATGGACGGCGTTCTGGAAACGGATGAGGAAAAGAACGACTGCTATCAGGTGATTTACCGCGAAACGAGAAGGCTTGAAAAGCTGATCGGGGAGATGCTCGACCTGTCGCGTTTGCAGGACGGCAGGGCGCAGATGGAGCTGGAAGCGATTCGCGTGGAGCCGGTGCTGGAACGAGCGATCGAGTCCGTTGCCAGACTGGCTGAGGACGCGGGCATCGAGCTGACGGTGGACGCGGACGAGAACGCGGTATGCATGGGCAACGAGGAGCGCATCATACAGGTGTTGATCATCCTGCTGGATAACGCGCTCAGCTTTACGCCGACCGGCGGGCACATCGCGGTTCGCGCGAAGAAGGACGGGCGGTATGTGGAGCTTTCCGTGCGCGACGACGGCGCGGGAATCGAGCCGAAGGACTTACCGTACATCTGGGAGCGGTTCTACAAGGCGGACAAATCGCGCATGCGCACCAAGGGCACGGGACTGGGACTGGCAATCGCCAAAAAGGTCGTGGAGCTGATGGGCGGCACGATCGGCGTGCAGTCGGAGGTCGGGAAGGGGTCTGCCTTCACGCTTTGTCTTCCGTCTGCGGATGCACCGGCTGACAACTGACGTCGCCGGTGCGCTTCTTTTCTCCGCGGAGGAAGCAGCGCGCGACGGGCTTTTCAAACAGATAGGTAACGAGCGCAGCCAGCAGCAGCGCGCCGAGGAAGCAGACGAGCGTATAGCGCCGCTGCCAGACGGTTTCGGAATAGAACTGCGGGTTGCTGGGTGCGGAATAGGCGGGAAAGCGCCAATATTTCAGCTGCAAGGCCAGCGGATGGTGCCAGATATACGCCTGAAAGCTAATGGAGGACAGGAAGCGCGCAAGGCGGTTTCCAAACAGAAACTGGAACGGCCGGAGCGCGTGGGACGCGGAAACGAGGAAGATCGACGTGAGGAACGAGAGCGCGTACCGCCGCTGCATCTGTCCAAGGCGAAGGGCGGGATAATTGCCGGAGCCCGCGAGGGTCTGCGCGCGAATCAGCTGGCAGACGCCGTACAGGCAGGCAACGGACACGAGCGTCAGGAGCGCCGCTGCGGCGCGGTTGGGCTTAAAGGAACGCGCGGCAGCCTGATAGGCATAGGCAGCGAGCATGCCGTTCGCGAACACGTCCAGCATGGCGGGCAGCTGATTGATCACATGCGTGGTGTCCGATAGCTTTGCCGCGTAGCCGAAGCGGAAAAAGAGCGCGGCGGCGGTCATGGCGGCGTAGGTAAGCAGGGGATATTTGCGGAACGCGCGCGCCAGAAGCGGGAAGAACAGATAAAACTGCACCTCAATCGTCACCGTCCACAAAACCACGTTCAGGCGGGTATAGGTGTAGGCGGCGGGAAAGAATACGTTTGTAAACGTGAGGTGGGTCAGAAGATCCCTCCACATGTCGGCGGTGGAGGCGTACTGATCTTGCGGCAGCGCCACGCAGAACAGCATCACAAACACGCACAGCAGGTAGCTGGGCAGGATGCGCACGGCGCGCTTTTTATAAAACGCGCGCGCGGAGGGAGACGGCGCGCCGCAGGCCGCGGCTCGCGCCCACGGAAGAAAGAGCAGAAAGCCGCTCAGCGTCAGGAGCGGGTCAACCAGCATATAGCCGCTGCGCACCAGCCAGTTGAAATCCTGCCCAAGGATGGAAGGGTTGAGCCACGATTGCTGCCAGATGTGGAACCACATGACGACGCCCACGCACAGCGCGCGAAGGCCGTCGGCCACGGGCACATAGCTCTCCGAGGCCGGGCGAAGCAAAAGCGAATCCCAATTTACGCGTGTTTTCATATGCCTCCAATAGAAAAAGAGGCGCTCATCGATCTTCGTGAGAACCTCTTATTTATGCCGGTGGCGGGGGTCGAACCCGCACGGGTGATTAGCCCAACGGATTTTGAGTCCGCCTCGTCTGCCAATTCCAACACACCGGCTTGTCGATGAACGACTGCTCTATTATACTATACCTCCGGGAAAAAATCAACCCCTTGGCAAAAAAACAAATGGCGTGTATAATACCATAAGGCATGCCAATGAGACGGGAGGGAAAACGGGTGCAGACGGATGAAGAACGGCTGGTGGAAAGCGCCATCGGCGGCGATGCCTATGCCTTTGAACAGCTGATGGGAAAGCACGAGGCGCGCATGTACGCGGTCGCGCTGCGCATGTGCGGAAATCGCGAGGATGCGCAGGACAGCATGCAGGACGCGATGCTGCGCATATATAAGGCTCTTGGCAGCTTCAAGGGGCAGTCTTCCTTTGCCACGTGGGCGTACCGAATCACGATGAACACCTGTCTTGACAATCTGCGGCGCAAGAAGGTGCGTCAGGCGCAGTCGCTGGACGCGCTGCTGGACATCGGCTGGGCGCCCGCCGACGAGGAAGCTTCGCCGGAAAAGCACGCGGACAACGCCGAAATGCGCCGCGCGCTTTCAAAAGCCATTCAGCTTTTGCCGGAGGACATGCGCTCCGCCGTGGTGCTGCGCGACGTGCAGGGCTACAGCTACGAGGAAATTGCCGAAATTCTGGAAGCGAACGTCGGCACGGTGAAAAGCCGAATCAGCCGCGGGCGCGAAAAACTTCGAAATGTTTTATCCGCACAGGCGGAACTATTTGGCCGCAGAAGCGTCTAACAATCAGAGAAAGGAGGTGCGAGGCCAATGTTGGAACAGAAGATGAGCTGCGAGAGGTTCATGAATCAGCTGGACGCGTATCTGGACGGCGCGCTTACTGCGGAGGAGATGCGCCAGCTGGAGGCGCACGCGGCTGAATGCGCGAAGTGCGCGGAGGAGCTGAACGCGGGCAGGCAGCTGGTTCAGATGCTGCGCGGATTGGACGACGAAGTCGTCGTGCCGCTGAACGTGCAGGCGGGGTGGCGTCGCGCCGTTCGGAAAGAGATTTCGGCAAGGAAGCGGAAAAAGCTGTATCGCGTGTTTGGAACCGTCGCCGCCGCGCTGGTCGTGATGATCGGCAGCACGTTTGCGCTGCGCGGAACTGATCTGGCCGCGTTTTCCAACGAGATGAGCCCGGACGAAGCGTTTGAAACTACATACGTTGCGGCGGGCGCGCCTACGGAGCGGCGAATCGCGGCGAATCAGGGCGACCGGGGAGAGGTTGTCCTGCTGACGGCGAACGCCGACGCGTCCGTTGTGTTTGAGACGGACGGCGACGAGCAGCAGACGATGAAGGCCGCCGGTACCGTGCTGCCGGATGAGGATGCGATGGGTCGTCAGGCCGCCGCGCCGGATGCGGACGGAGATGCGCCCATTGCCATGATGAGGGCGCAGGCCACGCCGGAGGAAGCGCCGAAGCCGACGGCTCCGCTGCTGATATACGGCGCGAACCGCGAGGCGGAAACGGAGAGCTTCGATCAGGAGCGCGATACGCTGAAGGCGCTTGTGAGCGAATACGAAGGCTATTTTGCCTCAGACCTGCTGACGCAGAGCGACGGCGTGCGCTGCCTGACGAGCGAAATTCGCGTTCCCGCCGAACGGCTGGACGAGTTTGTGGCCGCGCTGGACGACGTTGGAACCACGCTTTCGCTGGAATCCACGGCGGAGGACGTGGCTGCCTACTACTATGACGCGGGGGCGAGGCTCGAAACGCAGCAGGCGATTGCCGCGCGGCTGAATCAGCTGATTCCCGAGGCGCAGGGTGACGAGCTTCAAACGCTGAACGAGCAGCTGGAGGAAGCCTACGCCGCGATGGATGAACTGCAAAAGCTTTTGCACCGCTATGAGTCCGACGTTTCCTATGCCACGGTGCGCATGACGCTGTGGGAGAAGAGCCAGTTTGCGCCGGAGCCCACGAAGGAGCCGACGCTGGGCGAGCGCAGTCGTTCCGGCTTCCAGCAGTCGCTGCACGCGGTGGGCAAGTTCTTCCGGGATATGGTCGTGTCGCTGGCGGTGATCGCGCCGGTGGCGGGCATCCTGATCGTCGTCGGGGTTGTAGTGAGTGTGATCGTTTATTCCATTCGAAAAAAGAAAAAAGGAAGAGGTGAAAATGAATGAGGAGAATGTGGAAGTCCCTTCTGATTGCCTGCCTGATCGCGCTTGTGGCCTTCGCGGCCTGCGCCGATGGGGAAACGGAAATCAGCGTGAACGGAAGCGGCGAGGTGCTTGTGGCCGCGGATACGGCGGTGGTTACGCTGGGCGTCACCACGCAGAACAAGGACGTGCTTGAGGCGCAGAACACCGTGAACGCGGCCATCGAAAAGATTCGCGCGGCGCTGATTGAGAAGGGAATCAAGAAGGAGGACATCAACACCGACCGTCTGCGCATCTATGCCGTGTATAATTACTTAGATGGCGTAGAGCAGTTGAACGCGTACAACGCCAGCTCTTATCTCGCCATTCGCACCACTGATATGGATATGGTTGGCACCATCATCGACATCGCCTTCGAGGCGGGCGCCAACACGCTGAACGACATCGTGTTTTCCGCGTCCGATACCGAGGAAGCCTCCGCGCAAGCGCTGACCGCAGCCGTGAAGGACGCGCGCAGCAAGGCGGAGATCATGGCCGCCGCAGCCGGGCTGAAGAT
>CAVERI010000008.1:18339-24882 GCA_963618055.1 bacterium | reverse complement strand
CCTTCGCGCAGCTTCCCTCAAGGTGAATGCCGTCGGCGGAGACTTTCATGGCGACGGGATCGCTCTGTGAGGAATCAAGCCGAGCGAAGCCGTAGCGGGCGAAGAACGGCGCGACGGACGCGGGAACGTCGGCATACACGGACGCGGCGTTCAGTTCACGGGCGCGATAGAGCAGCATGCGGGCGAGCAGGTCGCCCAAATGGTTTCCGCGCCGGTCGGGCAGCACGCCGAGGCGGTCGATGCGGAAATGGCTGTCCGCGTCGATATACAGCCGGCCGCTGCCGCAGGGAGCGTCGTCTTCATCAAAGGCCAGCGCGTAAAAGGCCATTGCATCCTGCGGCTCGCGCGCGGCGCCGGAAAATTCGGGAATTTGCGCGCGCACGGCAAGAACCGCGTCGATATTGTCCATGCTGGAAAGAAATTTGCCGCGAAACATGAGGAACCTCCCGTAGATGCGTTTTTTCTATTATAAGCCCGAGACCTTGGTTTGACAAGGCTTATTTTTTTGAAGAAGGGGATTGACAACGCGCGGAAGGGGTGGTATAGTATACGCATGAAACGCGATGAGCGGAAAGAAGTACGCTTGCGCAATGCCCTCAAGAGAGCCGCCGGTGGGTGCGAGGCGGTGGGACAGCGCGGGTGGAATACATTCCGTTAGCGGCGCACTGAACGGAGAAATCCAAGTAGGCTGCGACGGGAGCGCCCGTTATGGCGATAGGGTATACCCATTTGGTCGTACCCGATGAGTCCGGCTGTTGCGAAGCGCCGGAAAACTGAGGTGGTATCGCGGAATTTCCGCCCTCTTGTCCGTACAGGATGAGAGGGCTTTTTGTTTTCTGGAAAAAGAAAACGGAGGGTGAAGGGATGAAGGGAAAACGCGGATGGGTGCTTCTGACGGGCTGCGTCACGCTGCTGATGGCGGGCGTGATCTACGCGTGGAGCGTGCTGAAAACGCCGGTGAAGTCTGAATTCGGCTGGACGGACACGGAAACGCAGCTGTGCTTCACGCTGACGCTGTGCTTTTTCTGTCTGGGCGGGCTTCTGTCCGGGCTGATTGGCCGCCGGGTGACGCTTCGGGTGCGGCTGCTGGCGGCGGCGGTGCTGGTGATCGGCGGGTTTGATCTTTCCGCGCACGCGGAGGGGCGGCTCGCGCTGTTCTATCTGGGCTATGGCGTTCTGACGGCGCTGGGCGTGGGCGTGGTGTATAACGCGGTGATCGCCTGCGTGAACGGCTGGTTTGCCGACAAGAAGGGCATGGCCTCCGGCGCGATGATGATGAGCTTCGGCTTTTCGGCGCTTCTGATGAGCCGTGTGTTTCAGGCGCTTCTGGGCAGCATGGGCTGGAAGGAAATTTACATGCTGCTGGGCGTTGTGATCGGGCTGGTGATTGCCGCTTCGGCGTTCGTTTTGAAAAATCCACCCGCGGCGCAGACGGCTGCGGGAACGGAAAAGGACATTACCACGCGGGAAATGCTGAAAACCGGCAGCTTCTGGAAGCTGTTCGTGTTCTTCACGCTGCTCGCCGCCGTCGGCTCCACCGCGATTGGCTTTGGGCGGGACTACTTCCGCTCGGTCGGCATGGCGGAGAACACGGCGGTCACGCTGGCGGGACTGCTGGCGGTGTTCAACGGACTGGGACGGCTGTTTTCCGGCTGGCTGTGCGACCGCGCGGGGCTTTCGCGCACGCGCATGGCTACCAACGCCGTCGCAATCGTCGCGCCCGCGCTGGCGCTGCTTGCCTGCGTAATCTCCTCGCCGCTGCTGGGCGCGGTCGGGCTGTGCCTGTGCGGCTTCAGCTACGGCTTCTCGCCGACGGTCTCCGCGGCGCTCGCGGGCGGCTTTTATGGAATGAAGCATTTTTCGCTGAATTTTTCGGTTCTCAATTTAGTGCTGATTCCGGCGTCCTTTATGTCCACGCTGGCGGGACGCCTGTATGAGACGACGGGCGCGTATCAGCTTTCGCTGATTGTGCTCACGACGCTGTCTGTCGTCGGGTTGCTCGTGAATATGTCCATCAAAAAGGCGTAAGCCGCAATACGCAGGAAGGGATGATACGCATGCCAATTACCGATTTTCTGGAGGAAAACGCCGTCAAGTACCCGTGCGAAACCGCGCTTGTAGAGCTGAACCCCGAGGTGCAGGAGACTCGCCGCACCACATGGAAGGAATATCAGCTGATCGAACGCCCGCTTGGGCGCGCGTACCGGCGGGAAATCACGTGGCGCGTGTTTGACGAAAAGGCGAACCGCTGCGCGAACCTGCTCATTAGCCGCGGCATCAAAAAGGGCGACAAGATTGCCATATTGATGATGAACGGCATCGAGTGGCTGCCGATTTACTTTGGCGCGCTGAAGGCCGGCGCGCTGGCCGTGCCGCTGAATTTCCGCTATACGGCGGAGGAAATCCGCTATTGTCTGGATCTGTCCGACGCGGACGCGTTGTTTTTCGGGCCGGAGTTCATCGGCCGCGTGGAGGAAATTGTCGAGGACATTCCCAAGGTCAAGCTGATTTTCTACGTGGGCGACGGCTGTCCGGCGTATGCCGAGAACTATCTGCATCTGGTCGCCAACGAATCCAGCGCCCGCCCGGACGTGACGATTACCGACGACGATTTCGCCGCCATCTACTTTTCGTCCGGCACCACGGGCTTTCCGAAGGCCATTCTGCACAAGCACCGGAGCCTTGTGCATTCGGCGCGGGTGGAGCAGAAGCACCACGGCCAGACGCATGACGACGTGTTCCTGTGCATTCCGCCGCTGTATCACACCGGCGCGAAGATGCACTGGTTCGGCTCGCTCATTTCCGGCAGCCGCGCCGTGCTGCTCACGGGCGTGAAGCCGGAAACGATTCTCAAGGCGGCTTCCGCCGAGAAGTGCTCCATCGTGTGGCTGCTGGTACCGTGGGCGCAGGATATTCTGGACGCGATCGACGACGGGCGCGTGAAGCTGGACGAGTACGACCTGTCTCGCTGGCGTTTGATGCACATCGGCGCGCAGCCCGTGCCGCCGAGCCTGATTCGCCGCTGGAAGGCCGTCTTCCCGAAGCATCAGTACGACACGAACTACGGCCTGTCCGAGTCGATTGGCCCGGGCTGCGTGCATCTGGGCGTGGAGAACATCGATAAGGTGGGCGCAATCGGCGTTCCGGGCTATGGCTGGGAAGCGAGGATTGTTGACGAGCGTCATCAGACGGTCGAGCGCGGCGAGGTGGGCGAGCTGGCGGTAAAGGGCCCCGGCGTGATGACCTGCTATTACCACGATGAAAAGGCCACGCACGAGGTTTTGCAGGACGGCTGGCTGTTCACCGGCGATATGGCAATGCAGGACGCGGACGGCTTCATCTATCTGGTCGACCGAAAGAAGGACGTGATTATCACCGGCGGCGAGAACCTGTATCCGGTGCAGATTGAGGATTATCTGCGCGCGAATCCGAAGATCAAGGACGTGGCGGTCATCGGCCTGCCGGATACGCGTCTGGGCGAAATTGCCGCGGCGATTATCGAGGTGAAGCCCGGCGAAACGCTGACGGAGGAAGAGGTGAACGATTTCTGCCGCGACCTTCCGCGCTACAAGCGCCCGCGCCGCGTGATCTTCGCCGATGTGCCGCGCAATCCCACCGGCAAGATTGAAAAGCCGAAGCTGAGAAAAATTTACTGCGGCGAAAGCTTGGTAAAATCTCAGATTGAGGGCTGAAAACACAACATTCGCGTGCTATTGTACACACATACAACCGAAGGGAGCCAGACGATTTATGAAGAAACTGCTTTTGGGAAACGAAGCCGTCGCGCGCGGCCTGTACGAGGCGGGCGTAACGTTTATTTCCTCCTATCCGGGCACGCCGTCCACCGAAATCACGGAATGCGCGGCTGCGTATAACGAAATCTACGCCGAGTGGGCGCCCAATGAGAAGGTGGCGCTGGAGTCGGCGCTGGGCGCGTCCGTCGCAGGCGCGCGCAGCTTTGCGGCAATGAAGCACGTGGGGCTGAACGTGGCCGCCGATCCGCTGTTCACGGCGGCGTACACGGGCGTAAACGGCGGGCTGGTCGTGTGCGTGGCGGATGACCCGGCCATGCACTCGTCGCAGAACGAGCAGGACTCCCGACACTATGCCCGCGCGGCGAAGCTGCCGATGCTGGAGCCGTCCGACAGCGGCGACTGCCGCGACTTCACACGGCTGGCCTATGAGATTTCCGAGACGTTCGACACGCCGGTTCTCCTTCGCACCTGTACGCGCGTGGCGCACGCGCAGAGCCTTGTGGAGCTGGAGGCGCGCGAGGATCGTCCGCTGAAGGAATACAAGAAGGATCCCGCCAAGTACGTGATGAACCCCGGCTACGCGTTCAAGCGGCACGGCGTGGTCGAAGCGCGGCTGAAGGCGCTTGCGGAGTATTCCGAAAACAGCCCGCTCAATTTTGAGGAAATGGGCGACACGGCCGTGGGCTTCGTGTGCGCGGGCTCGGTGTATGAATATGTGAAGGAAGCCTTCCCGAACGCCAGCGTGTTCAAGGTCGGCATGAGCTTCCCGATGCCCATCGAGAAGCTGCGCGCGTTCGCGGCGAAGGTGGAAAAGCTGTACGTCGTCGAAGAGCTGGACGGAGTGATGGAAGCCGAACTGCGCGCCGCGGGCATCCGCGTGGACGGCGGCAAGGATCGCTTCGGCTGCATCGGCGAGCTTTCGCAGAAGAAAATCGAGGCCGCAATGGGCGAGAAGGTGCCCGAAACGGAGACCTTTGACGAGCCCGTTCCGCCGCGCCCGCCGGTGATGTGTGCGGGCTGCCCGCACAGGGGCGTGTTCTTCACACTGAACAAGCTGAAGCTCACCGTGCTGGGCGACATCGGGTGCTATACGCTGGGCGCGTCGGAGCCGCTCAGCGCCATCGATACCACGGTGTGCATGGGCGCGAGCGTTTCCATGCTGCACGGCTTTCTGAAAACGCGCCCGGAGAACGCGGGGAAGGCCGTGGCCGTCATCGGAGACAGCACATTCCTTCATTCCGGCGTGACGGGCTTGATCAACATTGCGTACAACCGCAGCATATCGACCGTTCTGATTCTGGACAATTCCATCACCGGCATGACCGGCCACCAGCAGAACCCCGCCACGGGCTTCACGCTGAAGATGGAAGCGGTTCCGCCGGTTTCGCTGGAGAAGCTGTGCGAGGCGGTGGGCATCCGCCGCGTGCGCGTCGTCGATCCCGGCGACCTGAAGGCGCTGGAAACGGCGCTGCGCGAGGAAACGGCGGCAGACGAGCCGTCCGTGATCATCTGCCGCAAGCCCTGCATGCTGCTGAAGTATGTGAAGCCGAAAAAGCCGCTGGCCGTCCGCGAGGACAAGTGCCGCGGCTGCCGCGGATGCATGCGGCTGGGCTGCCCGGCGCTGCGGTTTGAAGGCGGAAGGGCGCGCATCGACGCGACCCAGTGCGTGGGATGCAGTCTCTGTGCGCAGCTGTGCGCGTTTAGCGCCATCGGAGAGGAGGAAAACGCATGAAGAAGACGACGAGCATTATGATTGTCGGCGTCGGCGGACAGGGAACGCTGCTTGCGTCCCGTCTGATCGGCTATGTGCTTACGAAGAAGGGCTACGACGTGAAGCTGAGCGAGGTGCACGGCATGTCGCAGCGCGGCGGCTCGGTGGTCACGTATGTGAAGTACGGCGAAAGGGTGTATTCGCCCATCGTGGACGAGGGAGAAGCGGATTTCATCCTGTCCTTCGAGGCCATCGAGGGCGCGCGCTGGCTTCCGCGCCTGAAAAAGGGCGGGCGAATCATTACCAACGAGCGGGAAATCTATCCCATGCCGGTGATTACGGGGCGAATGGCGTACCCGGAGAACGCGATTGCGAAGCTCCGCGAAAAGGCGGACGTCGTAAGCCTTGACGCGCTGAGCCTCGCCGAGCGCGCGGGCAGCGTCAAGGCGGTGAATACCGTGCTGCTGGGTGTGCTGTCGCGGTATATGCCGGAAATTGCCGAGGACGAATGGATGGAAGCGATTGATGCAATCGTCAAACCCGCGTTCGCCGAGCTGAACAAGCGCGCGTTCCGGATGGGCCGGGAAGCGTAAACCGATTCGCCGGGAGAGCTCGCCTTTCCCGGCGGCTTTATTGAGCTGTAATAAATAGGAAGAAACGCGCCGGAGCCGCCGCGAATGGAAGGCGGCTCCGGCGCGTTTTAGGGGATGGGCTTTACTTTTGCAGGTGGATGACGACCTCTTCGTCCGGGTGCTCGCCGGAGATCACATAGACCGGGCGCAGGGTGATGGTTTCGGCGCTGCCGACGGGGAAGGTGGCGGTTTCGCCGTAGCGGGACGCGGTTTCGACGGCGGAGTCGAGCTTTGCGCCATCGGCGTAGATTTCCCACATCCAGATAAAGTCGATGCCGTCGCGTCCGCCGTATACGTCCAGCTCCGCGCTCTCCCATTTCTCGGATACCTTCGTTTCAATGGTCAGGCGCGCGTTCACCGGGGAAACGGTCAGCTCGATTTCGGAGGCGTAGTCGCTGCCGGAGGCGCTGGCGTGGTACTGGCGAATGTTGGCCTCCGTGCGGCG
>CAVERI010000008.1:0-17711 GCA_963618055.1 bacterium | reverse complement strand
GAGAATACGGAGCCGAACCAGCCGGAGGCCAGCGCCACGCCGGCAAGCGCCGCGGTAAGTACAATCGCCGCGATCAGGGCGACGCTGAAGCGCGCCCGGCGCATCTGTTTCTGATTGGCCATTTCATTTACCTCCCTTTTTGTTCGTTCAATGAGCGTCTGGCTCGCGTTCACGCGGTCAAACGCCTTGCTGTATCGTTCCTTCAGCATTTAGATTTCCTCCTCCCGCTCCGTCAGCAATCGTTTCAGCTGCTTTCTTCCGCGCGACAGCCGCGCGCGAACCGACGCGGGCTTCGCGCCCAGCGTCTCCGCGATTTCGTCGGTGGTCATGCCTTCATAGTAGTACAGGTGAATGACGACGCGCGATTTCGCGGACAGCGACGCGAGCGCGTCGGCAAGGGCTTCGTCGCGCAGAAGCTCGGGCGCGGTGGGGGAGTCAGGCAGCGGCGCGCTCTCCAATCGCCGCCAAGCGCTTTTCAGCAGGTTGACCGATGCGTTCACCGTGGCGCGAATCAGCCAGGCCTTTTCGTGACCGTCGGACTGAAACGCGGGCGCGTGGGTGAGAAGCTTCAGAAAGACCTCCTGAAAAATGTCGTCGGCGTCCGCTGTGGAGCGCGTTCTTGCGTAAGCTAAGCGGTACACCATCGTGCCGTATCGGTCGATGGCCGCCGCCACGGAATCGCCCGTACGCTGCGATCCGTCCTTCATGCGCTCACCTCCTTCACCATAAACACAATTCAAACCGCGAAAATGTGACGCGGGCACAAAAAAAGGGGGAAAAATTCCCCCGCGCGGCGGCGGCTCTTACAGAAAGAAGGACAGAGCCGCGAAAATTGCAAAACAGAGAAGGCTGCTCAGCAGACTGATCAGGTCGCGCTCGCCGTCCTCAAGATCGTCCGCGGACGGCGGCGCGTCGTCGATATGGTCGCCGATGTCCGTATAATGGCGCAGGGGATCCTTCCGGCGGCGGAAGCGCACGTTTTTCATGCGCGGAATGTGCGCGCCGTCCATGCGCAGGTACACCAGCCACGCGGCGAGGGCAAACGCCAGCGCCAGAAGGAGCGCCGCCGAGCCGGGCCGCGCGAGCGAAGAAGCAAGAAAGCGGTTATAGAATAGAAGCAATACCAGCGCCGCTAAAAAGCGGTTCGTGGCCATATAGATCAACGGCCGCAGAAGCGCGCGCTGCCATGTGCCGCGAAAGGGGTTTTTCATGAAAATCGCCTCCAATTCGTGCATATATTCATTTTATACGCATTTCCCGCGGATTGCAAGCGTGAATTATCGACAAATCAAAAAACCATATGAACCGTTAAGAACGAACGCATGCGCTTTTCAAATGAAAATATGACTGTGTGCGAGAGACGGACAACAAGAATGAATTTTTTAATCTGGAAAATTGCAATTTGCTATTGACAGATGCGGCCTTCATCCGTATAATATACCCAACTGCTGAACGGCAGGGGAAGAGAAGACGAAGGCGACTCTTCCCGATAATTTATAAGGAGGGTATCCACATGAAGAAGACTTTGACGCTCGTGCTCGTGCTGGCTCTGATCTTCGGCTGCGTGAACTTCGCTTCCGCAGAAGAAATCAAGAACTTCCGCAACTACGAGACGCAGGCCAGAGAAATGGAAACGTTCTGCTACCATTATTCTCAGGCGGCGGTTGACCTGAACGTTTTGAGCAACTGCTATGAGCACCTGCTCACCAACGACAGCAAGGGTCAGCTGATTCCCGCGGCCGCGAAGGATTTCTCCTCTTCCGATGGCGGCCAGACCTGGGTCTTCCATTTGAAGGAAGGCATCACCTGGGTTGACTACAAGGGCGAGTACATGGCAGACTGCACGTCCGAGGACTGGCTGACCGGTCTGGAGTGGGTTCTGAACTACGCCAAGAACAAGTCGGCCAACACCTCGATGCCCATCGAGATGATCACCGGCGCGGGCGACTACTACAACTACACCAAGGAGCTGACGGAGACCCAGGGTGAAGACGCCGCCAAGGCGCTGGGTCTGGATAAGTTCCTTGAGATGGTTGGCATCGAAGCGCCCGACGATTACACGCTGATCTATCACTGCGTGGACAAGCTGGCCTACTTCCCGTCCGTGGCTACCTACAACTGCCTGGCTCCGCTGAGCGCGGATCTGATCGCCGAAATCGGCGTGGACGGCTACTTTGGCGCCACCTACGAGACCATGTGGTACAATGGTCCGTACACCATCACCAGCTACATCTACCAGAACGAGAAGGTTCTGACCAAGAACGAGAGCTACATCAACAAGGATACCACGAAGCTGTTCGACACCGTGACGATCAAGATGGTCGAGTCCATCGACGTCGCCTACGAGATGTTCGCCAACGGCGAGCTGGATCAGATTGAACTGAGCGCCTCCAAGCTCAAGACCATCAGCGAGGACGAGAGCAATCCGTTCCACAACTACCTCGTTGAACGCCGTCCCACCAAGTATTCCTACCAGCTGCACCTCTGCTACGACAAGAAGAACGAGGACGGCACGCCGGATACCGCGTGGAACACCGCCGTTGCCAACGAGAACTTCCGTCTGGCGCTGTACTACGGCCTTGACGCCACCAACTACCTGGCTCGCACGAATTCCATCAACCCGCTGTCCTGCCAGAACTTCTGCTACACTGCCAACGTCGTTGCCGTGAACAGCCAGGGCGTTGACTACACGCAGCTGGTTCGCGACGAGATCGGCCTGCAGTACTCCACCGAGAAGTTTGCCCGCTACGACGCCGACAAGGCCGCTGCCTACAAGGCTGCCGCCATCGAAGAGCTGAAGGCCGCCGGCGTGGAGCTGCCCGTGAAGATGGCCTACTACATCTCCGGCTCCTCCACCACCGCCAAGGAGACCGCCGACGTGTTCGCCAACCTGATCAAGACCTGCCTGGGCGACGATCTGGTTGTGCTCGACACCAAGACCTACGTTTCCAAGCTGAACACCGAGGTTCGCGATCCGCAGCTCGCCTCCGTCTACGTAAACGGCTGGGGCGCTGACTTCGCCGACCCGATCAACTTCCTCGGTCAGGAAACCTACGGCGAGGACAACGCCTACTATTCTCAGACCTACTCCAAGATCAACAACGCCACCGACGAGAAGCTGATTGCCACGTACAAGGAGTACACCGAGCTGGTCAACGCTGCCAAGGCGATCACCGACGATACCGACGCCCGCTACGCCGCGTTCGCGAAGGCCGAGGCCTACATGATCGAGCACGCGCTCGTCATCCCGTGGTCCTACAATGTTGTCTGGGCGATCACCCGCGTAAGCGACTACAGCAAGATCTACACCGCTTACGGCAACCAGTCCGAGCGCTACGTGAACTGGGAAACCAAGGCCGACGGTTATTACACCCAGGCCGAGTACGCCGAGTTCGCCGCGAAGTAATCCGGGTCACCTGTAACCCAAACGGAAGGGACGGCTTTCTTCCGGAAGCCGTCCCCTTTCGTTTATTCAAACCACTGTGCCGCTTTTGAAAAGCTCAGAGGAAACGGCATGAAAAAGGGGATGGCTGAATGTTCAAATACACCGTCAAGCGCCTGTTTCAGTCGCTGTTTACGATTTTTCTGGTGGTATCGGCGGTCTTTCTGCTCATGAGACTTCTGCCAACGGATTACTACTTCACCGAGGAGCAGCTGATCAAGCTGACGAAGGAGCAGCAGCAGGCCATGCTGAAAGCGGACGGCTATCTTGACAGCCCGTTCGTGCAGCTTGCGCGCTTTTATAAGAACCTCGTAAAGTCCGAGCATCGGGCGCACTATTTCGCGACCGTGGATATGGCGGACGACAACACGCTCATCATTACCCTGAATGACGCATCCGACGCGGCCAAGCTGAAGCCGGAGGAGATTCGGATGCAGAAATACGCGCCGGAAGCCGAGGATGCGCCCGTGTTTACGTTCACGGAGGTCAGCGTGTCCCCCGACAACCCGAACGCTGTTTTCGCCAAAACAGATATGACCATCGAAAAGAAGGTCAACTATCTGCTTACCTGCGGCGAGCACAGCGGCACCTTCTCCGTTCGCAAGGCCGGCAAGGAAGTGACGGTGAAGGACGAAAAGACGGAAAGCACATGGGACTACCTGACGCACATGCGCGTTTGGCTGAACTTCGGCAACTCGCACCGCGTGCAGACGGGCGTTCCCGTTACGGATATTATCGCCTCCAAGATTGGCGTTTCGATGCGCATCGGCCTGATTGCGCTGGCAATCGCGCTGGTGATCGGCGTGACGCTGGGCATCCTGCAGGCGCGCTACAAGGACGGCTTGTTTGACGGCATCGGTCAGGGCTTTACCATTTTTATCAACGCCGTGCCGCATCTGGTTACGTATTTCATCGTCATGGTCGTGGGCGCGAGGCTTTTCAAGCTGCCAAGCCAGTATACGATTACGGACAGCCGCTCGGCTATTCTGCCGATTGTGTCGCTCTCCATGGGTTCAATCGCGAGCTACATGCTGTGGATGCGCCGCTACATGGTGGATGAGCTGAACAAGGACTACATTCGTCTGGCCAAGCTCAAGGGCATGTCCGCCACGCAGGTTATGTTCCGGCACGTGATGAAAAACGCGTTTTTGCCGCTGGCGCAGTACCTGCCGTACTCCGTGCTTCTGACGGTCGGCGGCTCCATTCTGGTGGAGAAGATGTTCGGCGTGCCGGGTCTCGGAAACCTTTTGCCGGACGCCATCGCGAAATATGACACGAACTTAGTGCTGGCGGTCGTCAGCCTGTACGCGTCGCTGGGTATCTTGGGTCTGTTCTTGGGCGACGTGCTGATGATGATACTGGATCCGCGAATCCGCCTGACCGAAAAAGGAGGCGTGAGATAATGGCGAAGCATAAGGAATTGGACATCAATACCATTAAAAGCGAGGTCGAGGCCCAGAGTGAGCTTCCCATCACGAGCAAGGAAGAGGAGATGGAGGGCTTCGGGCCGGACGAGAGCACCAAAAGCGTGAAGCTGGACGCAGACCTGAGCGCGGTGGAAACGAATCTGGACAAGAAGTACAACAAGGGCAGTGTGCATTCGCGCTCCAGAAGCCGCATGCCGGAAAAGCAGCTGTTCCAGTTCGCCGAATACCATTCGCAGGAAGCGGAGCGCATCGGCTATTCCAACTATTCCTACTGGAAGAGCGTGTGGCGCAACTTCATCAAAAAGAAGATCGCTGTTTGCATGGCCATCGTGTTCATTCTGCTGATTGCGTTCACGTTTATCGCGCCCACGTTCAGTAAGTACGACGCGGCGACGGTGCGCGTGGATTACGCGGATATGTCGAAGATGTTCACCTCGCCCAACTCGGAGTACTGGTTCGGAACGGACTCCATCGGCTGCGACTACTGGTGTCAGGTATGGAGCGCCACGCGCACGTCGATCATCCTGTCGGTCTCGGTTTCCATCGGACAGATTCTGGTGGGCGTGATCATCGGCCTTCTGTGGGGCTACGTGCGCAAGCTGGATCGGTTCTTTACCGAGCTGTACAACTTCATCGACAACATTCCCACGATCATCTATATGACGCTGATCGCCCTGATGATCGGCAAGAGCACGCTCGTTATGGCGGTGGCCATGATCGCGTTCTACTGGCTGGGAACGGCGCGAAACATTCGCAATCTGGTGTTTATGTACCGCGACCGCGAGTACAACCTTGCCTCCCGCTGTCTGGGCACAGGGCTGTGGCGCATTCTCGCCAAGAACATTTTCCCGTACCTGATCAGCGTGATCGTGCTGAGGCTGGCGCTGTCCATTCCGGGCATTATCGCCTATGAGACCACGCTTTCATATCTGGGACTTCTGGACATCTCCACGCCGTCTCTGGGCATCCTGCTTCGCGACGCGCGCAGCAACTTCATGTCCTACCCGTATCTGCTCGTGTTCCCGGCCGCGATTGTGACGCTGATCACCGTTACGTTCTATCTTGTGGGCAACGCGTTCTCCGACGCGTGCGACCCGCGCAACCATGTGTAAGGGAGGGGCTTGAAAATGGCAGAAAGCAGAAGCATTCAGAACGCCTCTCTGGATCAGGAATTCAAAAAGCGCGCGCAGCAGGTGCTGAGCACGGAACCGATTCTCTCCGTGAAGGATCTGGAGGTGCAGTTCACCCTGCGCGGCCAGAAGCTGAACGCCATTCGCCGCTGCTCGCTCGATCTGTATGACGGCGAAACGCTGGCTATCGTGGGCGAGAGCGGCTCGGGCAAGTCGGTCTTCACGAAGACGTTCGTAGGCATGCTGGACAAAAACGGCTCCGTGACCGGCGGCTCCATCCTGTACGACGGCAAGGATCTGGCCAAGTATACCACCGAAGCGCAGTGGCGCACCATCCGCGGCAAAAAAATCGCCATGGTTACGCAGGATCCCATGACGAGTCTGAACCCGCTTAAAAAAATCGGCGCGCAGATTCGCGAGGCCATCGAGCTGAACCAGAACCTGCACGGCCGCGAGGCCAAGGCGGAGGCAATTCGCCTGCTTGATCTGGTTGGCATTCCGGAGCCCGCCAAGCGCTATAACCAGTACCCGCACGAGTTTTCCGGCGGCATGCGCCAGCGCGTGGTTATCGCCATTGCCGTGGCGTGCAACCCGCAGATTCTGATTTGCGACGAGCCTACGACGGCGCTGGATGTGACGATTCAGGCGCAGATTCTGGAGCTCATCCGCAAGCTGCAGCGGGAAAAGCACATGACGATCATCTACATCACGCACGATCTGGGCGTCGTCGCCAACGTGGCCGACCGCGTGGCGGTCATGTACGCGGGGCAGATTATCGAGATCGGCATGGTGCAGGAAATCTTCTTTGACCCGCGCCATCCCTATACATGGGCGCTTCTGTCGGCGCTGCCGCAGCTGGGCGTGAAGGGCGAAAAGCTGCCCGCCATCGACGGAACGCCGCCGAACCTGTTCAACCGCGTGGTCGGCGATTCGTTTGCGCCCAGAAACCGCAAGGCGCTGAATATCGACTTCCTTGAGGAGCCGCCGATGTTCGACGTAACGCCCACGCATCAGGCGAAGACGTGGATGCTTGACCCGCGCGCGCCCAAGCTTGAGCAGCCAGACAGCATTCGCAAAATGAGCGCGAGCGTGCAGAATCCTGACTGTGCGGAGGGAATCGCGCATCCGCATCAGAACCCGAACCGCGAGCCGCTGGTGGAGGTGAAGAACCTTCAGGTTACCTTCGGCACCGGCCGCAAGAAATTCGTCGCAGTGGACGACGTGAACTTCACCATCTATAAGGGCGAAACGTTCTCGCTGGTGGGCGAGTCCGGCTCCGGCAAAACGACGATCGGCCGCGCGATTGTGCGCATCAACCCGATTACGGCGGGCGAGGTGCTGTATCGCGGCGAGCGAATCAGCGGCAGGATTTCCAAGGAGCAGGATCTGAACGTCATCCGCAAGTGCCAGATGATCTTCCAAGACCCCATGGCGTCGCTGAACGAGCGCGCGAAGGTGGACTACATCATCTCCGAGGGTCTGTACAATCACCACCTGTACAAGGATCAGAAGGACAGGCAGGATCAGGTGAAGAAGGCGCTGGAAGAGGTCGGTCTGCTGCCGGAGTTTTCCAGCCGCTTCCCGCACGAATTCTCGGGCGGCCAGCGTCAGCGCATCGGCATTGCGCGCAGCCTGATCATGCGGCCGGAGTTCATCGTGGCCGACGAGCCGATTTCGGCGCTGGACGTATCCATCCGCGCGCAGGTGCTGAACCTGCTCAACGACCTCAAGAAGAACAGGGGACTTACCTACCTGTTCATCGCCCACGATCTGTCCGTCGTGCGCTTCATCTCCGACCGAATCGCCGTCATCCACAAGGGGCGCATCGTGGAGCTGGCCGAGGCCGAGGAGCTGTTCCGGCATCCGCTGCATCCGTACACGCAGGCGCTGCTTTCCGCCGTGCCCAATCCGAATCCGTATCTGGAGCGCGAGAAGAAGCTGCTGGTGTACGATCCGAGCGTGCACGATTACAGCGTGGATAAGCCCACGTGGTGCGAGATTTTGCCCGACCATTTCGTGTACGGCAACGAGCGCGAGCTGGACGGCTATCGCGAAAAGATCGAAAAAGAGGCGTGAGTTCAAGGATTTGAAGGCCATTCCCGAGCGGAGTGGCCTTTTTGCTTGACAAACGTCCGCTTTTTGCGTATCATAGCGCACACGGAAAGGGTGAATGAAATGTTTCGAGTGGTTGCGCTGGTGGAGAATTCGTCGGCGGTTCCCGCGTGTAAAAGCAAGCACGGGCTGAGCCTGTATCTTGAAACGGAGAAGCACGGGGTGCTGTTCGACGTGGGGCCGAACGCGCTGTTCCTTGAAAACGCCGCGAAGCTGGGCGTGGATATTGCGTCGGTGGACACGGTGATTCTGTCGCACGGGCATGTTGACCACGCGGGCGGGCTGGAAGCGTTCCTGTCCGCGAACGATCGAGCGAGGATTTACCTGCGCCCTTCGGCGACGGAGCCGCACTATATAAAGGTGCTGGGCATTCCGTTCTATGCCGGAATGAATTCGAAGCTCGTTCGCGGAGACCGGTTTGTGTTCACGCGGGCCGAAACGGTGATCGACGACGAGCTGACCGTGTTTTCGGACGTGAAGGGCGATATGCCGCTGCCGAGCTCCGACGCGAAGCTGTTCATGAGGAAGCTGGACGGGCTTGCGCGGGACGACTTCGCGCATGAGCAGAGCCTGATTCTTACCGTGGACGGCAAGCGAATCCTGTTCAGCGGCTGTTCACACGCGGGAATCGTCAATATCCAGAAAAAGGCGGAGATGGTCGCGGGCGCGGGAATGAACGCCGTCATCGGCGGCTTTCATCTGTATAACCCGCCCACGCGCCGCTATGAGAAGCCGGACTACATCCGCCGGACGGCGGAAGCGCTGAAGCGGACGGGCAGCGTGTATTATACCTGCCATTGCACGGGGCAGAAGGCCTGCGAGCAGATGAAGCCCATTCTGGGCGAACGTCTGCGCGAGCTTCACACGGGCGAAAGCCTGAAATCCATACCAGAGGTATAAAAAATAAAATACGAAACGTACGGATTGTGCGTTCACATTTGCGCTTTCTCCCGCTATAATTGATGCATACGAGCGGGAGGGAGCTTTTTGTATGATGAACAGGCTTGCGGAGAACATTCGTGTGTTCCGAAAGGAGCGGGGGCTGACGCAGGAGCAGCTTGCCGAGGTGCTGGGTGTGACGGTTGGCGCGGTGTATAAATGGGAAGCGAAGCTGTCGCTGCCGGAGCTGAGTCTGATCATGGAGCTGGCGGATTTCTTCGACACGTCGGTGGATGTGCTGCTGGGCTATGAAATGAAGGACAACCGCCTGCAGGCGACGGTGGAAAGGCTGAAGGACTGCGCGTATCGAAAGGATCGCGCGGGACTGCAGGAAGCAGAGAAGGCGCTGAAAAAGTATCCGAACGCCTTCGACGTGGTGTATCGCGCGGCGCGGCTGGATTTGCTGTTTGGCGTGGAAGGTCGGGATCACGCGCTTTTGCGCCGTGGTCTGGAACGCCTTGAGGCGGCGCGTCGGCTGCTTTCGCAGAATACCGACCCGAAAATCAGCGAAAGCACCATCTGCGGCGAAATGGCAGAGACGCGAATGCTTCTCGGCGAGACGGAGGACGCGCTGGCGCTTCTGAAGCGGTATAATGCGGGCGGCATTTACGACGATCTGATCGGTCTGACACTGGCCGCCGATTGCGAACGGCCGGAGGAAGCGCTGCCGTATCTTTCGGACGCGCTGATGACAGGCGTGGCGACGCTCGTGCGCACCATCGTGGGCTATCTGAACGTATATCTTCTGAAAGGGGATTTTGATTCGGCGGAGATCATTCTGAACTGGGGACTCGGCACCTTTGCCGGGCTGAAGGAAGGAAGCGCGCCGTGCTTTCTGGACAAGGTAAACGCCATGCTGCTGGCCAGTCTGGCTTTCGTGAAACTGAAAAAGGGGAACGCGGACGCCGCGACGGAAGCGCTGCGCCATGCCCGGGCTCTGGCTGCACGGTTTGACGCGAGCCCGGACTATCGCGCCAGCACGATCCGGTTTGTGACGAATGACCGGCAAATGGGTGTTTACGACGACATTGGAACGACGGCCATGGAGGGTGTTCGCAAAACCGTGGCGGAGCTTGAAAATGAGAAGCTGCTTAAAATCTGGAAGGAGCTGGACGCGGATGCGGAATAAAGCGCTGAGGAGCCAGCTGAAGGGGCAGTTTTACCGGGATAACCGGCTTACCTTTGCTCTTGCCGTGTTTGCGGCGCTGGCGGGCGGGTCGCTGAACCTGATTGTTTCATGCCTGATGCAGCAACTGATCGACGCGGCGGGCGGCGCGGTCAACGCCCTGCCGCTTGGAACGCTGGCGGGGCTGACGGGCGGCTTCGTGCTGCTGTGCGTCGCGCTGGAAATGCTGAAATATGCCTTTGAGCCGCGCTTCATCGAAAAGGCTATGCGGCAGTACAGGGATTTCGCGTTTCAGAAGCTGACGGAGAAGAGCATTTCGTCCTTCCGGGATGAGGCCGCGGCAACCTATCTGTCCGCGCTGACCAACGACGCGTCGAGCGTCGAGGCGGATTATCTGGCGCAGCAGCTGAACACGATTACCAACGCGGTTACGTTCGTCGGCGCGCTGGCGCTGATGCTGTGGTATTCGCCGCTGATGACGGCCATTGCCGCGGCGCTGACGGTGCTCCCGATGATCGCGTCCCTGCTGACTGGCAGCCGGCTTCAGACGGCGGAACGGCGCGTCTCTGATCGGAATCGCGATTTCACCGCCGCGCTGACCGACTGCCTGAGCGGGTTCACGGTGTTCAAGACCTTCAAGGCAGAGAAGGAAATCGTGCGTCTGTTCGCGCAAAGCAATTTTGCACTGGAAAAGGAAAAGTTTGACCGTCGCCGTCTGAAGGTGATGGTTGGGATGATCGGCGGGATTACAGGCATTGTGGCGCAGCTGGGCGTGCTGCTGGTCGGTGCGTATATGGCGTTGACGGGGCGGGGCGTCACGGCGGGCATGGTCATTCTGTTCGTGAACCTGATGAACTTTGTGATTGCGCCCATTGCGCAGCTGCCCACGCTCCTTTCGAGTCGGAAGGCGGCTCTGGCGCTGATTGACAAGCTGGCGACGGCGCTGGAGAAGAATATCACGCAGGAGGGCGGCACGCGGATTTCGGAGCTTGCGCGCGGAATCACGCTTGAAAACGTCTCCTTCGGCTATGATGGTGATCGGGAAATTCTGCACGGCGTGTCCGCCGAGTTTGAAGCGGGGAAGGCGTACGCGATTGTGGGCGGAAGCGGCAGCGGAAAGTCCACGCTCCTGAATCTCCTGATGGCGGGCAATGCCGATTACCGGGGCAGCATCCGGCTGGACGATACGGAGCTTCGGGATATAGCGCCGGAATCGCTGTATGAGCTGATGTCGGTGATTCAGCAGAACGTGTTCGTGTTCAACGCGTCCATCCGCGACAATGTGACGATGTTCCGCGACTTCCCGCAGGACAGACTCGAAAGCGCCATTCAGCATGCGCATCTGAGCGAGCTGCTGACGCGGCGCGGGGAGGACTCGCTTTGCGGTGAGAACGGAAACAGCCTGTCCGGCGGTGAGAAGCAGCGCATTTCCATTGCGCGCTGTCTGCTGAAGCGGTCGTCCGTGTTGCTGGCGGATGAGGCTACGGCGGCACTGGACGCGCAGACGGCGCATCAGGTGACGAGCGACCTGTTGGAGCTTGCGGGCGTGACGCGCATCATTGTAACGCACGCGCTGGAAGAAACGCTGCTGAGACGATATGACCGAATCTACGTTCTGAGGGATGGACGAATCGACGAGGCGGGGAAATTCGAAGAGCTGATGGAGAAAAAGGGCTATTTCTACGCGCTATATACGGTGTCGCAATGAGAAAAGGCCGGTACGAAGCGGAATTTCCGCCGTACCGGCCAAGATTTATGAATGAGATTACTTCGCGAAGTCCAGCGGCTTCCAGAACAGGCGGGTCTCGCCGGCCAGCTTGCGAACGCCTTCGATGAAGAAGTAGTCGCCGTAGTCCATGGCGATATGGTGACCGGCTTCGTCGTGATACGCGCTGGTGCAGTGCGTGAGCACGGCGGGGGTCTTCTCCGTCCAGTCGGCGCAATGCTCGTCGAGCGCGCGCAGCAGGGCGCGGGCGGCGTTCATGTAGTTTTCGGCGGCCTCGGGCTCTTCGTCCTGAATCGCCTTGGCAAGCTCGATCAGGCCGCAGGCGGCGATGCCGTTGGCGCAGTTGTCGATCAGGTGCGGCTCGGCGGGCTGGCAGAAATCCACGGGCGCGAGCATATCTGCGGGCATGTGGCTCAGGAAATAATCGGACACGCGGCGGGAGGCGGCGATATACCTGCGGTCGCCGGTGTGCAGGTAGCTCAGCATGAAGCCGTACATGGCCCACGACTGCCCGCGAGACCAGCTGCTGCCGGGCGCGTAGCCCTGCCCGGCAGGCGTATCCTCGACGACGCCGGTTTCGGCGTTATAGCACAGAATGTGGTACACGGAGCCGTCGGGCTTGAAGAAGTTCTGAATCACGTGATCGGCGTGGGACTTCGCCATCAGCGCGAAGCGCGGATCGTGCGTGTAGGCGCTCATCGTATACAAAAGGGGCAGGTTCATCATCGTGTCGATGATCGACCAGCCGGCGCGCGCGCCGTCGTTTTTATCGTTCCACGCGCGGACAAAGCCGTTTGGGTTATAGCGTCCGGCGAGGAAGTTTCCGGCGAACAGGACGCGGTTCAGGCTGTCGGCGTTGCCGTCCAGCGCGTAATGCACGCCGGAATTGATCAGCCACAGGAAGCCCACGTCATGGTGCAGGCTGTTAAAATCCTTGAGAGCTTCGTCCATGAGCGTTTCGGCGCGCAGCGCCTCCGCACGGTACAGCTCCTTGCCGGTAGCCAGATACA
This sequence comes from bacterium, assembly GCA_963618055.1. GTDB lineage: Bacteria > Bacillota > Clostridia > Christensenellales > Aristaeellaceae > SFHK01. Next base: position 4,799 of record CAVERI010000008.1, on the reverse strand, counting down.
TCTGCCACATTTCCGCCGGCCAGAAGCCGTTCGTCCACCAGCCGATGCCGAAGGACTTCCATTCGCCGTTTTCTACGGTATAGGGGATGCCGTTCAGCGCTTGCGCCTTCTGAACGCCGTAGGTCATTTTGCAATCCAATTTTGCGAGAACGCGGCTCGCCCAGCTGCAATCATCCATTGTGAATCCCTCCTTCGGAATGTACGGTTTTATTATAGCAGATAAAGCAGAATACGCCAATCGATTCAAATACTTTTTACAAGATGAAAAATGGGCAGGAATCGCGCCCTTCGGCGGCGAAATATACTGGTGTGAGGATGCTTTTGCGCGATTGTGACGGGAAACCGAAAGGAATGTAACAACGAGCGCCCGCGATAGGATTTTCGGCCGCACGCGGCGAAGGCTTATCAGGGGCGCAACAATCGACGGAGGTGCAGACGTGGAGATGACAACGCAAACGCTTGAAAAGGCGGTTCTTGAAAAAATGGCGTTTCGGAAGCAGCAGGGGGCGGATCTGGATTTGAGCCGCATCGAGTGGCTCGACCGCACCGCCCAGCCGTATCGCGAGCTGATGGCCTATTATCGCTGCGCGATGATGGAGGTGGAAACGAAATTTAATGTGCTCAATCAGGAGTTTTCGGTGCAGTACGACCGCAATCCGATTGAAAGCATCAAAAGCCGCATCAAGGAGCCGTCCAGTATCCTGACGAAGATGGTCACGCGGCAGTATCCGCTCACGCTGGAATCGCTGGAGGAAAATCTGTGCGACGTGGCGGGCGTTCGCGTGGTGTGCTCGTTTATCGAGGACATTTATATGCTGGCCGACTGCCTTGAAAAGCAGGACGACATTATGCTGGTCATGAAGAAGGACTATATCAAAAACCCAAAGGAAAACGGCTACCGAAGCCTGCATCTGATTGTGGAGGTGCCGATTTTTCTTCAGCACAAGAAAAAGCTGATGAAGGTGGAAATTCAGCTGCGCACTATTGCGATGGATTTGTGGGCGAGCCTTGAACACAAGATGAAATATAAAAAGCAGGTACCCAACGCCGAGGAGCTTACGCGCGAGCTTAAGGAATGCGCCGAAATGAGCGCGCGTCTGGATGAGCGAATGCAGGAGATTCATCAGGGACTGATGGGAGACTGATTTGCCCGGCGCGGCTCCGTTTGCGGGGAGCCGCGCCGAGCTCGCGGACGCGTCAGGCCTTCTTCTCAGCCAGCCACATGCGGCGGACGCTTTCGTACACCGCGTCCGGATACGTTTTATCCCCGCCGGGATAGCAGGGGAGAAGCTGGCTGCCCGCGACGGCGGGATTGGTGCAGGCATTGTCCTCGCGCCATGCGTCGCGCTCGGCGGGATTGCGCAGGTTGGGAATATCCATCGGCGCGCCGCCGTTCAGCACGGAGCGATAGGCCAGAATGCCGCAGATGCCCATATCAACGGCGGTATACACGTCGATGGAGTACTTCAGCCCCTCTTCGCGTCCCAGAATCTTTTCGATGAAGAAATGCGTGGCATAGAAATCGCTGCCGCCGTGCGTGGAATAGCGCTCGGCCAGCTCTGCGCTCACGAATTTCTGCGGCGCGTATTTCTCGGCCGTGCCCTCGCAGACCTTTGCGCCCTCGCGGTATACCTGAAGCTCGTTCGGCTGTCCCTCGGCGGCGGTAGGCGCGAAGCGCTGCGTTTCCATGGAGCCCTTCGTGCCGTATACCTCATAGTTGATCGAGCCAGGCTCGCGCTTCAAATGGCCGTGTACGCTCTTCACGATTGCGCCGTTGTCCAGCGTCAGCATTTCAATGCCCGCGCATTCGCCCATGCGAAGCCCCAGCGGCGGAACGGTTTCGTTCTGCTGTGTCACAAAGCCGGTCACGCGCACCGGGCGGCGGCCCGTGATGGTGAGAATGGGGCCGATGGAATGCGTGCAATAGAAGGTGGGATACATGCGGTTGCGCCAGTGCTCCTTTTCGCCGTAGGTGATGCCGGGCCATATGCCCGAGCAGTCGTGGATGTATTCGCCCTCGGCGTACATCACGTTGCCCACGTCGCCTCGCTCATAGCGGCGGCGCATTTCGAACGTGTGATCCATATAGCAGTAGTTTTCGGCGTAGGCGTACACCTTCCCGCTGCGCTCTACCGTCTCGATCAGCTCGATGGCCTGCGCCATCGTCTCCGCCGGAAGAACCTCGCTCAGCACGTGCCGCCCGGAGTTCAGAAGCCGTATGGCGAACGGCGCGTGCTCGTTGGCATAGTTGGCAAGCACGACCGCGTCCATGTCGTGCCGGAAGAAATCCTCGAAATCCGTATACAGCGCGACGCGCATGCCGGCCTGTTCGGCGGCTTCTCCGGCCTTTTTGAGCGCAGGCTCGTATTTGTCGCACACGGCGACGAGCTCCGCGTCCGGATGATGAATCAATACGCCGATCATGGTCATGCCGCGGTACGCGCCGAATACGCCAATTTTCAGCTTTGCCATAAAGGCACCTCCGATTTATAAAAAATGAACGGCTATAGTATAGCGAATTTGCGAGCGCCCGTCAATCTTTTTGCGGATTCCGCGGGCGCGCGCTTGCAATGGCGAAAAAATGATGTATAATACCCTCATACCGAATTCGGAGGAAACGCTATGATTTTTACGGTAACGCTGAATCCGGCGCGCGACCGCACGGTGATGATTCCCGGTTTTGAGGCGGGCAAGGTGAACCGCGTAAAGGAAACGCGGGACGATCCCGGCGGCAAGGGCATCAACGTTTCAAAGGTGATCGCCGCGCTGGGCGGAACGAGCGTCGCAATGGGCATTCTCGGCGGGCAGGCAGGGCGCTATATTCAGGCCTGCCTTGAGGGAATGAACATCGAGTGCGATTTCGTGCGCACGAACGCGGAAACGCGCACCAACCTCAAGGTGGTAGATCCCGACCGGCATGTGACGACGGACATCAACGCGACCGGTGCGCCCGCGTCGAAGCGCGTGCTTTCGCGGGTGTATCAGAAGCTGGAATCGCGCGCGAAGCCGGGCGACGCGGTCGTGTTCGCCGGAAAGCTTCCGGCAGGCATGCCGCCCGAGACGCTGGCGGAATGGATTCGCGCGCTGGAGCGGCGGGATGTGCGCGTGTTTCTGGATGCGGACGGCGAGACGCTTCGACAGGGCGTGAAGGCCGCGCCGTATCTGATCAAGCCGAATGAGATGGAGCTTTCCGGCCTGCTGGGCGAGACGCTGAAGACCCCGGAGGAGGTCTGCCGGGGCGCGCGGCGCGTGATGGAGGAGACGGGCGTAAGGTTCGTCGCGGTATCGATGGGCGCGGACGGCGCGCTGTTTGTGAGCGGAGACCGGGCGTACCGCGGCGAAGGCCTGCGGGTGAACGCGCTCAGCACCGTGGGCGCGGGCGACGCCATGATGGCGGCGCTGGCGTGGGGGCTGGACGCGGGTCTGCCGGAGATCGACGTCTGCCGCCGGGCGCTGGCCGTAAGCGCGGCGTGCGTTACCTGCACCGGCACGCAGACGCCGCCGCCGGAGACCATTCGGGCGCTTTATGAACAGGCAAGGGTTTTTGAATACAATCCGATGAAAAAAGGAGACTGAAGCATGAGAAAGGTACAGATTCAGGGTCACCGCGGCGCGTGCGCGTATGCGCCGGAGAACACGGTTCCGGCGTTCCAGATGGCGCTGGACATGGGCGCGGACGGCATCGAGTGTGACGTTCATCTGACGAAGGACGGCCGGTTCGTCATCTGCCACGACGACAAGATCGACCGCACCAGCGACGGCAGGGGCACGATTGTGGAGCTTACGCTGGACGAAATCAAATCGCACGACTTCGGCGCGAAATTCGATGAGAAGTATAAGGGCACGCCCGCGCCCACGCTTGAGGAAATGCTGGACGTTGTGAAGGGCATGAACCCGGTGAACATCGAAATCAAGGAGTTCGGCGGGAAATACAAGACCGACGAAGCGCTGAACCTCTTCTATGATGTGCTAAAAAAGTACGACATCATCGGCAACACCATCGTTTCCAGCTTCGACGCGCCCCTGATCAAGCGCCTCAAGCAGCTGCACCCGGACGTGTATACCTGCCTTCTGTATAATAAGCGCCGCTCGCCCGCGGCCTACGCGCAGTCGCTGGGCTGCTCGGCCATCCACCCGTATCATAAGAATCTCAAAAAGGTCACCGTCGAGAACGCCCATAAGCGCGGCCTGAAGGTGAACTGCTGGACGGCCAACGAGGAAGCCGACATTCGCCATATGATCGAAATCGGCTGCGACGGCATCATCACCAACTACCCCGACCGCGCGATTCGCATCGCGGAGGAAGAATAAAGAGTATATCCCCTAAAAACGCGCTTCATGATTAGAAAAGATGGTTCATGAGGCGCGTTTTTCGTTCGCCTGACGTGTAAATGACATATGAATAAAAGTAGTTTTCCCTTCACAGGCGGTGATGCCGGCGTAGAAGTCTTTGGAAACTCGGCCTGTTCAAACGTCAGGCGATAGGGCACGCATGCGCTGGCCGCGTACAGAAAATCGTATTCCTTCCAGTTGGACTATGAAAAAATCGCAGCTTCGAAGCAGGAGAAAGACCGCCTTTCATACGTCCGGCGCGCCGGGGAGAAATACTCGGACGCGCCGGAAAGGTCTTTGTAGAATTACCCCAATGGAACAATAGGAACTCTATTGAGAGCTCACTGTGCCATACTGTGTTTCGGAATCGGAAATGTTTTGTAGGGCTTACTCCGCCGGAGCGATCAGAAACGCCGTCGGGATGCTGCGCGAGCAGTCGAGACGGAAGCCGCTGTAGATCGACTCGC